>JBCCWV010000103.1:0-16338 GCA_039192745.1 Verrucomicrobiota bacterium | reverse complement strand
TGCCATCTCGTCCAACCACACTTGATGGTTTAAATTAAAGCTGTAGCTGGTATCCGTCGGTCGCGAAGCGCCGGGTGAACTATACCCGTGCATTTTAACGTCCGGTTGCTCGCAAATCATTTCGCGTGGCGAAGCGACCGCTTAAAGGCCCACGTGACCAATAACTGGTTAAGCGGTCACTTCGCGACGTAACTCATCGGGGGCGTCAAACCGGGGGCTAAAGCGGCCATCCAGCCAATGCAGGAACTCATCGATTCCTTCCTTCAGGTCATGGTTTCCAGCCAAGTGCGGGGTAAAGGATGCTCTCTTTCAGTCTCACCCCAACTTGCAGTGCTGCAGTCGGATTGCTCTCGCGTCTCCGAGCACCGCCCAGGTTTGCAAGGACGATCACTCCCAATTTTGCGCGAGGGGCATAGGCGACATAGGCACTGTGCCCGTCCATCTCTCCCGAATGATTCACAATACCCCCGTTCTTGTCAGCTTCCTGCACGCGCCAGCCAATGCACATCTGCATTTCCACGCCATCACGCTCAAGGAGGAGAGGTTCACCGAGTGAGTTCTCTCGTCCCGTTCGCATTTTATCCAGCGCCACGAGAGAAAGAACATCCGGCTTGCCGGAAAATTGAAACGATACAAATCGCGCGAGGTCTTCCACGGAACTCACAACGCCACCGTGACCGAAAATCTCGCCGAACTCGGTGCGCGGCCGGTCGGAGCGCGGTCGGCGTCGGTCGTCGTGCCAGTAGTGTGTGGCAAAATTCTCCAGTGCACCTTCATCCATGGTGACGGTTGTCTCCTTCATACCCAGCGGCTTGAAGAGAACCTGCTTCATCAGTTCCTCAAGCGGCTTGCCTCCCGCCATTTCAAGAACGTGACCGAGAAGTCCGTATCCGAAATTGGAATAGCTGCATTCCGAGCCAGGCTCGAAGAGCAGCTTCGTTTTTCCGAGCGCGACGTACAATTCTTCAACGCTGTATGGTTTCGCCTGACCGGGATTGAGCCGGAGGCCGTACCACACGTTCCGGCGATTGGGCGGGTCCCTCGGCAAACCGCTCGAATGTGTCGCCAGATGCCGGACCGTTAACTCGACCGGCGCTCCATCGTAAGTGGGAAGGGAAACACTTTCTGGAAGGTGTTTTGCGACGGGATCATCGAGAGCAATGACCCCGCGCTCCATGAGCGCGGCGAGGAGGGTCGCCGTGATCGGCTTTGAAACTGAGCCCACATGAAACAAGGTGTCCGCGCCAGCTGGCTTTTCGTCCGAGAGCCGTCGAAAGCCGAAGCCCTTTCCGTAAACAAGTTCGTCGCCCAGCACGATGCCCACGGCGATACCTGGAACGGGAACACCTTCATGAACCTCCCGCACAATGGCATCGACCTGAGCCGACTTGTTCATGCTCCACTCTTCCAGCGGCAAGTCGACGGCATCAGTTCGGTGAGAACCACCGCCGGTAAGCGCTGCGACGAGAAATATTGTTCGGATTTTTTTCATGGTCTTCTTCATCCCGGTCATTGATGGCGACCAACCGATGCAAGATAGCTCTCCGGATCAAAGGGAAGCAACAACGGCGGCGACCCTCCATGCTTCTTCTTCCACCATCGAACGACCGCCCAGACCAAAAGGACAAGCAGAAACAACGCAAGCATGACAAAACCATAAGCCATCGCCACCACTATACCGAAGACCCTGACGATCACCAACATCAGCACCGAATAAACACTGGCGAAAACCACCCATCGCACGACGGGCGCCAGTGATTCCTTGCGACGGAGGCGGGCTATCACATAGCCGCTCAAGGGGAGAAGACCTATCAACAAGCCTCCGATGAGATAGACCCATTGCACCCAGTTACCCCAGAACCGGCCAAAATGGAGCCCCTCTTGCAGGAAATAGAGCTTCGCGCCAGCATCTGAATCATGGGTGTTATGCACGAAAAGGACAGAGAGATCGGCTTTATCGAGAACGACAGTTTGGGACTTTTCCTGATAAACCATTCCGCGCGTATCTCCCCGGAACTTCAATGTCCGCTCACCATGCGAAGAAGGAATAATCAATCGAGGAATAAAGCCAGGATAAGCTGCTTCAACACGCTCCAGCGCTTTGACATAGTCGACCTTCATCGCCAAATCCTTGGAGGGCGCCATCACCTCTTCACGTGAGAATCTCGCCGGATCCTTGATGGAAAACGCATCCATGAGCGGGCGTTGAAACCCCAACCAAAAACCGGTAATCGCAAACATCAGCGCTGGAATGGAAAGCACGGCCCCGATCAGCATGTGCCAGTCGGTGGCAATGAGTCGCAAGGTCCTGTTTCGAATAACCCAAAGCGCCTTCCGCCCAAGGAATTTCGACAATATGACCAATCCTGCCGCAACACTGACCAACATGGTGAATCCAAAAAAGCCCACGAAGTAACGTCCCGGTGTCGTGGCAAAAAGCCGGACGTGAAGCGAACGCAAGTAACCCGCAATCGACCGTTCATCATCCGAGACGCCCAGCACTTCGCCAGACTGTGGGTGGATGAAAATGGAATAGGCCAACCATGGTCGGTTGAAGATCGAAAACGGGTTGCCGAAGCCCTCCGGATTTGAAACCGAAACCCTCAACGCGTGTTTTGGATCAGCCGGCAGGGCGACAACATCCATGTGAAAATGATCCGGCTTGCCCGGTATCGCCTGACACGCCGATTCAATCATTTCACCAAGCTTTGAAACATCCAGTTCCGTTGCATCGACCACCGCCAGCTTCCGGTTCTCCCAAATATAAATGTCATTCTTGAAGACCGCGACCGCTCCAGTAATGATGACAAAAGCAAGGAACCCACCGGAATAGATCCCGCACCAACTGTGGAACTTCCAGAAGAGCTTTGTCTTCCCTTTGCTCCGCTTCCGCCCCCCGTTTCCCCTCTTAGAAGAATCTTCTTTCACCGATACTCAGTTTTTCAGTGTCAGATTTCTTCGCCCTGTCTGTCGAATCCACGTCTCTCGGCAACAGGTTAGTAGTAACGAGTCGAAGCCGCCCAATGGCGAGCTGCGCTTCTTGGCTTGCCTGATGGAAAACATGAAATGCAAAACAATTGACATAATAACGAGACTTAGTATCAATAAGTCTGGGTTCTTTCTCACAAGGCAAGGAACTTCTCGTCTGCCCCCTCCGAAAGTCACGCAGTCCGAAACGAGACCGACAAGCCCGAAATCCTTTCACAGAAACGATGACTGCTTTGTCTTCCCCTCAAACCCGTCCAGATCATGGGAACCCCGCCAAATCTCTGCTCTGGAGACCCGGGAAAAGCCCCCTCGCAAACCTCGTTCTTTGTAGTGTTCTAGTCACAGTATGCTTTCTCCAAACACCCTCCGTGAGAGCCGAAGTGATGGAATTCCGCATCGACACCACGACGCCAGGAGATTTTGATTTGACGATCGCGGGCCTCATTGTTGTCACCGAAACCATGTTCGTCGAGGAGGATACTATTTATTCTGACTTTGTGACCAACTCGTTTTCGCTCGAAGGAACACTGACTCTGGATGTGGTCGAGGTTGAAGGAGCGATTCAATCGGTCGATTTCGTGTCGCTGGAAATGTGCTACATCGTGGATCTGGCGAATCCCACCATCTACTTACTGACTTACACCGAAGAGGCACAGGAGTTTCAGGGTGGCGGAACAACCTTCGAGTACCATCTCCCCTTCAATCCTGCGGTGGCGACAGGAAACGAAGTCGAGCCACTTACTCCGAAATTGACGCTGATTAGCGCGGAAGCCGGCACGGAGACAGGGACCGGAGCGGAACTGATACTGACAGATCCGGTTTTCCGCTTTGAGGCAACATCGCAGACATTCAACGACACAGCGCCTTTTCTTGGTTTCCAAGATGGATTCCCCTACCAATTCGGCCCCTTCCCTTCCGAGCCCACCTATCCCGAAAGCCCGACAACCCAAAGATCGATGACTGGGACCGTCACGCGCGTCGGCGATGAATTGGTCTTCTCTGGAAGCATTTTTACCTTCGGCCAAGGAGGGGAAGGCACACTCCGGACCGCGCAAATTCATCGCGGCAGCTTTACCGCTACAACGTTCCCCGAGCCGGACCCTCTCGCCATCACCGACGTGGAGATTAGCAGCGACAACATGGTGACGCTCTCTTGGGTGTCTGAGCCGTGCACAGACTACTTCATTGTGGGGTCCATAGACATGACCTCGTTCTCGATTGACGTGGAGGAAAAAATTCCGTCCCAAGGACTGAGCACTTCTGCCATCTTCGAACTCCCGCCGGAGATGATTACTGCCCAGCAAGGGTTTTTCAAAATCGGGGAGAAGTAGCGCAAAGAGCTCCAGCTATCCAACGCCGGCCGTCGGGCGCTATTGCGGGAAAGGAATATACCAGAACTGCATCGAATAAATCCCATGTAGCCCGGGCGAAAAGTCCGTCCACTCCCTGGTATTGATGGGAAGACCGTCCGCAATCACTTCATGCGAGCCCTGATCGTCGACCGAATAGATTGTAAAGCCTCCCCATGCCGTGTCGGGCAGTTCTTCTCCGTAGTCCCAGTTGAGGACCGCGTGGCCCCTGTGGTTGAGGGTGACCTCCAGCTGAATAGTCTTCGTGACCACCGAATCAATCAAAGACTGGAAGGTGTCCGGCTGGAGCGCGTCGATCACGCCGGTTGAGTCCCACCGCTGGCGAAACTTGAAGGTCTCACCCTCTCTGTTTGGATTCGGGATTCCTGTGTCGTAGGTGCCGTCCACGAGAAGTGTAAACTTGTCACCAAAAACAGTAAAGACTCCGTCGAACTCCGCTCCGTCGGTCAACTCGTAATCAAGGGTGATGAATGCAGTGAGGAAAAGGTGCCGGGGGACGCCATCCACCAACTCAACCCGGCTCTCGGGATCAATACTCCGAATGACGGTTATTGTGTCCATAATGTCATTGCCCAGCTCCCCCACCGTCGCCCGTCCGTCCCTGAAATTCCCTCCAACCGTCAGGTTCAACCCCGTAACCGGCACCGACTCCATGCCTATACCTGTGATCGTGGTGTCGTCATAGGTGACTGTTCCAAATTCAAAATCTTCTTCCCTGGGAAAGAAATCGACTCCACTTCCGATCGGCGTGAAATCGGGTAAATCGGCCAAGGCAAAAAAACCATCTATCTCTTCACTGGCGCCTTGTGAGTTCGACCAACCTTGATCCAACTGGCAAAACGAGGCGGAGAAATAGGAATAGAAGCGTGTGTTTCCGTCAGCAGTGGCGTCTAGGCTCAACTCACCCGCAGAAGCAGCACTCATCAAAGTTGCGCACGCAAGAATGGAGCAAGGAAATTTCGACATAAGTTATAATGCAGGTTCAAAAAAAAGGCGGTGACCAGTGGTCACCGCCCCAAAGGCCTGGCGAATCCATATCCAGGATCGCCGTGGAAGTTTTTTCCTACTCAACGCCGGCGGCGACGGAAGACCAGCGACGCTGCAGCAAGAGCAAGGAGACCGGAAGACGGCTCGGGTATCACCGACAAAACGGTGCCACTCAAGTTCCAGTCGAGTGTGCTGTTTCCATCAGCGATAGGAAACGCGTTGATGAATTCCGTGTCGAGGATCGTCCAAGAAATATCATTGCCCGAAAAGACCAAGTTCCCGTTGAAGACTTTCAGCGGGCCTCCCAAAAAGGTGTCGAAATCGGCAATAGCAGCATCTGCGGTCACATCGACGTCAATGCTTGTAAGGACGCCATCCGTGAACGTTACGGTGTCACCCGCGTCGATAGCTCCAAACTGCCACGCTTGGAGGCCCGTGATATCTGCAGCCGCCATCGCCACATGATCCACGTCGGTTTGTAGGCCGGAAAGATCGAGGCTGAGGATGGGAATCGTTTCAACACCCGTCCCGAAAATGAGGGCCTCATCATAATCCAGCGATCCCACTGAGAAATTTTCTTCATTGGGAAAAGCGTCAAACCCCGCTCCACCAACTGGAACACTGGTGTCGGTAGGCAACCACCGTCCGTCGCGGTCACCTGGAGTCCCGTCACCAAGATTGATCTGAACCCGGCCTGTCGGAATGGGAGCGATCGTGAAACCACCATTAGGGTCCATCAAACTGGCGAGTGAGATTGTTGTAACAGCCTGGGCGTTGGCAAGAAGGGCACCCAAGACAAGTGAGAGAGTGAGTGTTCGTTTCATGACGGCGGCATTAAGCACGATTGACGCCACTTCGTCCAGCTTAAAAGCGGAGTCAGAAGAAGGAGCAATTCAGGGTCAAAGTGTGATTAAACGGCGGCGATATCCCTTCGATACAAGCATTTACAGCCTTTCACGGCCCTCCATCTCATTTATGCAGAGACGGTCTCCCTTCATTTCGGATCAATATATCGCAAACACCCACAAATCCTGAGACTGAAGCGGGAAATTGATTATTAACTTTTCAAAATTTCCCTTCGGTAGATTCACGACCACACACAAAGACCGAAGGGCTTCACGGCTCTTCGGATTCGCCTTCAAACCGAACAAAACGTCATCACACCCGGACGCGCGAGTTGACAGACAATGGGGCTCAAAGGGAAGCGGAATCGGGCAGAAAGCCCTCCCCCAATTTCACCACTAATGCCGGCGCCGACGAAGGACCAACCCGGATAGTGCACCGAAAGCGAGAAGTCCCGCCGAAGGTTCTGGCACCACAGCCAGCACGACACCGTTCAATTCCCAGTCGATAGTTTGATCAATCACGATCGGAAAAAATGGAGAGTCGATGGATTCCGTATCGCTGACGACCCAGCGAATTGAATTGCCACTAAAGACCAGCGTCCCATCGAAGATGACTGCCGGCGGAAAATTAGCATCTGCGACGGGGATGTCGGCGGTTAGATCAATGTCCAAACTAGTAAGGACGCCGTCCGTGAAAGTGATGGTGTCTCCAGCATCGATCGTTCCGAAGCTCCAAGGCTGGATACCCCGGAAGTCAGGCTCCAGATTGGCGGCGCTGACGTCGTTCTGGAGTTCGCCAAGGTTAATTCCCAAAATACTTACCGTTTCGATCCCGCTCCCCGACACGAGGCTCTCATCGTAGGTAAGTGAGCCGACGACGAAATTCTCTTCCCTTGGAAAAGCATCTGATCCGGCGCCACCCACTGGCGTTCCTTCGGGAAACTCGCGACCATCCCTGTCACCCGGCAAGCCTGTTCCATAGTTGATCTGAACCCTTCCGGTCAATCCGGTCGGCACTCCACTGGCGGAGAATCCACTGGTCGGATCCATTAGGCTGGCAAGTTGAATGGTCGTTACCGCGGGAGCGGTCCAAGTCAATGCGGCAAAACAAATTACGAGGGAAGAAACGCGAGTCATCACGCCACATTAAGGATGGAGCTCTCCGTTTCGTCCACAAGATACTGAGTCGCCTTCAAAGGGCCCCGTTGCCTGACCATCTCAAATCCAGCCTGAATCCACTTCGAACATTTTTACGGGACTAAAAAACGCAAAAGGCCGTCAATGCATCGCCGACCGCCGATCTTTGCGCTCAGGAGGATAGCTGCATTTCTCGGCCTACCAGAAGACCCGATGGCGGCACGGACTCGCAGTTCTCCCCGGTGCATGGGTCCAAAAGTGCGGCCGAAAGACGCCATCACCTTTGAAAGGATCTCGCGCATACCTGGCGCCGACACATTCGTCATGAGGTTCCCGCCACCTAAATATCAGTGTTGAAAATTCGATCTCTGCGTTCTATTTCTACAAGGGAACGCTAATGAATTGCCGTTTTCCCGTTGAGTTTGGCTCCCTTCAGGTTCATAAAAACGTCTGGATTCGGTATCCAAATTGCACACTCACTCCCTCATGAAGAAACTACTTCCTCTCCTCCTGCTTGCCACCTCCGTCGGCGGGTCTCACGCGGCGAACATTTCACTCGCATCGACGATGGACCCGAGCAGCTGGTTCACCGACACAACTCTCTCGGCTGCCTTCGCTCAAATATCTCAAGGCAACGGTCTCCCCGGAGACGCCGACGGATTCTACAACTTTGCCGATCCGAACTTCGCGTTCGGAACTCCATTCGGTAGCGGCTCCGATATATTTCCCAATGAAGGCGATTTCTCGATTGGAAGTTTCGAGATCGACGGTGCTGGCGTGAGTGGCAGCGGAATCGAAACCGTCAGCATTCTGAGCCTTGACATCGACTTTTCCAGTGACATCAGCTTCTCTGATCTGAGTTCCCTCTTCGGTCCTGTCTCATCGACACTGACCCTTTCTTTCGGCGCGTTAGACGCTTCGGATACAGCCACATTTACTGACGGGCTTTTAACCAGCGTCGATTTTTCGGTCGATGCCACCTTGAATGTCAACAATGCATTCCTCGGTTCTGTTGATCTCGACGGCACCTTCTCTGCGAGCGGCGACTCCATTGCCCTGTTCATCAACGAAGTGGTCACTGGACTTCCAACCCCACCTCTCATTTCTGATCAAACTGAGTTCACCGCTGACCTCGACGGAACCATTCTCAGCGTAGGCACGTTCACGATCCCAGAGCCAAGCACCTCCCTGCTTGCCCTCGCGACCGTTGGCTTTGCCGCTGTGCGTCGCCGACGCCACTGATCGGCGGCCCCCAAAACTGCATTACACGCTGAATTTGCGGTGCCAGTTCAAATGCGCCGCCTATCGGGAGGATTGTGCCTGATTTTAGGGGTTCGCGGAGCTTTTCTCTCGTGTTCCAACGTCCGTGGACTGCCGGAAAAAATAGCGTTTTTATTTTAAAAAAATTGGTTGGCAATTTTCAGTTGCATAGGTATAGGATCTGCATATTGAGACAGAGTCTCAGTATCATTGAGACCCATTCTCACCAACCCTGCATCAAAGGTTCAATACAATGACTAAAAAAATACTCACCACCGTTTCGGCGTGCGCTGTTTTGGCAACAGCCACTGCGAATGTTCAGGCCAATACCGCCGTGATCAATTTCTTCGCCAACACCACCTCTTACTCAGGGCCGGATTCCTTGAGTCCGTTCGTCCCAGGGGGGCCGACGCACGCTCTCATCAATGGGCTGGGCGGTTTCGCTGGCTTGGCCAGCCCGGACTGGCAACGTTTCACCGGACAGATTTACATCCCCAACTTCACTGGCGACGGCACCTACACGAATGCGGACGGCCTCGGAATCTACTTCCACTCGCCGCTCCTCAACCGCATCGAAGCCGTTTCGTTGCGCACAGAGGGCGCACTGACCGCAGCAAGCCTAAGCGCCGGTGCTGGCCGCGTAGATGGAGCTCCTACACAGAACCGCGATGACATCTATCTCCCCGACTTCGACCCTAACGGAGTCATTACAGTCATGATCTCTGGGAACACGGTTAACATCGACTACGCCCTCGATTTTTCGACGCTTCCCGACACAAATGCGGGCTTCCTCCGAGACGGGACCACACCGACCCAGATCAGCAACATCCTTGACGCGGAAGGACAGCAATTCAGCTTCATCGGAGCGTCTGGGTCCGGGACAGCCGTCGTCGAAACGGCAACGATTGGTGTTGATGACGAAGACATCCCCTACGGTGGATACAACGAGTTTGACGCCGTCGTTTCTGGCAACCTCGGAAATACTATCGTCGACCTTACTCGTGGCATCATTGACAACGAAATCGCGGCCATGAACATTTCCTCCGACGGACGGTCTGCCGATACCACGACAAACACCGTTTTCCTCGTCGATCCCTTTGCTCTGGAGTCTGGGACGGTGACATTATTTGACCTCACCGGCGGCCCTGACTTCAACGCCTCGATCGCGCTGATTCCTGAGCCGACAGTCGCGCCCTTCATGCTCCTCGCCGCTCTCGGCTTTATCGCGCACCGCCGTCGCAAGGCGTCTTAAGGCAGAGTTTGTGGTTGTTTAGCCGCGAGTCCTCTTCTCAAAATTCAACAAGACGCCCGCAGGTTCACCAACTTGCGGGCGTTTCTCGTTTTGGATATACAGCATTCCAACACCATGAGGCTTCTGGCAGTTTTCCTTCTGCTCATTTCCAGAAGCGCTTTTGCCACCGATCTGATCCTCGACTCCACGAATAACTACACAGTCACACACGAGGGAATCACCATCTCACAACCTGCCTATAACTTCGGCTCGGGCAGAGGATTCATCACTTTTGGAAATGCGGTCGCGGCGGTCGGTGACTCTTCTTCCGTAGACTTTCTCGGACAGACTTTCACACAAATTGGAAACGGTGTGAGACCGGTCCTCCCTCCATCCGCGACCGGACTCACGCAAAACGTAACAGGGCTGCCCCAGAATTTCGTCTTTTTCGACGTCCCGTTCATTCTTCGGCGGGATAGCGATCACACACTCTTTGAGGCCGAGATTACCTATTACAATGCGCCTCAGGGAAACGCGGAGGTCGGCCCGCCACCTGTCCCGAACAACAATGCCGGACTCGTGGTCAACATCACCCCGGTCGCCCTGCCCATCAGCTACGAGCTTTTTGCAAATGCTGCAGGCCTAAGTGGAGCAGATGCAGCCTTCACAGCCGACCCCTTCGAAAACGGGATACCTAATGGCATCGCCTATGCCCTGGGGATTCCCCAAAAGGGATCAGTGACCCTCGGTCAACGGAGCAAACTTCCTTCGTTCGAACAGCCCGCTGGCTACTCATTCATCCGGGCAGAGCCACAGGCTGAAGATATTGTTTTACGCATCTGGAAGTCGGTCTCCCTAAGCGGCGGAACCCATTCAGTCCAAGTCGCGCAAAAGACCGGAAGCGGAAACTGGACGGGTAGCATCGTGCCCACCGAACAGTCCTCCGCATCCGGTGTTGAGGTCACCTTGGCGGTGCAACCGAGCCCGTCTGAACCACGCGCGTTCTTCAACATCACGGTCACTCGTCTCCTTCCGAACTAGAATTTGATCGATTCGAGGCCCACCTTTGGACCTCTAAAGTGCGCTCAAAACGTAGGGCCTATACTCACCTTCCTTTGATGATCGGAGTTCCTCCCGAGATATTTAACCGCCCGACATCCCAATTCGGAAAATTGCAGGAATTTCCGATTCCCTTGTCAGCGGGGAGGCGGCAGAAGTAGAGATTCATGCTGACGGTCAGCCAACTCTCAAAGACCTACCCCGGCGGAGTCCAGGCACTTCACGGTGTGAGCATTTCTTGTGAGCGAGGCGTCTATGGATTGCTCGGTCAAAACGGCGCCGGAAAGTCGACTCTCATGCGCACGCTGGCGACGCTGCAAGAAGCCGACTCCGGCGAAGCGAGCCTCGGCGACATTGACCTTCTCAAGGACCGCCACGCCGCCCGCCGCGTCATCGGCTATCTCCCGCAGGACATGGGCGTGTATCCCAACATGACGGCGCTTGAGACGCTCCAGTATTTTGCGGGACTGAAGGGTCTCGGTCCCGGGACCGAACTCATGGAGGAACTGGAAAAGGTCAACCTCGCGCAAGAGGCACACCAAAGGCTCGACACGTTTTCCGGCGGAATGAAACGCCGCTTTGGGATTGCCGTCGCCTTCCTTGGAAATCCGCAGCTCGTCATTGTTGACGAACCGACCGCGGGACTTGACCCGTTTGAGCGTCGCCGTTTTCAACATCTCCTCGCTGGCGCATCTCGGAACTGTATCCTCATCCTTTCGTCCCACATCGTCGAGGACATTGCCGACCTCGCGGGAAAAATGGCCATCCTCCACAAAGGACGTGTCCTCGATGAAGACTCGCCGGCGAACCTCGTCGCGCAGATGGCAGGCAAGGTCTGGACTCGCGAGATCCCTTTCGAGGACTTCGAAGACTTCCGCGCGAAGCATCGCGTTCTCTCGTGGCGGCCAAAGAGCGACAACCACCGCGTGCGCGTCTTCAGCGAGGAACGCCCTTCCGGTGACTTCGAACCCATCGAGCCCGATCTCGAGGATTTCTACGCCTATCGCGTTGAAGCCGCTGCCGTATGATTGCCTTTCGCGCCCAACTTGCCCATGAGTGGCGCTGTCAGCGTCGGCGACCTTTCGTCATCATCTGCGCACTCATCTACTTTGCCATCGCCTTCGGCGATGCCTATCAGGCGGGTATTGGCGGTGAAGGTTTTCAATGGGTCAACGGCGCCGATGCCATCGCCACCCGGGCGATCATTCTCAGTCTCTTTGGAATTCTCGCCGTGGCCGGGGTCATGGGCGAAGCCACGAGCCGGGATCGGGATCGCCAAACGGAAGAAATGACGCTGAGCAGCCCCGCCGGGCGGGTTTCCCTTGGCTTGCCACGATTTCTCGTCGGGTGGTTCGTCTGTGTCGCCATCGGAGTCTGCTTCGTCCCCGGTATGATTCTCGGTTCGATGATGCCCGGCATCCTGCCCGAGCAACTCGGTCCGACCAATTTTTCCCACTACGTCAAGGCTGTCGCTTATTACATTGCTCCAAACTTCTTCATCATCGCGGCCTTCACTTTCGCCGTCGGAAGCCGGTGGCGAAAGCAATCCGTGACCTGGCTCGCCGCCGTCGGGTTGCTCGTGATTTGGATCCTGACGCGCATGCTCATCGGGCAGGACATCCTCCGTCACGATGTCTATCCGTTTTATGCCCTGTTGGAACCATTCGGCACTTCGGCGGGCGCACAGTACGCGATGGAATGGACGGTCCTCCAAAACAACGAGCAGTTCGTTCCCTTCCGCGGGTACCTTCTCTGGAATCGTCTCCTCTGGGTTGGCGTCGCCTGCCTCCTGGTCGTGATGTCGGTTCGCTGGCTCCCCCTCCAACCGGCGCAGCCAAATCTCTCCCGAAAAAGGAAACCAAGAAGCCGCCTCGCCCCCGCATGGATGGCATCGAATGAACTCCTCCTCAGTCTTCGCTGGGAATGGACTTCCCTCCTGCGCCAACCCGGACTGCGTCTCTTCCTTCTCCTCGCCGCGATCTCACTGTGGTTCACGGCCTCCAGTGCGATCACGCACCAGTTCTCGCTCCCCACCACAGACCTTCTCGTGCATAACACGGGATTTTACTTCGACAAGATTCTCATCCTCGTCCTCGTCTGGAGCGCCGCCGATCTCATTTGGAGGGAAAGGCACTATCGTGTGCATGAAGTCGTCGATGCCCTGCCGACCGTCGACACACGTCGTTTTCTCGCCAAGACCATCGCCTTGCTCCTCATTATTCTCGCCTTCTGGGGGCTTTCCATCGCAGTGAATGTCGCCTATCAGGCGGCCAACGGCTTTTATCACTTCGAGTTGTCGCTGCACTTCATCGACTCGTTCGTGATGAAGGCCCCCTTCTATCTTTTCATGGGGATACTGGCCATTTCGCTCCAGGCCCTCGTGCGCAACCGCTACATCGCTATCGGCGCTTTCCTGTTGGCTTACGTCTGGCCAGTCCTGCTCGACGGACTCGGAAAATACCATCCGATTTTTCGCTTCGGACAAAGCAACTTCTTCTGGTATTCGCTCATGGACGGTTACGGGCACTTTTGGAAGGGGCATCTCTGGTTCCTCGCCTTCTGGACGTTCGGGGCCGCGTTCCTCTGGATCATCGCCGCCGCTTCTCTCAGTCGTGGTACCCATCCTCGGCCTCGACGCGCGTTGCTCGGGGAGCACCTGCTTCGTGGAAAAGGTGGTCTCGCGACCGTCACCCTTCTTTGTCTTGGCTTCGTCGGGACCGGAGCGGCAATCTGGCATCAAACCGCGGTGCAGAATACATGGCCACTGGCTTCCCTCGACGCGTTGAAGGCGGAAGTGGAGAAGAAATACGGCGAACAATGGCGAAGTCGCGCCCAGCCGCGCGTCGTTCGTATTAACTCTAACATTGAACTATTTCCCAATGAACGCCGCTTGCAACTCAACGGTGAATACACGCTCCACAATCCATCCCAGGAACCGATCAAGGAATTACTCATCCTTTGTGAACCGCATCTGAAGATGGAGAACATCGCTTTCTCGAGAGAAGCGACGCGGGAATCCCTCGACCCTCGACTCAAAACCGAGCACTGGACCTTCGAGACGCCATTGCCGCCGGGAGACCGCATGACCATGCGCTTCAATATGTCGTGGCAACCAAAACCCGGTTTCCGCGCCCGCGCCAAGAACGACGGGGTCAATGAGGTTGGCCCCACTGAAGTCCTCGGCAACGGAACCTCACTCCTCAATCTTCAACTCATGCCCGCCGTCGGCTACACCGATCGCGTCGAACACAAGCCACAATGGAAACGCCGCAAATACGGACTTCCCCTCGAATGGTCCGCACCGGAAGGCGATTACGGATTGAACCAGCCGCACGACACCCTGCATCTCGATTGGATCGAACAGGTGGACACCACGATCACCACCTCCGGCGACCAAATCCCTCTCCACGCCGGCAAGGTCATTAGCGACGATGTTCTACCGGACGGTCGCCGCCGGATTCACTACCGGATCGATCGCCCTTCGCGCGGCTGGAGCGCGGTCCTCTCCGGTCGCTACGAGACGAAAAAACTCACGCCTCCCGACACCGTCCCCGTCGAGTTTTTTTACGATCCGCGTTATGCCTACACGCTCGATGAAATGGAGACGATCTTCACCGAAGCTCTCAGCTACTTTGAACAGAACTACGGCGCACCTCCATTCGATGATTTCAAGATGGCGATGCAGTCACTTCACTTCGACGGCATGGGCAATCGCGCCGGTCTTGGTTTTGCCACCGAGATTCTTGGCTGGAAAGCCGATGT
The DNA here is from genome assembly GCA_039192745.1 of Verrucomicrobiota bacterium. Classification (GTDB taxonomy): domain Bacteria; phylum Verrucomicrobiota; class Verrucomicrobiia; order Verrucomicrobiales; family DEV007; genus JBCCWV01. Next base: position 1,699 of record JBCCWV010000103.1, on the reverse strand, counting down.
GCGGCGGAGCGGCGGCGATGGCATCAGGAAGATGGCCGCCCACATGATGGGGATGAGCTGGTTCGGCGACCAGATCATTCCCGCCAATGTCGCCGGGGCCAAAGTCATCCACGCCGGTCTGCCCTATTGGTCGGCCGGGCTCTACCTTCACGAGACACGCGCGCCATCCCGCAGCCGGGAACTTCGCCTGCAGGAAATGGGCGAACTATTTCGTTCCCGCCGGGCCCTCAAGGACGAGGAGTCTCCGTTTGATCAGGAACACAAGGACTCCAGCATGATCCGCCGAAAGGGACTCATCCTCATGACTTACCTTTCCGAAATTGCCGGATCGGAGAACGTCATCGGGGCGCTGCAGGACTTCCTCGAGCGCTATCGCTATCAGCCGGCACCCTATCCCACCGCCGACGACTTTGTGGAAACTCTCGAAGCCCGCATTCCCGCCGAATTCCATCCTCAAATCGACGACATCTTCCGAAAGATCACTCGCTGGGATCTGACCGCCGTTTCCGCATCGGCAAAACTCTTGGATGACGAGACTTGGGAGGTCACCGCCACGGTGGAAACAAGGAAGTATCAAACGAAAGGCCTCGGCGAGGAAATCAAAGTCCCGATGGACTCCCCGGTTTTCATCGCCGTCGGCTCCGATCCCTCCCTCTCGACCCCTGTTCTGGCCAAGGCCTTGGTCCGTCCCGGCAGCGGTCGCTCGACTTTCACCCTGAAGACCGAAAAGAAGCCGGAGTGGTTTTTCCTCGACCCGGATTTTCTTCTCCCGGACCCCAATCCGCGCAACCAGAGCATTCCCATCACCATCAACCGGTGAAGTTCGAGGACCACGGCGAACGAGGCCGGGGCCATATGATCGTCAAAGCCCGACAAGCAACCGTTAGCTCACCGGGATCAAAGCACTCAGGCTTCCTCCGAGTCTCGATCCCGAATATGCAATCCAAGAAAGCCCCATGCGACTGTCCATCCGACCCTGGCTGGTTGACTGAAATTGATTTTTCGTCCTATGGATTTTGGGATGGACTGTCTGCATTCGGCGAGTTGCGATTCCATTACGAAAGCACGGAAGTGGCTTTCGATTTCTCCACCGATTTCCAAGCCGGATTCCTCAACGACCAAGGTTGCTACACGCTCCTCAACCCCTCGGTTTCCATCGAGACGGACTCCATTCTTCGAGCCTTCGCTCGCGAACAAACGGGCGCTTCCCCTCCCGCCTTGGAGTTCGATTTTGATGACTACACGAAGCGAATTCGCTTCTCCGTTCTGCCGGGCACGAATCTCCGCACGTTTTCCCGGTTCGCGAAAACTTTCAGTCAGGGCCGCTTTCAGGAAACGGACAGGACGAAGCTGGCCCGATCGCTCAACTGCCCTCAGCTCTGCCCTTGCTGCCAAGAGGCGGGAAATGCGCGGATCAAAGACATCGAAAGGAATCCACTCACCCGGCTTCTTCGGAACAGAATGGCATCCGAAGGAGAACTTCTGGTGACCCTCGCCGCCCATGACTCAAGAATATTTTCCAGCATCCGCCCCTCTCAACTCCAAGTCGAAGGGGCTTGGCTGGTTTCTGAAGATTTGCGGTCACGGCTCCAGATTCACATTCCTTCTATCCACGGTTTTTTCCTCGCCCGCGAAGAAATCGACGGCGTTTCCTATGCTGCCATCAAGGTTTTGAATACCCATGGGCTTTCGCTCGTTA
>JBCCWV010000102.1:0-16419 GCA_039192745.1 Verrucomicrobiota bacterium | reverse complement strand
TTCAAATAGACTGAAGCTTCACTGGCATTGCTGGTCGAAAACCCCGAATGCCTGCGAGCGCCCACCACGAAGCGGTCACCGTCGAGATCGACGTCATTCCCAAAACGAAAAACCGTGGAGTATCCGCCGAATCTGGCATCAAAGTTCCAAGCATTATTCACCCAGTTAAAGGTGTAAACGAACCCCGTGCTCCCTAGAGAAAACGCGGGACTGCAGATCACCGCAGTCTCCCCCTCGAGGTCCAGTGAGCTTCCGAACTCCCCAAAGTCCCCAGCAATGGGAGTGAGGTTTTGAACAAACTCCCATGTTCCATTGACTCGTCGAAAAGCGCGAACGACGAGAATTCCCTGCCCTTTGAACGCCCCGACAAGGGCAAGATCGCCCGATATGTTTGCCGGGCTATCGGGCGACGGATTTCGAGCTCCATCGTCGGGAATCAGTTCGCTGAGGTTGGCCTCTTCCGCCCAAATTCCATTCTCAAAGGTGAAGACGTGAACAGATGTCTCCAAGGTTCCTCCGTTAGTTCGGACAGCAATCGCCTGATTGCCGTCGAGGTGAACCTCGGAAGTCCATCCCTCCTGGGTTGTTACCGGAAACCCCGGTCCCAACTGCAGGCCCGCCGATGGTTCGAAGCCTAATTGAGCATGGACAGCGCTGGTTGCGGCTAACTGGAGAAAGATCAGAAGGGAAAAAAATAGGGAATGTCTGAGAACGGAACCGAAGAACGTTAACGTCAGGCGATGATCGCATGAAAAGAGATCCACATCGTCTCCCTTTGTTCCCGAGTGCCGGATTGGCAACGGGGAGTCGGAGACCACAGAGGTGCGTGCTGCAGTCTGGGCGGGGGCGCTCATGGGGGTGGGATACATATCCGAAGCAAAATGTGAAGCCACCATGATTACGTTCGTTAGGGTGTCAAATTGGCAAGCTGAGATTATTGCGAATCGAGTTCGTGGACGAATACACCCCGGTTGTTGGGATGGCTGAATTCCTCTGCGATTTAAAACCACTACCTCCATAGGTCTGGAATTGAACGAGTACCACGACCGAGTGGGGGTTGAAATTTCTATGAGAACTTCAACTTCGCCTCTGGAGCCGGTCCGAGACTCTCCGACTGAGTGCCTGCCGCCATGAATTCCGCAAGTTGAACATCCGTCGGAATCTGGGACACTAGCCAGATGTTACGACGCCTTCCGCTACTGCTCCTGATATTGATGGCTGGCATGCTTTCAAGCTGCCTTTCCACGAAGAGTGCCTACTCGACAACCTACGACCCGCCGGTATTTGCTCCGGTCAAGCCTTCGAATGTGAAGGTGAAAATCAGCACCGGTGCGCAGCGGGTTTATGTCGTCGAAGGCGGAAGAGTGCTCCTCGCTTCTCCGTGTTCGGTGGGGAAGCCGAGCGATCCCACGCCGCACGGTACGTTTCCCGTGCTTTCGAAAACGATGGAACGCCGCCGCTACAGCCAGCCGGGCGCTGGGTATCCGATGACTTATTGGATGTCGTTTTATTCTCCGGCATACGGAATGCATTGGGGCTTTGTGAAGCCGTATCCCTGCACCATGGGATGCGTGCGGTTGCCCATTAAAACGGCGAAGAAGATGTTTGATCTCGTTCAGGTCGGCACGCCGGTTCACATCGCGGCGAGTCATCCCGAGGACGCGACGATCGGGAAGGACCTGCCTCTTCTCGACGATTCCGAAATGCCGGATCCACCGATGAGTTACATGCTCAGCCCGCAGGTCTTCGAAGACGCGCGGCGTGGAAAGCTCTACAAGTTCTAGTCGGCTATCGTCCGTCTGGTTTCCTTCTCACCTCACCGATTTTTGGTGTTATGTTTCTTTTTGGAGCCGATGAAGATTCCCGTGAAACTCGAATACGCTTGCCGGGTTTTGGCCCAGTTGGCGAAGACCTACCCGGAGGGACGGGTGCGTCGGATTGAGGAACTCGGGACGCTGGAGGCAATCTCACCGAATTATCTGACGCAGATTCTGTCCGAATTGCGCCACGCCGGACTAGTGGAAAGCAAGCGGGGCAAAGACGGCGGTTATTTGCTCGCGAGCCCGCCGGAAAAGATCAGCCTCTTAGATATCGTCGAAGCCATCGAGGGCCCACTGCTTGAGTTCGCGGGCGAGGCGACCGGTCAAAGCGGAGCGAGAGCACAGGCCACCTGGGAGAAGGTTTTTGGTTCGCTTTCGGAAAATCTGCGGGGAATTCCGCTGACCGAACTCATCAAAGAAGAGGCCGAGGCCATGTGGCATATCTAGCGTTTCCGAGGCCGAAGGGCGCTGGAATCAGGGGAAATTGGGCAGAATTCACCCTTTTCCGACCGGACTCCGTATCGCCTAAGCTGAAAAATCATCTTGCAAAGTCCAGTTTTTCATACATTATTAAATAACTAAGCTTAATTTGGATTAGATTCATGTCCGCAAACGAAGGCATCAAAACCAGATCGAACTACTTGCGTGGAACTCTCCTAGAGTCCCTGGCGAACGGCTTGACGGGCTCTGTCTCCAAGGACGATACCCAGCTGACGAAGTTTCACGGCATCTACCAGCAGGACGACCGCGACATCCGTGCGGAGCGCCGGAAGAAGAAACTCGAGCCAGCCTACTCGTTCATGATCCGCGTTCGCGTGCCGGGTGGTGTTTCAAGCGTCGAGCAGTGGTTGGAGATGGACCGCATCGCCCGCGAGTATGCCAACGGCACCCTCAAGTTGACCACGCGGCAGGCTTTCCAATTCCACGGCGTCATCAAGAGCAATCTGAAGACGACGATCCGTGAGATCAACGACTCGCTTCTCGATACCATTGCCGCGTGCGGTGACGTGAACCGCAACGTCATGTGCAACCCGAATCCTGATCAAAGCCGGGTGCACGGTGCGGCGCAAAAACTCGCCCAAGACATCTCCGACCATCTCACGCCGCGCACGAGTGCTTATCATGAGATTTGGCTCACCGACGAAGATGGCGAAAAGCACAAGGTGACGAAAGATCCCGAAGAAGATGTCGAACCGATTTACGGAAAGACCTACTTACCCCGGAAGTTCAAAACCGTGGTCGCCATTCCGCCGAGCAACGACGTTGATATCTTCGCCCATTGCCTTGGTTACATCGCCATCGTCGAAAACGACGAGATCATTGGTTACAACGTCACCGTCGGTGGCGGCATGGGCATGACCCATGGCGACACGAACACCTTTCCACGCCTCGCCGATGTCATGGCTTTCTGCACCCCGGAACAAGCGGTCGCCGTTGCGGAAGCCGTCGTCCGCGTGCAAAAGGAATACGGCAACCGGAAGGAACGGAAGAACGCGCGCCTGAAATACACCATCGAGAATTTCGGTTTGAAATGGTTCCGCAACGCCGTCGAAGAACGTCTCGGTTACAAGTTGGAGGATCCGCGGCCTTACCACTTCGAGCACAACGGAGATCGCTATGGCTGGACACAGGATCACAACGGTCTTTGGCACTACACGCTCTTCATCGAGAACGGCCGGCTCTTCGACACCGAGGAGAATCCCGCTCTCACCGGATTGCGTGAAGTCGCGAAAATCCACACCGGCGATTTCCGGCTCACCGCCAATCAGAACGTCATCATTTCGCGCGTCGAGGAATCCAACAAGGAAGCGATTCAGGCGCTGCTCGACCAGTATGGACTCGACGGCGGCCAGAGCCAGACCGCCTTGCGCCGCAATTCCATGGCCTGCGTCGCCTTGCCGACCTGCGGTCTTTCCCTCGCGGAATCCGAGCGCTACTTGCCCAAGCTTATCACCGGCCTCGACGATGTCATCGAAGAGGCGGGACTGCGTGACGACGAAATCGTCATCCGGATGACCGGTTGCCCCAACGGTTGCGGTCGCCCCTACCTCGGCGAGATCGGCTTCGTCGGCACGAACGCCAATACCTACAATCTTTATCTCGGCGCGGGGTTTGCCGGCGAGCGGTTGAGCAAGCTCTACCGTCGTGACGTCAAGGACCGCGATATCGTGCCCATCCTTCGTCCGATCATCCACGACTACGCCCTCAACCGCGAGAAGGGCGAGCGCTTTGGCGACTTCACCATCCGCGCCGGGTATGTCCACGCGACGACGGCCGGGAACAATTTCCACGACAACATCATCGAAAGAGAGCCGGAGCTTGAACCCGCTCTTGCTTGAATCAACACCGCCACGCGCCGTGTCTGTCATCGCTCCAACCGCCATCGACCTGCCCGCTCTCAATGCGGAATTTGCCGACCTTGCCTACGAGGACCGGTTCCACATGCTGCGCGAGCGTCTCAACGACCGGCAATTCGTCGTGAGTACAAGCGCCGGAGCGCAGGCGAGCGTCATGCTGCATCTCGTCACGAAAACCCTTCCCGAAGCGCCCATCGTTTTCATCGACACCGGGTATCACTTTGCCGAGACGTATCAGTATCTCGATGAACTGCGGGAGCGCTTCGACGCCAACATCCAGATCTACAGTCCGCTGATTACCGCGGCCCGCCAGGAAGCGCTTTGGGGCAAGCGGTGGGAAGGCGATGCAGAAGAACTCGAGAAATACGGCCTCATCAATAAGGTGGAGCCAATGAATCGGGCCTTGAAAGATCTGGGCGCCGACACTTGGCTGAGTGGCGTCCGTCGTGCCCACAGCAGCGGGCGAGCACAGCGTGATTTTTTCGAACAGCAGAAAGGCACGCTCAAAGTTTTCCCCATTCTTGATTGGTCGGATGACGACATGGCGAACTACATGACGATTCACGACCTGCCCTACCATCCGCTTGTCGCGAAAGGCTACGTTTCCATCGGCGACCGGCACAGCACGCGCCCGTTGGAAGAGGGAATGACGGCCGAAGATACCCGCTTTAATGGTGTGAAGCGAGAATGTGGGCTTCACGAACCAAGCGCAAACGCCGACTTCCAAATCTGAGGCGTAACGAATAACAACAAATCTCCGGGCCGCACGACCCACATGAATCTACCCGACCATGCTCCTCTCGACCCCGCGCAGCGCGCGGCGCTTGAAAGCTTTTTGCCCAGCCTCCGCTCTGATCAGGCCACGTGGCTCTCCGGCTTTCTGGCCGGAACGCAAAGTGGGGGTGGCGCAGTCGCGGCTGCCGCACCTGCGGCGAAAAAGCCCGAAGTCACCATTTTGTTCGGGACGGAATCCGGGAATTGCGAGGTCCTTGCCGATCAGACGGCCAAGCTCGCCAAGAGCAGCGGTTTCAAACCAAAGGTCCGGAACATGTCGGAGACGAAAGCCGGCGACCTCGCCAAGGTTGGCAATCTGCTCGTCGTCGTCAGCACGTGGGGTGACGGCGATCCGCCGGATGCGGCCGCTGCCTTTCACGAAGAACTAATGGGCGACAGCGCGCCCAAGCTGGATGAGATCAGTTTTTCCGTGTGCGCTCTCGGCGACACTTCTTACGAGAAGTTTTGCGAGACCGGAAAGCAGGTTGATAAACGTCTCGAAGAACTCGGCGCCAAGCGCATTCACGTGCGCCAGGACTGCGACGTTGACTACGAGGACCCGTGGAAAACTTGGGCCGAAGCCGCGATCAGTGCCTTGCCCCAACCTGCTGCCGCAGGCGCTCCGGCTGCCGTCGCCGTTGGAACTCTCGCGCCCGCCGAGGCGATCCCGGTTCCCGCGACCTACGACAAAAAGAATCCGTGGCAGGCTGAGATCCTCGAAAAGATCAACCTCAATGGCAGTGGCTCCGTCAAGGAAACCTGGCACCTCGAACTCTCCTTGGAAGACTCGGGTCTGAGCTACTTGCCCGGCGACGCTCTCGGAGTGATTCCCGAAAACCGGCCCGAGGACGTCGAGGACATCATCATCGCGGGCAAACTCGATAACGCCATCGCCGACGATCTCCGCACCCAGTATGACATCACCACGCTCTCATCGAGGTTCGTTGGGAAATACAACGAATTGGCCCAAAGCAAAAAGCTGAGCGAGCTCCTGAGCGCCGAAAAGAAAGCCGAGTTGAAAGACTGGCTGTGGGGGCGTCAGATTGTTGATCTTCTCGAAGAATTTCCCGTCGACGGCCTCACCGCCGAACAATTCACCGGTCTTCTTCGTAAACTCCAGCCGCGTCTCTACAGCATCGCGAGCAGCCTGCAGGCGCACGAAGACGAAGTTCATCTCACCGTCGCGGCTGTGCGCTACGAGACTCATGGCCGGGATCGCGTCGGCGTCGCCAGCACTTATCTCGCCGACCGGGTAGCCAAGGGCGAAAACGTCCCCGTCTATTTCCACGCGAACAAAAACTTCCGTCTTCCCGCCGATAACAACACCCCGGTTGTCATGGTCGGGCCGGGCACGGGGATCGCGCCCTTCCGCGCGTTCCTCGAAGAGCGCGTCGCGACCGATGCCCAAGGGAAAAACTGGCTCTTTTTCGGCGACCAACGCTACATGTTCGATTTTCTCTATCAGTTGGAGTGGCAGGAATACTTCGCCGAAGGTCAACTGCACAAACTCAGCACCGCCTTCTCCCGCGACCAAAAACACAAGATCTACGTGCAGGACCGCATGCGCGAAGAGTCCGCCGCCCTTTATCAATGGCTCGAAGACGGAGCCCACTTCTACGTCTGCGGCGACGCCAGCCGCATGGCCAAGGACGTCCATCAAGCTCTCCTCGAGATAGTCGCCAAAGAAGGCGGCAAGTCTGAAAAAGACGCCGAAGCCTACGTCGACGCCCTCCGCAAAGCGAAGCGCTACCAGCGGGACGTGTATTGATTCCTAAACTGGCATCCAAGATATTCTTCCGCACCGAGGAGCTGTCTCAGCTGTTCCGCGATCAAGAGCCCTTAACCAAAAAAACCTCTGCGCCTCTGCGTCTTCGCGCGAGGCTTTCAAGAGGGATCGCAAAACGGCACCGAGGCCTACTTCGAGTCGAGTTTAATATCCTTCAACCTCCACCCGCTGTCGGCCTTGATGAGCTGCACCCAGTGGGTCGCGTTCTCAGACTCTCCGAATTTGATCTTTGCTTCGTCTTTGAGGAAGACTTTCCCGGGCGTTCCCGGCCATTCCGCGATCTCTTTCATATCGAGTGAATTGAACAAGCGCTCGTCAACGGTTCTTTCCGACTCCCCCCGCAATGCCGCAGGCCCTTCGGCGACAGACAACGCTTTGATCTTTTCGATGTCCTTCTGATGGAAAGCCTGAACTACTGACGAGGTTGTTTTGTTCAACTCCGCATGCAATTCTGATCCGTCCTCCGCTTCCGAAAACTCAGGACCGTTTACCTGCTTTTGTTGAGCGATGTAAAACGTGTCGTAGTGCCACGTTCCGTTCTCTTTCTTCAAACGGATACAACTGAAGACATCCGGATTGCCCGGTCCAAAGGCGCTGGGCTTTTGGCGGAGCACAACATAGGCTTCGTAATTCATCACGGTCTCTTCGAACTCTCCGTCCCACGCAGAGACCGCTTTCCACTGTTTTGAATTCTCGCCGAATAATTGCTCGTAGTTGGGAGTGCCCGGCACGATTTGCTCGATAACCGATGCCGGCGGCGGGGAAACCACCATTGAAAATACCTTCGCCGCATCCTTCGACTGGTAAGCCTTCAAGACGGATGTCCCGAATTTCTGCATCATGGCCTCGTCTTCGGCTGACGTAGATTGACCGTTTGCGGTGTGCAAAGTTGCTGCTGTGCAGATCGCGAGGAGTAGGAATAATTTTGATGAATTTGGCATAGTGAATCCCTGGTCGGGTGTTCGAAATGGGTTTTAGGAAAACTAGATTCCCACAAGTTACTACCGAACACAACTTCGAGTAACTGCAGATGACTCGTCGTAAATGATGGTCAAAATAGTTCTCGTTGGTTGAGGTTGAACATGTCAAACGCACTCGAAAAGCGAACACGATTGGAGACGAGTTTTAACAATACTCACAAACGGCTTCAACAAACCGAACCATCATTCGTGTTCATTCCTTTCATTCGCGCTCATTCGCGTTAAAAAAACTCTGCGACTCCGCGCCTCCGCGCGAGGCAAAAATAACGCCATCACGCCAAGGCCAACAACGCCCCTTCGTGCATCAACAACCGCTGCTTGATCTCCAACCCGCCGCCGAAGCCGATGAGTGAACCGTCGGCACCGATGACGCGGTGACAAGGCACAATAATCGAGATCGGATTCGAGCCATTAGCCAGTCCCACCGCCCGCACGCTCTTCGGATTCCCCATGCGCTCCGCGATATCCCCGTAACTGCAAGTCTCGCCGAAGGGGATCTGTGACAATTGCTGCCAGACCGCTTCCTGGAAAGCTGTGCCGGATCGGTCAAAGGCGATGTCGAAATGCTGACGCTCCTTGGCGAAGTACTCCCCAAGCTGGCGCTCGGCGGCATTGAGATGGAGGTTATCGGGGTCGTCGGGTGGAAACTCGGCACTGTCGACCCGGTGCCCGAAGAACAACGCCGCAAGTCCCGCCGGCGTTGCAAACAAAACCAGACGCCCCATCGGGCTGTCGATGGCACGACGGCAAGTGGCATGATCGGGAAGGCCTTTCATCGAGCGACGATCCCATTGCCGGCCGCCGGGATCAACCTCGGAGCGGGCGCTCCGTTGGCCAAGCGGTGTCAAAAAAAGAAAAATCCTCTCCGTCTCTGCGCCTCTGCGTGAGGCCTCTCTTCTCGAAGTTCAATCAACGCGTCCAAATCGCCCCCGAAAAACCGGCGAACGGACGAGGCTTGCACCACTCGCAGACATTCTTTGCGGGTGAGCGCGGGGATGTAGCGATTGTGCGAACCGTATCCAACCGTCCGCACCGCCTCCTTCTTCACCGTCTGAATTCTATCCAAGCAGAAAATGGGAATGTGACGACTGCATGAGGCACCCCGGAATCGCCCTATTTTCGGAGCTCGAATAAACCGTGGTATCGAAAGAGCTCTTTTACTTTCCCTTGACCAATCAAAGTGCGGTGACGGCGGTAATCCTGCGCTTCACGTCTTAGTCGCCCAGCGATGATAGCGGGGTGAATAGAAAGCCTCCTCGCAGCTTGGCTAATTTGATCAGCCAAACGGAGGTGCCTCAGTTCGTCCCATTCTTCTTCTGGGATGAACTCATTTAGAGCAAATCTGTCTGCTTCCAATTCAATTAGATTTTCAGAATATTTGTCGATCTCGGAATCCCAGAATCCACGCTTCTCCACTTTGCCTAGATGCAGTTTTACATGCCCAAGTTCATGAAAGAGTGTGAACCAAAAGTTGTCCAAGCGATCATATCGAAGCGTTAGACCTATGACGGGAGTTCCACTTGGAAGCAACATCGCCGCTCCATCAAGGAATGTTCCCTCCAACTGAGGTTCGAGAACGACTGCGATTCCTCTCTCTTCAAGCGATTGGACAGCGAGAACCGGTCCTTCGGGTCTTTCACTCAAATAGGTGAGCTGTCTTATAAAGTGTTCCGTCAAATCTTCCGATTTGAAGCTTCCAAGATTCTTCTCGCCCGCTAAATCCAATGCTCGGCACCTCCAAGCATGAAGCGCCTCATCGTTGATTTTGGATTTTGCTCGGGCCTTCTGTCGATTGAGGGCCCCAATGGGTTCCAAGTGCCGTCCACGGAAAAATGCGTGCAGCATCTCTTCATCATGATTCTTGACGGTTGGCCACTCACGTTCCGAATATTGAGGAATCCAACCACGTTTATGCATTTCCCGCACGGGATAGGCACTGGGATCGATCCGCTCAGGAATTTGTTCGCCAGGTTCCTGAAGCAGCACATCGGATGGTATTTCGAGGCCGCGGTGTAGATTTCTAATCATGGGTAGCGTCAATGGACGCTTACCCGAGAGGATTTCAGACACCTTACTCTTGTTTCCAATGAACGGAACTAGGTCGCCTTGTTTCAGCCCTTGTTGCTCCATTCGGAAGCGAATTGCTTCAACGGGAGATGGCGCATCAATCTCAATTTGTTCTTGTTCATATTTTTCGATCAAGAACGCGAGGAGCTCAATTTCCTCTGACTCCTCAGAATCCGCAGGGGGATCTGACAACATTAGACCTTCAAGGCGATTCGTTGCCTCGCGGTGATCGACAGCTGTCTTTATTAGTTTTGGATTCATCTTGTTGTTTGGTTTTGAACCTCAATCGAGATTCCATTTTTCATATTCTGCGTGCGTTCCAATTTTCTGAACAAGCACCACAGATCCGGCATACCGCACGAGCACAACCAAGCGGAAGTTGTTTCCGCCTATGTTGAAAACCACACGATTTCCGGAAAGAAAGTCTGCTGACTGAAAGCGATTCTTGATTTGCTGTGGGTTTTCCCACGTTGCGGCCTCTGCTTCGGCGAGCCAAGCCTTCAACGGGGATCGGGCATTCGCATGCTTTCGCATGAATTTTTCCAGCTTATCGCGGCCCGCTATCGTCATTGCGTATTTTGAGGCTACGTCTGTTTGATGGCTTAAGAAAGAATATTCTTCCAGTTTTTGGGAATTTTTAATTTAAAACAAAAAAGAATTAAATTTCGGGAACTTCTTCTTGCCCGCAATTCCCTGAAGTGCGATTTTGGCGGGAAAGTGCCGACATCCCCTCAGTGAGGGAATGCCGGCTCCAAACAAATCCAAATCTACGCCCCGTTTGGGGACGAAGGCCTGGACGCAAGTTGGATGTGAAGACCCAAAACTTGTCAGACACCGGGCTGGAGTCAAGCCGTGACCACGGAGGGGCGAATCCATAAACTAACAATTCGCCAAAAATGGCTGACATAACCAAACCAACCGAAGACGGTTCAACCGTCACAAACAACACGCATCACTGCAGCTCCGCGTCGAAGAGGGCGACACTTATAAACGACAGGCTCGTTCCGATGCCGCGTCGCCTCGTGACAGAAGGGATCCTTCGTGCTCAAGGTGGAGTTCCTCCCGATCATCTGATCGTAAGAGACCACAATTCTCCGAACGATCCAGTCATCGGGGAGGGAGAGAAAGTCGACCTCAACGAGGGGGATGTCTTCTACTCCATTCCCAAGTGTGAAGTCCGGCAGAAACGGAATAAGTGCGAGGCGACTCCTAAGCGGTTGGTCGTTGTCGACGATCGCTGGGAGGTGGTAATTGCCCCTGAGCAGACCGGTCAATCGATCAGGGATTTGTTCAATCTCCGAGGCGATGTCGATCTCTTCAGGGACACTGAATCTCCCAATGATATGAAGGTCGAGCCCGCTGAAAGCGCCAATCTCAATGATGGAAGTGTTTTCATCACCCGTAGTGCGTCTGGACTCAAGATCGCCGTCAACAATCAGTTCTTCACTGAAGCAGATGGTGTGAAAAACCGGATGACAGGTGCGGAGATTGCGAAGCTCGTTTTCCCAGGGGCAAATTGCCCGACGGTCAGGAAAATCACTCCTGATGGGAAAGTGGAAGTGCTGCTCAACCAGGCGATCGATATTGAACCCTGCGACGAATTCCGTGTGATTCGCCGTGATGTCAACGCAGGCTTCCAAGCGATTCGAATTGAACGGGAACTGTCCCTTCTTCGTGAAGGTGGCGCAAATGTATCGATGATCGGTGGGCCTCGGCCCGCCGTCATATACCATGATGTGCCGACCGAGAAAGGAGGAGCAGAATCTTCCACGGACGTTTTGGTCCTGATTCCGTCCGGTTACCCCGCTGGGATTCCGGACAACGCCTATCTCCCAGAAGGTTCTCCGCTCTTGAAATCAACCGTCGGAGCGGTTCAAGAAATTGCGGAGTTTGACGGAACGCGTTGGCAGAAGAAATCCCTTCACCCTTACATAGAGCCGAAGGGTGTCCGGTGGGACCAAAATTCCCACGGCTTCCACACATACTACGACGAAATCCTTAGCTGGTTGAACGGATGATTCACCACGGCAGGCCTTCGTTGGTCTCGAATCGCCGTGCGCTCTTCAGGATTACTGAGAGCGCGCGACGCGATCTCGAGAAACTTGTATTCTCGCGCCATCCGGATCGGGAGTGGGGTTCATTCTGTTGGTTTGGTTACCGAAAGACGCCATGGGGACTTGCTCTGTCGTATGCGAGCCCTCTTCCGCCCAACCCTGGTGACTTGAGAAGAGACAGCGGTATCGTTTCCTTCAATCCCGACTATATCGATCGGGCGGTCGACGAACTCGCTGACTCTCGACTCGCGCTCGGAGTAGTGCACTCCCACCCGGCTGGATGCGCGGTGTTTCCCAGCGGGCTTGACGATGATATGGATAACCACTTCGGAAGGGAAATGTTTCCGCCTTTCGCACCTGACCGACCATACGCCAGCTTAATCGTAAACCGCAGCGCTGATGGAGCCCTTGAATTCAGCGGCCGTGTGCTTTTCGAGGGGGAATGGTTGCCGGTGTCGACGATCTACTCTGCCGGAGAGGCACTGGTGAGAATCGAAAGTTCAATCTCCGCTCAAAAGCCGCCGCCTCTGACCGAGGATACACTGCGAGTCTTGAAGCGTTGGCTTGGGCTCGTCGATCGGGCCTCAGTCGATCGGCTCCGGCGGAGCGTCGTTGGCATCGTTGGCTGCAGCGGAACTGGGTCTCCCGCAATTGAGGTCTTGGCCCGTGCGCAGATTGGCGAGTTTGTTTTGGTTGATCCAGATCGACTTTCATACTCCAATATTGAGCGAGTTCATGGTAGTAAAATCTCAGACCTCAAGGTGCATCCTCCGCCATACAAGGTTCAAATAATGGCACGAATGATTCGGGAAGTGAATCCGTCAGCAAAGATAACAATCATTGCTGGCTCTTCGCTGGATCCGATTTGTATCGACGAATTGCTCCGTTGTGATCTCATCTTCGGCTGCACAGACTCAAACAATGGTCGTGCTCATTTGGGAGATTTGGCGTCGCGCTACTTGGTTCCGGTCATTGACGTTGGTGTCCTTCCCGATGGTGAAGGAGGTCGAATATCCCAGCAAATGACCGAGATAATGCGTCTTTCGCCAGACGACGCTTGTCCGTTCTGTCATGGGCGAATCGACGCGGCTGCGTTGAGTGCCGAGATTATGTCTCTAGAAGAAATCGAAGAGGCAGAATTTCAGGCGGAAGAAGCAAAGAATCGGGGGGACGATCCAGATCCATATTGGCAAGGGCGGCCTGCCCAGCTCCCGAGCGTGGGATACCATACGACCTTGGGTGGTGCCTTGGCTGGAGGGTACGGATTGAATTGGATTCTTCAAACGGCCGAGATGCCACACAGCCGGTTTCAATTCGATCATGGGGCGAAAGGTTTCGGATTCTGTCCGGCCGAGAGTGCTGCAAATCCAGATTGCGGATGTGAACGATTCAAAGGCCATTCCGACCAAGCTGAACTGAGCATTACTAAACCAAAGCACCTCCAGCCCGCCGAAATCGTCTCGGAGCTTGCTCCTGAGATTTCTAAAGGTTGGATTGCGCGAGCCTTTGGGTGGCTCAAATCAATCTGGCGGAAGTGAAAATGTGAGTGGAAAAGGTGTCATTCAATGTTTCGTGACGTTTGGGCTTGGTCCTAATCGATCAAAGCGCGCCGAAGGTTTTCCTCGGCCATTGGTCCAGCTTGAATGCAATGACCAATGGAGTGTCGGGTTACCCTGCGTGGCCTGTGGGAGTCAGCCGCCGTCTGAGGCGTCTGAGATTCCTTTTTGCGGATGAACGGGTCGGTGGTTAGGTAGTCCAGAGCGGCGAAGGATTCGCCGCCCTTCGCACCAATGACCACAGACACACCTTGCGTTGGCATTATCATGGGAAGCCAGTCGGACTGGCCGACCTTGGAAAAGGCTGCCCAGAAATTGGCAGAACTCGGGATATCGTGGGAGGCGAAGGTGGTGAGTGCGCACCGGACGCCGAAGTTGCTTTACGATTATGCGGGGTCGGCGGAGGAGCGGGGGTTGAAGTGTATTATTGCCGGAGCGGGTGGGGCGGCGCATTTGCCGGGGATGGCGGCGGCGATCACGCAGGTGCCTGTGTTGGCCGTGCCGGTGAAATCGCGGACGCTCAATGGGGTGGACTCTTTGTTGTCGATCGTGCAGATGCCCGCGGGGGTGCCGGTGGCGACGTTTGCCATTGGCGAGGCCGGAGCGGTGAACGCGGCGTTGTTTGCGGCGGCGATGCTTGGAGCGACGGGGGACACGAAGACGGCGACGAAGTTGCGGGAGTTTCGTGAAACGCAGCGGGTGAAAGTCGAGGGAACGGATTTGCCAGCACCGGAATCGAACTGAGGAGAGTGAAGTTGCTCAATCCTGGAAGCGAACGTTGGATCGGTGTTTTGGGCGGAGGCCAACTGGGGCGCATGCTTGTCATTGCCGCGCGCCGGATGGGATTTCACGTCTTGCAATGGACGGGCGGCGATAAGTCGGGTGCGGCGGGAATTGCGGACAAGGTTATCGTGGATGACTTTGATTCGGCGTCGGCGCTGGATGAATTCATTGAGGCTTGCGATGTGGCGACGGTGGAATTTGAGAATATTCCGCGTTCGTTGATGGAAGCGATTGAAGCGCGGGGGATGCCTTTGATGCCGGGATCGAACGCGGTGGCGACGTGCCAGCATCGGGAGCGGGAGAAGCGGTTTCTGGCAGAGAATGGGATTCCCTGTGCGCGGTTCGAGGTCGTCGAATCGGCGGAGGAATTGGAGCGTGCCCACGGCGCGATGGCGGTGGACACGATTTTGAAGACAGCGGAGTTCGGTTACGACGGGAAAGGCCAGCAGATGGTGGAGGCGGAGGCTTCGGCGGAAGCGCTCGGCGAAGTTTGGACGCGGTTTGGCGGGGTGCGGGCGGTGTTGGAAGAAAAGGTTTCGCTCGCCGCCGAACTTTCGGTGCTCGTCGCGCGGGATCGCGAAGGCAATACGGTGACCTATGATCCGGCGGAGAATCATCACCGGAACCACATTCTTGACGTTTCCATTTTGCCGGCTCGCCTTTCGGCAAAACAACTGGCACAGGCCCGGGAGATCGCGGTGACGGTCGCGGAGAAACTGGACTACCGGGGATTGCTCGCGGTGGAATTCTTTCTCACCAGTGAAGGGAAACTGTTAGTCAACGAAATGGCGCCGCGCCCACACAACTCCGGGCATCACACGATTGATGCCTGCGAGTGCTCGCAGTTCGAGCAGCAGGCGAGGGTCCTCGCTGGTCTTCCGCTTGGAAGTCCGCGGCTCGCGCAGCCTGCTGTGATGTGGAACTTGTTAGGTGATTTGTGGGTTGATGAAAAGACGCCGCCGGATTGGAGTCCAGTGCTTTCGACACCCGGCGCCTTTCTGCATCTTTACGGGAAGTCTGAAGCACGGGTCGGTCGAAAGATGGGACACGTGACCTTCCTCGGGAAGACCCCCGAAGAAGCGATGGCTCGCGCGGGTGAATGTTTGAAGGCCTTTGGGCGTGAGTTGCCGGTGTAGGCGGGGCTGCGAAACTACCCTAACAATTTCACCGTGCGCTTTTCCCGCGCACTTGCGATGGCGGTATCGACGATTTGCTGGCCGATGCGGCTGGTTTCGACGGAAAGCGGGCCGTCGATGGGGAGGTCATTTTCCAGCCGGTGGAGCAACCACGGAATGGCCGCGGCCTCATGCGGTGGAAACTCATCGTTGGGAATTTCGCGGCCCTCGGGGCAATCTCGAGTTTGCACGCGGACGGACGACTCGGCGTCGTAGCTGCTCAGGGTCCCTTCGGTGCCTTTGAGGACAAAGCCGCATTTCGGCTGCGGTTGCAGCGTCCATGGATCGGTGAAGGTGCCCCAGCGAGTTTCGAATTTGGAAAGTCCGCAGTCGTAGCGGGCGACAGTGATGCTGTGTTCATCGACTTCGAGTCCGGCGGGTTCATCAGTCATGCACGTGACGTCGACAGGCTTTCGTCCATCGTGAAACCAAGTGCCGAGAGTCGTTCCGTATCCGAGGTAATCGAGCAATGAGCCTCCACCTTCGGCCTGCTTATAAAACCAGCTGGCGTCCTTTTCTTCGGCAGTGGGTTCCTTTTCGATCTTGTCGGCACCGTGATACAACGGGCCGCGATTTCCGTCGTAGTAGTGCACCTCGATGATTTCGCCGATGATGCCCTCGCGGATGAGTCGGTAGGCGGTGGCGTGTCCGGCATACCAACGCATTGGCCAATTAATGACCAGTTCTTTCCCGGTGCCTTTCATCGCAGTGATCATCTGGTCGGCTTCTTTGAGGGAGGCGGCGAAGGGTTTCTCCATGAGAATGTGCACACCAAATGGAGCGACCTTTTCGACCCACTCCGCATGACGGGCGGCCGCGGGACAGAGAATGGCGACATCCGGTTTCGTCTTTTCGAGGCAGGCGGCGACGTCTGTGAAAACCTGCTCATCAGATAGCCCGAAATTCTCTTTCGCCGTGACCATGCGATCCGGTGACTCGTCACAGATTCCGACGATTTCCGCACAAGGATGCTCGTGCACTTCCCGAAGGAGGTCTCCCATGTGGAAGTGGTCGAAATTAATGCCGGCGATTTTCCAGGGTTTCATGGGTTCAAATGGGGAGTGGAG
>JBCCWV010000101.1:0-16441 GCA_039192745.1 Verrucomicrobiota bacterium | reverse complement strand
CTTTCACTAAACGTTTGGGATGACCGATCGGCACAACTTCAATATTCGCGTAACGCCTCCACATTACCCCGACCATTTCGATGGTCTTTCTATCCAAACATCGATTCGTTTACTCCTGAAGGCGTCGTGGCTGCGCTTAAGGAGACCTTTGAGTGTTCGTGTTCCGTCTACTACAGTAAGGGTTACATCGACCGGATCACACGAATCTGGGAGTTCGACGGTGAAGTGAGCCAGGACAATCCACCTCCCGAAACAACCGGCAGCGAACAAGGCGTCGATCCTAACGCCTGACCCGCTGCGAGTCGAAGTCGTCATGACCATCCAACCATCAATCCAGAAGTCGGAGCGCGCTCTAGGTCAGGCGTAGGATGACTCTGGCGTTCTGCGAAATAAATGGGGCTCTTTGACTGGTTCGAACCCGACCCTCCAATCCCTTGTCTCAAGTGCGGGACGGGAACACTCCATGGATGGCAAGAGAAACATCAGGGGCACGCGCTGTTTCTCTGGCGTCAGGGCGTTCCGTCACCAGTCGACCAACTTGTAGATGACGAGATCAAGAGGGATTCCTCGGAACGAGCTGCTCTACGCCTTCCGCAGGATGAAGGGCTTTCGATTTACTACGGTGATTGCGACGAGTGCGGTGCCACCTTTCCATTCCACCTTGATCTCGAGTTCACGGGTGAGACTTGGACGGGGTTTGCCGAGAGCGAACGAGTTCGATACGCCGACGAGATCGATTCTGGTTGGCTTCAGTGCCCCAAGTGTCTCGACGCCTACCAGCATGGAGAGCGATTCCGAATGGCAGTGTGCAAGCATTGTGACTTTCTCCTTATCGGCCGAGATGCGCCCTAAATAACCAACGCAGAACAAGTCGTGGATGATCAATCCCCGACCCGCCGTGGAGTTGACGCGTGAGGGCAATGCGACCACCATCATTTCAAGCCATCCGCGCCCTCGATCGGGGATGACATCACTCTAACGTTCGGCAAAAATTTCCATGCACCGATATCTTCTAAGTTCCCTAGCGCTGATTTTCCAAATTGGTGGAGCGTTTGCTGCCGAGACCAAGCTGCTACATCTGCTAGGGACGTCTCCCGATGGCAATTACAGCATCGCGATTCGGCACCCGAAGGACTCTCCTCCTACTGAAATCAAGCGGCGGGATCATATTGATGTGCGCATGGAGGAAGGCTCTGATGTCGTCGCCACCACAAAAGACGGCAAAGTAATCTCTTCGTTCGCCTCTCCGCAGGGTTTTCTTACGGTAACTTGGAACCAGGATTCCGACCATGTCGCGATCCGGTGGCACGTTTACCGCACCCATGGTGGGTGTGAACTTTTCCGTGTTGAACGGAAGGGTGACATCACCACTTTTGCGGATGTGAATCTGCCCGAGAAGCGGTTTCTTCAGACCATGGCGAAGGACTCAGAGTTTAGCTCCGACCTGAAGTGGATGATAAGACCCTTTGAATGGAGGGGAAACAGTTTGCGAGTCGAATGCATTCCGTTGTCCAAGGGTGATGAGCCACACCCCTTTGCACAGGATCGTATTTGGTATGAAGTGGAAGCTACGCTCACCGAAGATTCCAAATTTATGCCTATTGCACTCCATGCGACCCATGGGAATCATCGAGGAGACGGTAAGCTGATTCGGCCGAATCCCGTCTGGCGAAACAACCAAGCCGAACAAGGCGGCGCTGACCAACCCGCTACCGCTCCGGAGTCGAAATCGGAGGGTAAAGAGAAACCCAAACCTGAATCGGAGGTGCGCTCCCAGTAGCGGGTGGCAGGCCTTTGACGTTGTGCCAAAGAATTCGGCCCCATGTTCGATCACCTTAGAGAGTTCTACCAGAAAGAGCACGAGTTAAGTGCGCTGAAGATACTTTCTGACCCTTCCGAGTATGAAGGGTTGGCGAAGCTCGATCGCAGAGACCTTCAGTATCAGGTGTTAACCTTTCCTTCGTTTGATCCTTTCCGATCTTGGTCATTATATCGAACTTCCAAAGGTTGGCTGGTCCGTCGAATGATCTGGTGCCATCGGGGCAATTTCTCGGGATTAGGTTCGGATCTTTATGGTGCCGATGCCTATTTGGGCGAAGAAGTTGGCAATACTTTGTTCGCGAGGTTGTGTGGAATTAGCATTCCGGCTTTCTCCTTTCCTCCAGTCGTTGGGATAGATGGCACAACTTATGGAGTCAGGAGACCCGAAGACTATCATCGGGTGGAATTATTCTGGTGGTGCTCTCCACCCGCAGAATGGCAACTTTTGGCCGATTGGCACCAAAAGGCAGTTGACGAGTTTGAGTCATCCTTGCCGACACCATCCCCAGAGACAGCACTAGACCCAAGCGAGAAGGTTCGTTGAACCTGACAATAAGACGGGCACAACAAGGCATCGCATCCAACCGCTGACAGCGCTTGAGTTTACGACGCCTGTCTATAGTTTGAAGGCGTTCCACTGCTTCAGAGTTGGCTTGTAGTTCGAGTCAGCGGCGGATGGATTTAGACGTTAGTCTCAGAAAAATGGCGACTCCCAATGTCACATTCGGTGTACCCGAGGGATTCCCAAGAATCGCAGATCATCTTAATAGTGTTGGCTTCGAAGCGCGCCAAGACTCAGAGATCGAGCAGGAGTCTTGCGCCCCGAATATGTTGGGATGGCGAACCTGGATAGTTGACTTCCCTAATGGCCAATCGACGTATCTCCTGGAATGCAGGGAGCCAGAGCCAGAGATATTCTTCAACTTGTACGGATTCAAACATGGGAAGCAATTCCGAACAGAGATTCTCAAGGCTGGAGCTATTGAACATTGGGACGGGATCGATATGAATGATGGTGGATTCTGGTGGGGGCGATACTTTCGGAACTACCGTCGACGATTGGGAGATCCCGCCTCGACTACTGAGGAGACTAACAAGCGGCTGGACACCAACGCCTGACCGCCGTGGAGCCGAAAGCGCTATGACAACTCGTGCCATCAACCCCGAATCAATGCTCGCCCCCAGGTCAGGCGCGGGTCAGCCTTGACGTTGTGCTAAATTTATGAAAATCAAAAGGTGGCTAAAAGTCGTTAGTGCAATTTGTCTCTTGTTAATGTTATGCGTAGCCTTTGTCTGGACGTCTGGTTACATGCCTTTTACAGATCGTAACGGTGTAAGACATGCATTGGGTGTATCAAGATTACCACTTTCAGTTGAGATCAGTGCAGTTAGGGTGGACTCATGGACAGATTATATTTTTAACGCTGATATTACTGTAGATCCTTCAGATATGGACTATTTACTTAGTGGCAGAGACTTCAAGAAGCAGGATGATAAGGGTGAGATCCCTGAGTATTATATCGATAACTACGAAGCGTTTGATCACGATTCTAGGTATGTGTGGGGAGACTATAGTAAGCTGGGTGTTTCTTGCAGCTTGTATGTAAATCGAACTGAAGGTAGGATATTTATAGATTACGGTGCAGACTAGATATGTTCGTAATCTACTTGCACAACAAGCAGGTGCACCCAATCGGATACCGCGTCTCGGTTTGCGAAAGTTCGCTTGCTTCGGTCAGGGTTTTTGGTAGGGTGAGTTTAATCCCGACAATGTATCCGATCGGGTGACCATAGACGTTCGCTGAAGAAATAGACTCATGGGACACTCGATGCTCTTCTTCAGATTTGACCGAGGCGCGCCGAGTCCAATTCGCAAAGACGCTCTTACATCGCTTCTCGCTGAATTCGACCTGAACCTGACGGAGCGTTTCGAAAACTGCTCGGTGATTGCAGGGGGCGCGGCTGATGCAATCGGATCGGAATTGGCAGTGTACTTTGATGGTACCGAGATCACTGAGGCATCGATTTCTCGCCCAATATACACAGACATGTTCTACGATCTTGCCACTCGGTTGATCACTGATCTCGGACTGTGCATGGTACCATCGTTTGGCGGAGAGATTTATCACCCACGAGGCTTCGACGGGGATGCAGATCTGCCGGAAGATTTTGACGCTGATCGAATCTCAGTCTCGTCGTCTAAGGACATGAAGGATCACGCTGAGGAACCCGACACAGCGAACAAGACGCTGGACACCAAGACCTGACCCGCCTTGAGACGAAAGCGCCATGACAACTCGAACCACTAACCCCGAGCCAAAGCTCGCTCCCAGGTCAGATCCGGGTCAGCTTCGACGTTCGCGAACAATGAAGATACGGACACCAGCATTTTTTAGGATAAGCGTGGTCCTGCAAACGTCACGCTCCATGGGTTTCCGGCTTGGGCTGCTTCTCTTTGGCCTTATCTCATTTCACGTTGAGGCTAAAAGCAGCCCTCCCAACATTGTTCTGATCATGGCCGACGATCTCGGCTGGAACGGATTATCCTGCTATGGTTCCGAGCTGATCGATACGCCATACCTCGACAAGCTGGCGGCTGAAGGCATGCGGTTCACTGATGCCTATGCGCTATCGCAATGTCTGCCCACGCGGGCAGCTATTTTCTCAGGGCAATACGGCGCTCGCACCGGACTTACCTCCGTCGAAACTGCCTCACCTGATTACGCACCTCTGGTCTCCCCAGGCCGTCCCGATAGGCTCGATCCAGCGATCTTTACTATCTTCGAAATGCTCCGCGATGCCGGCTACGCCACTGGCATGAGCGGGAAGTGGCACCTGGGGGACGCCAACGGATGTGGCACCCTCCTGAAGAAACACGGAATCGAGTTTTTCCACGACTATGGCCTGCAGTGGGTCGGGCCTGGACTGCCGAATCGAAACGACAAACAGGTCGGGGCGATAACCGATGAGATGCTGGGCTTCATTGAATCCAGCAAAGAAGGGCCTTTTATTGCCTATTTGGCCCATCGTACTCCCCACACTCCCTTCGACGTCCCAGAGGAGGCGATCCAGATCGCTCTCAATCGTGGATTCAAGCGCAGTAGCGATCCTGACGGTGTCTTTGATGAACGAGTCGCTGCTGAGTATGTCGCGATGGTCCAGCATTTGGACGCTTCGGTCGGAAGACTTCTCGACAAACTAGACGAGCTAGGCCTGACCGAAAACACGCTTGTTCTTTTTCTATCCGACAATGGTGGACTCACCCGCGTCTGGCGCAACGATCCACTTCGCGGCGGCAAAGGTCAACTCTACGAAGGCGGAATCAGGGTGCCTTTTATCGTTCGATGGCCTGCCGAAATCGAAGCCGGAACCACGTGCTCTACTCCGGTCCATGTTGTCGATCTGTTTCCTACTTTTATGGAACTCGCGGGCGCATCCGTGCCGAATGATAAAATTCTCGACGGGATCAGTCTACTGCCTCTGCTCAAGCAGTCGGGCGGGATAGCGCGCAACTCAATCTATTCGCACCATCCCGAATATGTTGTCGCCTTCGCGAAGACGCCCTGCTCCATGGTTCGAAAGGGCAACTTAAAGCTTATCCACTATTTCGGAGATTATCTGGATCCAAACGGTTGCGTGCCGAAACCCCACACCCTCTCAGGCAGATTTATCCTTGGGCCACGCACCGAAATCTACGACCTAGCCAACGATCCTGGGGAAACCCGCGACCTCGCAAGCACAATGCCGGAAAAGACAAGAGAACTCATGTCGGACCTCCAGGCATGGTGGCAAGCGACCGGAGCAAGGATGCCCAAACCCAACCCAGCGATGGATCGAAGCAGGTGGATATGGAACCTGACACGCGAACAAACGGATGGAGAGCAACGGCTGAACCGCCCCGAGTCCGAATGATTCACCACACGTTCAACCTCAATCCGACATCGAGCTCAATCCGACATCGAGAGTACGCCCCGTGTCAGCCGCGCATTATACTTGACGTTCTGCGAAGAAAACCACGCTGATCGACTTGAAGAGTAGGAAAATCCTCATGACTGGTGGAGCAGGCGGTGTTGGAGAGGTGCTGGTCGCCAGACGTGTCGGAGCGGGCGCCGAGGTCATAGTCTACGATTTGCCGACACAGACATCACCTGAAGACGTGGAGTTCGTTCCATCAGCTCTATCCATTCTTGAAGGGGAGAATGACCTAGCAGGTGCGTTTGAAGATTGATGCAAAAGGCTCGATATCCTGATCAAGAAGGCTGGGGCGATTGGCCCCGAGCGATTATCTACGGGAGATGGCCACGAACGCACGTTTGCGCTTAATCATCGCTCCTATTTCGCAATCACGCTCTTATCTCTGAAGAAACCAGTGGCCTCTGACACTGATTCAGCAGTTTAATATCGGGTTCAACCGCAATCGAGCGGAAGAATTCGATTAGAAGGTGCCAATTAGAAGTAGCTCCGAAGGAATCAGGAAATCCCCCTTAACTCGCCTGCGGAAAGAAATTGCTCAGCGAGATTAGGGGAAGTGAGCTATAGGTGCTTGCGCAAGAAACCAGCATTTTCGTTTTCATTAAAGAAAAATAGACATGATAAAATTAGTGATGTGCCTGAGTCGTCGTTCAAATTTAAGTCGCGAAGAGTTTCAAGACTACTGGCTCAACAAACACGGGCCCTTTTTCCAAAGTAAGAGTGGAATCATGCGGGCCAAAAAATATGTCCAGGCCCATACAATAGAGTCGCCATTGAACGAAGGGTTTAGGGTTTCCCGAGGCTTAATGCAGGAGTACGACGGCGTTGCGGAAGTGTGGTTTGAATCCGAAGAGGCGCTCATGGAGGCGATGAGCTCTGAAGAAGCCCAGCAATTGGGAATTGAACTGCTTGAAGATGAGGAGAATTTTATCGACCACTCGAAATCCTCAGCATTCATTGTCAAAGAGCACGAGTTTTAAATTTGACTCACAGAGACGTGCTCGGCGAGTGGGATTGTTGGTGCGGGAAACCTAACAGCTTTGTCATCACCCCTCTAAAGCCCTGAATTTGAGGATGGTGAAGTAGCTGGTGGCTTCGACAATCGCTGTCGAAGCTCCCCTCTTTCTCTTCCCTGGCAGCGTTTCTAGTCGGTCACAGGTATCTCCCGTTCCCTCCTCGCGCCTTGCCAAAAAAGAAAAGTGACTAAGTCAGGCGCATCCTTGATCGATGAGAGGCTTTCTAAGGCTCCGGTTCAGTCAACGATCCTGTGTAGACCAGTGAATCGTGAGGGATTATCAACCAAGCGATCTTATCCAAACAAAACTCCCAGGATCTTAGGAGGCACCTTCAGCGCTTCTTCAGCCACCATCCCGCAATCCTTGTAAAAACCGCTCTGCGTTCACTCGGTGCGCTTTTTGCTTGGCAGCATTCATTTTTTCCAGAGTGCGAACCATCATGCCGAGGCGGTGCTGCTTTCTAAAATATTCGTCGTTGTCGGCGATGAAACTCCAGAAAAGCCCGTCCCACGTGTCGCACCAATCCCCTTTCCCATAGTCGGACATCTTTCGGACGTAATTACTGCCACTGATGTAGGGCTTGGTCGTGAATATGCCACCGTCGGCGAACTGACTCATGCCATACACGTTCGGGACCATCACCCAATCGTAGGCGTCGATGAACATTTCCATGAACCACTGATAGACGCGGCGGGGATGGAAACGGCAAAGAAGCATGAAGTTGCCGAGAAGCATTAGTCTTTCGATGTGGTGACAGTAGCCATGACTGAGCGCCCGGTGAATAGCGTCGTCGATCGGAGGAATTCCGGTCTCGCCCGTGTAAAAAGCTTCAGGAATGGGCTCGTCATCGAACCCCCAGAAATTCCCGTTCCGGGCCTCCATTCCGTGACGTTCATACATCACGCGCATAAATTCTCGCCAGCCAATGATCTGGCGGACAAATCCTTCCAGAGAATTAAGAGGCACTTTGGCGTCGGTCGCAAACTCGAGGGCGCGGTCGATGACTTTTTGCGGCGTGAGTAACCCGACGTTGAGCATCGGCGTGAGGACGGAGTGGAAAAGCACGCGTTCACGCCCGCTAATGGCATCCTCATAGGGGCCGAATCGGTCGAAGCGTTCGGAAAGGAAATTCTCGAACCATCGCTCTGCGGAACTATGGCTCACCGGGTAATTGAACTCGGCGGCAACGCCGTAGTAATTCGAGAACTTTTTCTCCGTGTAGGCAACTGCCTCCCGCACAGCCTCTGTCGAGCGGGAAACTGGGTCTGGCGGGCATTCCAGATTCTTCGGCATCGGTTTGCGGTTCTCGTCGTCGTAGCTCCATCGACCTCCCTCCGGTTCGCCGTTTTTGTCTAACAGAATCCCCATTCGCCTCCGTTGCTCTTCATAGAATTTGGCCATGAAGGGACGCTTTCGGGAGGAGAAGTGATCTTCCGCCCAGTCCTTTGGCGTGAGGAACATAGGGCTCTCGTGGACATGCGCACGGACATTCGTTTTCAAATCGAACCAACGCCGAAGTCGCTTCTGCAGGATGAAGTCGACGGGATCACAATAGTGAAACTCACGGTAGCCGGCGCGATGGAGCGCATTAAGGTGGGTCTCGGTCGTTTTCCCGTTTTGAAAATCACGGTAGATGACCTCATGGCCCGCCGACTCAAGTTTCGCAGCCAGCGTTTTCATCGAGGCGCGATGCAGAACAACCTTTTGTTGATGAAGCTGGATCGGATGATGCGGATCTTCGCCGAAGAGCAAGGAATCCTCGATAAAAGCGACCGCCCTCCCCTTTTTCACGGCGGGATGCGGCGCAAAGAGCTGATGGGGAAAAAAAAGAGTGATATCGCTCACCGAATTCATTACGAGCGCGGGCGAGACTTCGCCGAATCAGATGCCTTTCAACGCCGGTTGCATCCCCATTTGAACCGGAGAATGATGCGCCATGCCTGACTCACGCGCTGAACTTCTTGCATTACTCAAAGAAAAATCCTTCGCCACCGGAGATTTCACCCTCGCTTCCGGTAAGAAGAGCAGTTTTTACATTGATTGCCGGATGACGACGCTCGATGCGCGTGGAGCGTGCCTCATCGGTGATGTTCTGTTAGGGCTCGTCGCGAACAAGGCGGCTGAGCGCGGAGAAGCCATCGACGCGGTCGGCGGCCTCACAATGGGAGCAGATCCGATCGCTGTGGCCGTGAGCATGGCATCGTCGATGAAGAATGAAGCCACCCCCATCCACGCGTTCTGCGTCCGGAAAGAACCGAAAGGTCATGGCAAGGGGAAGCAGGTTGAAGGCAATTTCTCGGAAGGTTCCGCCGTCGTCGTGCTCGACGATGTCATCACGACGGGCGGATCGACACTGAAAGCCATCGAGGCGATCGAGCGCGAGGGGGGCAAAGTGGCCTTTGTCGCAGTGCTTGTTGATCGCGAGGAAGGCGGTCGGGAGAACATCGAAAATGCGGGATATTCGGTTGTTTCTGCATTTAAGATCAGTGAGTTGTTTAACTGACAGGGCGGAAAATTTCCTTTATTCGGTGAAAATCCGACGCCGCCTCACGTATCCCTTTGAGGTTTGCGACCTGTCGCATTCGTGGCACAATTCACGTTCCAAATGCGGAAAGTCTGAATCACCAACTATCTTCCAAACCCCTGAAATTGATGAGCGATACCAAAGAAAATACACGTAGAAACTTCATGAAAACGACGACCGTCGCCGCGGGCGCATCCTTGGCGGCGATGCCACGATTGACGGGCGCATTTGCCGGTGGCGACGATGAAATTAAAATCGGCCTCGTCGGCTGTGGGGGCAAGGGAACCCGCGATGTCAAACAAGCTCTGGCAACGAATGGAAAAGTGAAGCTCTGGGCGCTCGGCGACGCCTTTGAAGACAAGGTGCAGAAATCGCACGACATTTTGAAGAAAGGGAAACAGACGGCAGAACGTGTTGATTGCACCGACCGACTCTTTCATGGATTCGACGCTTACAAGAAGGTCATCGACTCTGGAGTGGACGTGGTTTTCCTCGTAACGACGCCTGGGTTCCGCCCCGAGCATTTCGACTACGCGGTCGAGAAAGGAAAGCACAGCTTTATGCAAAAACCGCTCGCGGTTGACGCCCGCGGCTGCCGCAAGCTTCTTGAGACAAATGAAATCGCGAAGAAGAAAGGCCTCAAGGTCGGCGTCGGTTTTCAGCGCCGTCACGATCCGAAGTACAACGAGATCATCAAGCGCATCCAGGACGGAGCCGTGGGCGATCCGGTTCTCTTCCGGGCATACTGGGACGGCAACACACCGTGGGTTCGTCCGCGTGAAGAGGGCCAAACCGAGATGGAGTATCAAATGCGGAACTGGTATTACTTTAACTGGCTCTGCGGCGATCACATTCTCGAGCAGCACATTCACAACATGGACGTGTGCAACTGGGTGATGAACGACGAGATGCCCGGTTTCGCGCAAGGCAAGGGTGGCTGCGAAGTGCGCAAGGGACCTGACTACGGTGAGACATTCGACCACCATCAGGTCGAGTTCGTTTACAGCACGCGCTGGGACTCCGGAGCGCCGCGGATGTATTCCAGCTGCCGCCATATCAAGAACACCTGGAAGCAAGTTGGCGAGTACATGCACGGCACGAACGGCTTCGCGATGATCAGCAGCGGTCGGCTTTTCGACGCCAAGGGCGAGGAAATCTGGCGCTTCGACGGAGGCGGAAACTCCGAAGATATCCACAAGCAGGCCTATCTCGACGCGATCCGCAACAACGAGGAATTCAATGAGTGCGACCGCTCGACGCTCTCGAACATGACGGCCGTTCTCGGACGCATGGCGACTTACTCCGGTCAACCTCTCCGTGGCGACCAAGCCATGGCAAAGGGCCTCGACGTCTATCCATACGGCGAAAACGATTGGTCGTGGGACAAGACTCCGCCAGTCACCCCGCAGGAAAACGGCCTCTACAAGCTGCCGGTTCCCGGCGTGACGAAGGTGCTCGGGTAATTCCCCGCACTGTCACCACAACAATTCAAAACCGGTCGGTTGATGCCGACCGGTTTTTTTGTGTCCGTGGTTGTAATCTCGGGCTGGCGGGAGCATCTTCCGGCTTTGAATCGCCATGCGTTTCCCTCATTTAACTGTTCTGCTCATTGGGTTCTCGACCTTCGCGACCGCGGGCGCAAGCGAGGACAAACCACCCCGCCCGACGAGTGCACAGATCGACGTTCTCGTGGAGAACCTGCATTCGGATGCCTACGTTGATCGCGAAAACTCCCACCAGGCCCTGCGTAATCTCGGATTCCACTACCCGGACGAGATTCTCGAAACCCTCGCCGAGAATTGGTTCCATGCCGAAGATGCGGAGACTTCCTACCGCCTTTACAGCTGCCTCTTCGGGATCAAGCACGACATCTTTTACAAAGAACCCATCGGCTTCGTGGGTATCAGCATGCTTGCAACCCAGATTCCCATCGCGAACCAACGCCGGGACTGCATCCTCATTCGGGAAGTCGTTCCCGGCACCGCGGCCGAGCGGGCTCAACTGCAAATCAATGATCGCATCCTAAGCGTCGATGGACTCAAGTTCGATGGACTTCCCAATCGCACGACTTTCTTCTCCGACTACGTCCGCTCCAAACAACCCGGCCAAAAGATCAAGCTGGAGCTTCACCGCGGCGCGGAGATTCTGACAATCGATCTGGAACTCGGCGAACGCCCTCGACGCTACCGATTGATCTGGCAGGATAGGGTGGCATTGCAGTCTGAATTCACGACTTGGATGGACCAGCAAAAATCACGGCTTGGTCTCGATGAGGATGCCCAACCGGAAAAAGAGGAGGAAAAAGCGACTTCAGGGCCAAAAACCCCGCCGGATTCGAGCGAGGGAGCTCAGAAGAATTCCAGATAGTCATAAGCTCATCGGTCTAGCCGATGACGAGTGAGCAGTTTTTCCTTCGCGAATGCCCTGCTAGAATAGGGCTGCGGGGGCGAAGCTCTCTAGCATTTCTCATGAATAGTGGTCGGGACAAAACTTCCATCCTCGTCATCGACGATGATCTTGAATTGGCAAATTCCATATCATCGGTTTTGAAGGACAAAGGCTACGACGTGGAGGTATGCACCAACGGAGATGACGGTCTTAAGCTGGCGAAGGAAAAACCCTTCCAACTCGTCCTCACCGATTTCCGCATGCCCGGTGTCGGCGGCATGGAAATCCTCGAATCCCTGCAAGACGCCAAACCAGCCCTGCCGGTGATCATGATGACCGGCTTCGGCAACGTCGATACCGCCATCGGCGCGACGAAACGCGGCGCTTACGATTACCTCGTCAAGCCTTTCAAGATGGACGACCTCCTGCGGATCGTACGCCGTGGCGTGGAAGCCGGAGAAACACACATCGACGTGAGAGAGAGCGATGCGCCGGACGGAACGCGCGCCGCACGCACACTCGTCGGCAAGAGCAAGGCCATGCAAAACGTCTACAAGGAAATCGGTCGGCTCGCTCCCACGCGCATCAGTGTTTTGATCTGCGGTGAAACCGGCGTTGGAAAGGAATTGGTGGCCAAGGCCATTCATGAACATAGCGAGCGCGGTGACGGCCCATTCGTCGCCGTGAATTGCGGAGCCATTCCCGAGAACCTTATCGAGAGTGAACTTTTCGGATTTGAGAAAGGCGCCTTCACCGGGGCGGACGCCGCCCACAAGGGCTACTTCGAACAGGCGGAAGGCGGCACCCTCTTCCTCGATGAGATTGGCGATCTACCTCTCAACATGCAGGTAAAACTCCTGCGGATCCTGCAGGAGAAACATATTCGTCGGCTTGGCAGCGATAAAGAATCCCCGCTCGACGTGCGCATCCTCGCCGCCACTCACCAGGAGATGGAAGACCTCATTCGCGAACAACAGTTTCGTGAAGACCTGTTTTACCGCCTGAACACCGTCATCCTGAATATCCCTCCACTTCGTGATCGCAGGGATGATATCCCTCTGCTCATCGAATGCTTCATCCGGCGTGCGGAGGAAGATCACGGTATTAAAAGTGGGAGTTTTACCGAAGGAGCGAAGCAGGTCATGGCGGAACACGACTGGCCGGGGAATGTCCGCGAACTGGAAAGCTTTGTCACCCGGGCCCTGCTCGAGAACAGTGGCTATGCCGTTTCGGATACCTATTGCCGCGAGAACATCGGATCGCACAGCTTTCCCAAAGCAACGGGATCAGCCGCTCTTGATTCCCATCTCCGGGAAGAAGCTCGCTCACGCATTGCCGCCGCGTCCGCATCGGGAAATGGCGACGCTTACGCGGAGATCGT
The DNA here is from genome assembly GCA_039192745.1 of Verrucomicrobiota bacterium. GTDB lineage: Bacteria > Verrucomicrobiota > Verrucomicrobiia > Verrucomicrobiales > DEV007 > JBCCWV01. The sequence goes on along the minus strand of JBCCWV010000101.1, from coordinate 3,339 downwards.
TCAGCAGGCGGAGGCGGTCGTGATCGAGGAAGCCCTGAAGGCCTGCGATGGAAACCGCACGAAGGCCGCGGACCTCCTCGGCATCTCCCGGGTGACACTACGGCAGAAAATCTCCCGGTTAGGAATCAGTTAGGCCGCCACTGGAACCGGTCATTTTCTTTTCGCGCAGCGGAAACATTGTTTCCAGAAACGACCCCATTAGCCTTTGGCGCGATGCTCGTGGAATATTTTTAACTACCTCATATACAATTAGTTAAATATTCTAAAAACCCGCTTGGCACGGTCGATGCTTAAGAGATTTCCTAACAAACTCCCCATGGAAATCCGCCAGCTAGCCGCCTTCGAAGCCGTCGTCACATCGGGCAGTCTTTCCCGCGCTGCAACTATCGTCAACACCTCCCAACCTTCCGTCAGCAAGCAGATCCAGATGCTTGAGCAGTCCGTGGGAACCCAACTCTTCCAACGCACGGGACAAGGCATGCGCCTGACCGAAGCGGGCGATGCGATTCTTCCCGCCGTCCGGGATCTTCTCGGCTTTTGGTCTTCGTGGACCGAGGGCCTCTCATGCGACCGGTTTGCAGAGCAAAGTGCCGGGACTCGCGTTTGGGCGTCCGATTTCGCGATGTCTCTCACCGGGTTCTTTGAATGGCTGAACAAGCTCGACAGCGTGGTCAAGGATTCCTCCGGCATCCACCTTGAGATTATCTCCAACGAAAGTGGAAATCCCGACTGGGGAGAATTGGAACAAGGCGGGACCGATCTCGTCATCTGTCCCAGTTGGGACGCTCCCGACGAAGACTCGAACTTCAATACCGCTGTTGCCTTCGAAACCCAACCCTGCGCGTACTCTTCCGACCAAGTTTTCTCAACGACCGGCGAGAAGCCCAGAGGGCACGATATCTCGGCAGTCGTTCTCGACCGCAATTCCTCGCGTGGCTATTTCCACTTTCTCGAAGACACCATCGGTTCGACCCCGCCCGTCGCCGAGTCCGTCCGGACGGTTTCGGCGGCCCTCACCGCCGTGGCTCTCGGGCAAGGGGGCTTCCTCGGTGGCGACCATCCCGTCGACGACGCGTCCATCCCGGTGACGAAGGTCCCCATCAAAACCAAGCCCCCTATTGGTATCGTCGCCGTCTGGAACAAGGAACGCGCCGACCTTGGCGATATCGTCAAATCCTCTTCCCCGTCCGCATCGCCGGTCATCACAGAAGAAGAACCCGTTCTTGCCTGAAATGTCCACCCAGTTCGACGTCAAACAAATCCGCTACTTCCTCCATGTCGCTCGGACGGGGAACGTCAACAAGGCATCCCGCGAACTGGACATCTCCCAACCTGCGCTCACACGCCAAATCCAGGTCCTTGAGGAAAACCTCAATCGCCGTCTCTTCCGCCGCACGCCCTTCGGCGTGGAACTCACCGAAGCGGGAACCGCGTTTCGCGAAGGCTGCAGTTCCTTCATGCAACTGCACAGACGGGCCGCAAACTCGATCGAAGCACAACTCCGCCGCCAGAACAAAGCTATCGTCGTCGGTCTCAGTCACTCCGTCATGAGTCCCATGGCCTCGATCACCTCCATCCTTGCCGACATCCCGAAATTCCAACCACACTGCGACATTAACTTCGTTGGCACCGGCGGTGACCGCGTGGGGATGGAAATGCTGCGCGCGAAAGAGATCGACCTCCTGCTCCGGTGCCGGGTTGCCGCCGATGGTGGCGCGCACGATTTCGCCGTCGACTCCGTTCTCCTCACGTCCGTGATCGCACTCACTTCGGAAGGCGACGGTCCCATGCGGCTTGAAGAGATGGAGAAGAAAGACATTCTCGTCCTCGAGTTCGGCGAGGGACACGAGTTGCGGGAGATTGTCATCAACGCTTGTGCGGAAGCCGGCGTCGAGCCCAACTCGATCACCTCCACGACTTCCGAACTGGGCTTTCTGGGATTTGCCACCCAGGAGAACCGGGTGGGAATTCGCATTGGTCACGTCGCCGGGACCAGCTCGCGAAATAAACTTCGCCCGGTCCGTCAGCTGGAGATCGATCACCCGCCCCGTTTCGAAGTCCTGAGCCGGAGCGACGATTCCAATCCGATGGTCGAACACATCCGTGCCTTTCATCGCAAGCAGGTCTTCTCGCTTCTGAGATGATCCTCGCCAGTTCGAGCGACTGAAACGCTGGCCATGCCGGAAAAGTCTCGCTAGAATGCGCGACATGAAACCCTGCCTGCGCCTTCTTACCTCAGCCCTTCTCCTCGCCGCAACATCGGTTGCCGCCGCTGAAATCACCAAATACCGCCTATGGCCCAACGGGAATCCCGCGGGATGGTCCGTGGAGGGTCCCGAACAAAGTGACGTGAGGGGCGAGATCGAACGCGTGAAGAACGTCAACGTCCCCACCCTAACATATTATCCACCCGCAAAGCCGGATCCTGTCTTTGGACGGGGAGCCATGATCATTTGTCCTGGCGGCGGCTACTCCATTCTCGCCATTGACCATGAAGGCCGTGAGATCGCGGAGTGGCTGAACTCCCTCGGTATGCACGCCTTCGTCCTCAAATACCGTCTGCCGAAAAAAGACTCGGACCCGAGCAATTGGCACGTGCCCGTGCAGGACGCACAACGAGGAATCAGCCTCGCGCGGCAACTCGCCACACATCTTGGATACCGTCAGAACAAAATCGGGATCATGGGCTTTTCCGCCGGAGGTCATCTCACCGCCGCGACTTCAAATGCGTTCGAAGGCGACTTCGACCACATCTACAGTTTTTCCGATCCCCGCGCCAAACGACCGACGAGCAAACGCACCTACACCCCATCGAAGTACGAACCTTCAAGCCACCCCGATTTCGCCGGATTGATCTATCCCGCCTATCTCATCGGTGACCCGGAAACGAACGCGCTGTCACCCGAAGTGCAGGTCCGTCCGCAAACGCCACCCACCTTCCTCGTCCACACCCAGGATGACCACATTACCGCAGTAAGTAGTCTTGCCTACTACCGGGAGTTGAAGGCCGCTTTCGTGCCTTCCGAAATTCACGTATTCGCCAAAGGCGGACACGGTTACGGGCTGCGCAAAAAGGAGGAGCGCATCGGAATGTGGCCGGACCTGATGGCGGGATGGCTGAAGGGATTGCTCGCAGACTAGAGCGGTTAAATTAAAAATGTAGCCTAAATCTGTCCGTCGCGAAGCGACGGTTTAACTGTAGCCGGACGTTTCAACGTCCGGTAACTCACAAAGCCTCCCGCGTCGCGAAGCGACCGCTTAAAAGCCCGCGCTACCAATACTGGTTAAACGGTCGCTTCGCGACGCAGCCAACTGGGGGCGCTTTACCGAGGGCTAAAG
>JBCCWV010000100.1:0-16672 GCA_039192745.1 Verrucomicrobiota bacterium | reverse complement strand
TCCTTGAAGACGATGGAGGTATCGACGGTTTTGGCTTTTGGCAGCGAGGCGGTCGCGGCCCATTTGGCGTAGTCTGCGCCGTTCAAAAGGATAACGTCGGCAGACTGCATCCTCGCGACCTCATCGTCGGTGGGTTTCCAAAAGGCGGGGTCCTCATCATCCGGACAATCGAAAATGATCGTCGCGAAGTCGCCGGCGAGTCGCTCGGCGAAGTAGGCGAGTGGGTAATTGACGGCGGCAACGGAAGGGCCATCGACAGAGGAGGATTGGCTGGCCTGATCGCAAGACGCGAGGAAGGCGCAAGAGAGTAGTAAGATAGGGATAAAAAGTTTCATGAAATTGCTAACCAAGGAATGTGGGGAGGATCTGCGTTGCCAGCGATTGCGTTCCGATGACCGCGACCGTGGCAATGACTGCTCCGACAATCAATACCGTCGCCACCTCCGCGAACTTCAACGCCCGAATCGTAAAATCGGTCGCGCCGATTTTCGCATAGGTGCGCATCTCCTTCTCGCGCAACCGGAAGGAGAGAATGAAAACGAGCGCGGCGAGCCCCAACGCGGCAACCCCCAGCAGAACAAAGGCGGCGAGGACCATTTTGCGCGTGGCAAAGAGCGTGTTTGTGAGTTTTGTCACGGCCTCGAAGGGAATGACGATTTGTTCCGTTGCCGCATCGCTCTGGTAGCGGCCGAGTGTGATGGCGCGTGACTTCTCGCTGTCGGGAACGGCGATGATCGAGGAGATCGGGTAAGTGGAGCGATCGCCGTGAAAGTGAAAAGAGTCGACGTTTTCATCGGTGACTTCCATGAATTCCAGGACGGACGCGTTGGCGCGAATGGTGTTCCCATCTCGCGAGAGGACGGCGTCGTTCGCTTCGGGCGTGGCGAGGTCGTCGTGGCCGTGCGCGAGGCCCTCAATGGTCCACGCGGTTTTCAAATCGACGAAGACGGCGTCGTCATCGGCATTGTGCGCGGGCGCGAGAACACCAGTAATCCGCATCTTGAGCGGGTAGACGCCGGCGAGATCGAAAACGTTCTCGGGACTCGAAACGATCTTGTCGCCGGGCCCCAAGCCGAGTGACTTCGCGACCGAGGCGCCGAGAATGCAGTCGCCGAGTCTCGTGAACATGCGCCCTTCGGCGATGGTGAGACCGCGAAAATCGAAGTAATCGAGAGTTGAGCCGACCACCGGTGCGCCTGATGCCTCAAAGCGAGCGTGCAAGGGAATGGCGCTGCCCAGTGCGCTCTCCTCAAGTCTTTCAAACGCGCTGTATTCAAGAGAGGGAAGCGCTTGTTCGGTGAAATAAAGGCTGTTGAGCGCGAGGTCGATGGAACTTCCCTTCGCGCCGATGAGAAGGGGGGTAGAACGCGCCCGCTCCTGCAGGATGCGCGTGCTCTCCTGAATGAATGCCTGTAGTGCGAACGGTAGATAAATCGTCAAGGCCACGGCAGCAATGAGCGTGAGTGTTTTTAATGGACGATAGCTGAGATACTTCCAGCTGAGGTAGGCGATGGAGGGGAGAGTTTTCAGTGATCAGTATTCAGTTATCAGTTTTCGGCTCTCGTTTCTTCGCCTGTTTCTCCGGTCGCTTCGCAACAAACTTATATTCAGGTAGCAGTTGCTCGGCGAACGTTGATTCAAATTTCTTTTGAAATTTAGAGACTGAAAGGTGGCCGCCGAATGTTGACAACGGCTCCAGGCCTTTATGGGATATGTAAAAGGTCGAGACCGAAGAGTGGCCTCCGCCAAAATCCCAAGAGCAATGGAGAAGGACTCTTCCGCTCGGTGTCACCTCACGTGCGATAAAGCCATGTCCGAAAGAACCAACATGGATGAATTGCCCATCATCGCGTCCGAGATAGACAGTCGCTGCAATACCGCCTGTTCCTGAGGTGGCCGCGTTTGCAAACATCCGGTCCTTTATTCCGTCTCTGTCGAGATCGATTTCGCAAGTTATATAGCCTCCTCCCTCGACGTCGAACTCGTAACCAGCAGTCAACAGATAGTCTTTGTCTGGATCAGTGACGACCTTCAAATCCTTTTCCGTGACCTCGCCGTAGCTCAGAAAGGTGACGTGAAGGAAAGTGAGCTGGAGGAAAACCTTGTTCATCACTTAGAAGGGTTACTTTGGTTCAAACTCTCAAATTGCACCACTTCATCAAAGGCATCGAGAAGGTCGACGTCATGGGTGGCGACGATTAGGGCGCGGTCCTTAGCTTTGGTGAATTCGATCATCAGATCGAGGACCTTTCGCTTGTTGGTGGGGTCGAGGTTGCCGGTGGGTTCGTCGGCGAGGATGAGCAAGGGATCGACGCAGAGTGCCCGGCAGATGGCGACGCGCTGGCGTTCGCCGTGGGAAAGATTGTTCGGTCGCTTGCTCCAGTATCTTCCGATTCCCGTGGCGTCTGCCAGCTCGCGGGCGCGATCAATGAGAGCGCTCTTTGCGTCGCCTTCGCATCGCAGGCCGAGGTGGAGTGGAAGCAGGATATTGTCGCGAACGGTGAGGTGCTCAACGAGTTCGAACTCCTGGAAAATAAGGCCGATCTGTTCAAGACGGTAGGCCGCACGTGCTGAATCCGGGAGTTGGTTAATCGTGGTCTCTTCGATCTTCACGTTTCCCGACGAAGGAACGAGAACGCCCGCGATCAGATTGAGGAACGTGGTCTTGCCGCACCCGCTCGGTCCGACGATGGCGGTCGTGGTGCCGCCCTTTGCTTCGAACGCCGGGACGTTCAGCGCGTAGGTGCTTTTCGGGTATTGGAAAGTGATGTTTTCGACTTCGAGCATGTTGATTTTTTCGGGCGCGGCCCAACGCGTAGAGTGAGCTCCAGCTTCGCTCAGATGCGTAGGATGGGCGGCAGCGAGGAAGAAGTCACGTGCGTGGCAGGGAGGTTGAAAAGTTCGGCGATGGATATGTAGATGGTAATGGGATTGAGGGAGGCGGTGGAACAACACATGGAGCGAAGCTGGAGCTTCACTCTACTTCTCGTTCCCGATTACGCAGGGTAAGGCCGGTGATCTTCCATTTGTTTTCCAATGGTTCGACAGAAAAGCTCGCGCTGTAACGATTCGTCCGGTCGTGAAAGTGGCCCCAATGGCCAATCTTTCCGGAGACTTCCCATTTGCAATCGGCGTTGAATCCGCGTTTCGTTTGCAGTGGTGAGGCAGTGACTTCCTCGACTTCCACAGCCTTGACGCGGACTCGCGAGCCGTCCTGCTGGCGGGTTTCGAGAGTCCTTCGTGCTTCGAGATAGATCTCGGTGAGTGCGTCTCCTCCCGCCACGTTGGCGAGAACGTCATATTGCGCGCTTTCGTCGCGGAAATTGAAGGCGTGGTAGATGCCGTGGAGAACGCGGTCGAGGATCAACTCGGCATTCTCTGGAGCCGCCGAAGGGCCCGATTTGCTGGACTGAATGTTTGGGATCAAGCCCGCCACGGCGACGATTGCAGCAATTAGGCCCGCTCCAAAAGCCGCCATGGTTTTCTGTTTTGCTCTCAAGAACAAAAGAGCAGCAACGGCAACCGCAGCGATGCCAAGGTGTATCCAAGGAAGCTGGAACCGAGGAGCTTCCGGTGGCGCGGGTGGCGGCTCTGGCGTGGCGCGTGCCGCGGGGTCGATGCGGGCGCGGAGACTGAGTTCGGGGCTGACTCGATCGACATTGAAGATGCGCGTTCCAAGAGGATCCGCTGCGAAGATCTGGACGGCTTTGTTTTCTTCGGGGAACAGATCCCATCGAAAATTCACGCGTCCACCCGCCTCGGGAAGAGGAGCGACAAACACGACACTCACCACCGCGTCTTCCGCAGTGATCGCCGTCTCTGGATCGAGGACAATGCGCTCCTGCGTATCCGGCTTGATGAACTGGACGCGGTCGAGTTCGAATTCCAGCGGCTCATCAGCGATGGAAACCGGCCAGTGTGTTGCGAAAAATTTTCCGAGCTTTGGCTTTAGTTTCTCTCGTGCTGTGGCGTCGAGATTAGTCGAGGGTTTTAGTTCAAGGTGGATCCAGGTTTGCACCGCCACCGGATTGGCAATGAACTCCTTTTCCACCTGCCATTCATCCATGTAGAGCGACCCCATGATGTCGGGGATCTCCGGAGGAGCCAATTCTTGTCCAATTACCGTCCCGCCAAGAAAGGCGACGGTGGCAAGGCAGGCGCGGGAGGGAATCACGGACGCATTGTCGAGACGGCACGGGAAGGTGCAAGCATCCGTTACAAACCTCTTACAACTCGCCGATTGCGAACAAGTTGGGAGTCAGGATAGGGTGAGGTATGAAAAAGAATCGACTGATTGCTGCAGGGATTATGATTTTGCTGATTTGGTCGTCCAGCGCCCAAGCCGAGGACGAATGGAGAGCGCATGAGTGGGGGACATTCACGACATTTCACGCTCCGGAAGGTGATATGGAATACTGGTATCCGATTGGCAAGAATGAACCGGGCGAGCTTCCAGAGTTTGTTGGCATGAATGTTTTTACGAAGGGCGGAATGATGGTGAACGCGAGGATGGAGACGCCGGTGATCTATTTCTACACCGACCGATTACGATCCGTGGATGTGAAGGCAACCTACGTCGATGGAAACATCACGGAGAGGTATCCTTGGAAGTCCGGCGTAGGGAGTGTTGGTCAATGGGAAAACCTGTTAGTCTATCCACCCGGGGAACTGGGCGAGGACGAGATCACTCCGCCCGTGGGCGAGGCAGGGGTTGGAGAGCATTACTATCATGCGAGGGAGGTGCCGGAGGCGGCAATGGTTTTGCGCGCGTCGGGCCGAGAGCCTCAAGCGGAGCGATTCATCTTTTACCGTGGGGCCGGTCCAATGAAAACGGATTTGCGGCCGGTTCTGCGGGAGGGCGGGGAACTGATGCTCTCGAACCATAGGGATGATGAGCCTGCGACGCACCTTTGGGCGGTGATGGTGGATGGAGATACCGTGCGATGGGGAAAGCTTCCCGCAGTTCCGGCGCGTGATGAAAATGACAAAGCCGGGGTGATTGAAGTGAATCTCAGTCAGTTGGATGAGGCCGTCTCGGAAAACGCTGTGCCAAGCATGCGCGAGTCTTTTGAATCGGCGCTCATCAGTGAAGGACTGACCCGGAAAGAAGCGGAAGCGATGGTGAAGACTTGGAGTGATTCGTGGTTCGTTGAGCCGGGAACCCGGGTATTTCGAGTTATGCCTCGGAAAGTCGTGGATGCCATGTTGCCTCTGGAAATCACCCCGAAGCCGGATGTCATCAACAGAGTCTTTGTGCACAGAATGGAGTTGCTCTCGCCCGAGGCGCGGGACGTCATTCTCGCGGCGCTTGAGGACGTGGAACTGGACCACGGGAAAGTTCGGGAGGTGGCGGAACTGGAATTTGGGCGCTTCCGGAATGCCGCTTTGAGCAGCGCCGCGCTATACCGCAACCAGCAGTTTGCCAACGAGACACAGCGGCGTCAGCAATTACTCCAGATGGCGGGCACCGACTTGGAAAGCGATCTCGCCGAAGCCACGGCGAAGTAACTGTCCCGGTGTCCCTTGCAGTCGGCTGGGCTTTCGGCGAAGCTGACGGATGCAAATCCCCGTTGAATCCAGTCGCCGTCATTTTCTTCGTGCCGGCGTTCTTGCTGCTGCGTCCGTGAGTCTTCCGGCCATTTCCGAAGAAAAGTCCGACGAACAGAAAAAGACGAAGCCGCTCTTCAAGATATCCCTTGCCCAGTGGTCATTGAATCGTGCGATTCGCAACGAGAAGAGCATGACCAATCTCGACTTTCCGGTCATCTCCGCGACGAAGTTCAAGATTCGAGCCATCGAGTATGTGAACCAACTTTGGGAAGGGGATCCCGATGATCAGAAGTATCTCGCGGATTTGAAGAAGCGCTGCGATGACAACGGAGTGAAGAGTTTGCTTATTATGTGTGATCGTCTGGGTAGGCTGGGCGACCCCGATGATGCGAAGCGGGCCGAAGCGGTGGCCAACCACCAAGTCTGGGCGGAGGCCGCGAAGTATCTCGGATGCCATTCATTGCGCGTCAATGCAGCTTCGGCGGGTGAGTGGGATGAGCAGAAAAAGCTGGCGACCGACGGGTTGGCTAAGCTAAGCGAAAACGTGAAGCCGCTTGGTTTGAATGTGATCGTGGAAAATCACGGCGGGCTTTCATCGAATGGGAAATGGCTTGCGGAGACGATCGAGTCGGTGGGGATGGACAACTGCGGGACGCTCCCTGACTTCGGGAATTTTGTCATCGACAAGAAGACCGGTGAATCCTACGACCGATACAAGGGCGTGACCGAACTCATGCCCTTTGCAAAAGGCGTCAGCGCGAAGAGCAAGGACTTCGACGAAGACGGAAACGAGATCCATACGGACTTCCGAAAGATGCTGAAGATTGTTCTCGATGCCGGATACGATGGCTTTGTGGGAATCGAATACGAAGGCAAGGAATTGGGTGAGCATGAAGGAATCGCGGCGACGAAGAAGCTACTCGCGAAAGTTCGCCGCGAGATGATGCAGGGTTCTGCCTGATGGTGCGATGAAGGGAGTGAGATTCAAGGGAGAGGCAGTTGGAATCACGGCTTTCGTGACCTTGTTCGCCGCGGTTTTGCCGCTGCCAGCCCAACTGAACTTCAATCTCCCGTGTCTTGCGCCTTTGCTTGAGCAACTCGACGAGGAGGCGCCGCGTTCTCTGGAGGAAGCTTTTGTCTTTGGTCCTTGGCATGCCCCGCTTATTCGGGATGACGTGGGGAAAGTCGATTTTCCCATCGCAACGGACAGCGAGGATGCGCAGATGATGTTCAATCAAGGCCTTGCCTTGCTGCACGGGTTTTCTTATCGCGAAGCCGAACGTTGTTTCCGCGCCGCGCTGGCCTTGGACAATGACAGTCCGATGATCTACTGGGCGTTGGCGATGGCGAACGAGCGATTGCCGGGACGGGCTGCGTTCTTCGCGTCGATGGCGGCTCGCCATTCGATCAACCGGTCGGAACTGTCGCCGCTTGAACGACGGTGGTTGGCGTTGTTGGGTGATTATTATCGTGACATCATCCCGCCAGCTGGCGGTAAGCCAGTCGTTCTTGCGCCTGAGGATTGGGAAGATCGGCGAAAGGATTGGGTGAGGGGACTGGAAGACATGGCCTTCGAGTTTCCCGATGACGTGGAAGTGAAAGCCTTCCTGCTCCGCCGTGTGATTCTTGATCACTATCGGGATGGGGTGCCGATTGCGAGTTACTTCGCCAATCACCTTCTCGCCGATGAGTTGGCGAAGATCGCGCCAGATCATCCGAGCGGCCATTACCGCTTGTTTTTATGGATGAAGCAAAACCCGGGGCGAGCGGTGGTCCACGCGGGCGATGTGCCGCAAGTGGCTCCCGGTCAGGCGGAAATGTGGCGTTTTTCCGGGCAGTTATTGGTCGCGGCTGGGCGTCCGCGGGAGGCGGTTCCCTATTTTCAGTCGTGCTTGGCGATTGCGCATCGGGAGACGCAACGGCCATGGATGATGCCCGATAAGGTCGAGAACCTTGTCGCCAACTACGAGGCTTTGGTGGATGTGTTAGTAGGACTCGGCCGTCATGAAGAGGCCCGTGCGGCTGCGCTTCAACTCGCGTCGATGCCTCGCAAGTTCCATCTGGAGAAAAGGGACACGATCGAGGAGTTCCTTGGCGGCAGTTATGCGACGGGTCGGCGATTGCTCGGGCAGGTTCATTTGCGAATGGAGCTGTGGAACGATCTTTTGCGGGAGTGCGAAAGCGGAGGATTGAAAGCGGGAGATGACTGGTTTTCGAAAAACGACGAGCGGTTTTGGCGCGGAATTGCCCACGCCCACCTGGGGGATCTGGAAAAGGCGAGGGCGTTGGTGGAGGAGATGAAAACGAGTCTGCAGGCATCTACAGGGACGGGTGTGCCGCCTCGTTTCATTGATTTCATGGCGCAACAAGCCCGCACTTTGAGGACGGAGATTGAATATCTTGAAGGAGCACGGAAAGGCATGCCTGAGCGGGAAACGGACCGGACATGGCTGCCTTCAGATCACAATTCCCGCGTCTACTATGCTGCCGGACTGAAAGAGGAGGCGTTGGCATTGGCGAGGGAAGACTTCGCAGCCCGCCCAGGGCAAGTCTTGGCAGAGGGAAATTTCATCGATCTCCACTTTCGTCACGGGGACTTAAAGTCGGCACTCTATCAATTTGACAAAGAACTCAGAATGCTGGCGTCGGAATCGCGAGGATCCTTGCCCTTGTTGTCACGCTTAGCGCCCGTCGCGGAAAAAATGGGAATCGGAAAAGCGTGGGCTTTGAATGCTCCGTCCATTGAGTCCGATGCCGATTTCATCGCGACCAGTCTGCCGCCTTGGTCTTCACCTGAAGCGCCATCCTGGGGCCTGCCTGATCACACGGGCGAGGTTGTGAGCGTGGATGCCTTGAGCGATGGACCGGTGCTCGTGAACTTTTTTCTGGGGGTGTCTTGTGCGTTTTGTCGCGAGCAGATCGAGAAATTCCGCCCGGTCATTCCGGCTTTTGAAGAGGCGGGCATTCGCTACGCGGCAATCTCGCAGGATTCACTCGAAGTGTTGCAGGAAGCGATGGGTGGGAGCGGAGAGAAATCCGAAGAGGCGAAAAAGCTCTATCCGTTCACCGTTCTCGCGGACCCTGAGTTTGAGGTTTTCCGGTTGCATGGGGCTTACGACGATTTCGAGAAAAGGGCGATGCACGGGACGGTGTTGCTCGACCGGGGAGGCCGGGTTCTCTGGTCGGAAGTTGGGCATGGACCGTTCAATTTTCCGCAAGATGCTCTCCATGAGGCTCTTAGGATTCTTTCTCCGCGCGAGGGGTAGTTCGTTTGAGTGCCGGAAAATAGGACGAATCCACGAAATATCCGCTTTCCGCGGACTTTTAGCCCTTTATAGTCCTAACGAGCGCCGGTGAGAGACCGGACGGAACCCAAACTTCCTGACCCCCAATGAAAAGCGACGAAATTAAGTTTCGCGTGGACCGCAGAAGATTCCTCGGTCGATCTGGTATTGCTTCGTTAGGCTCGATGAGCCTGATCAACGTCATCTCGCAACTTCGGTTGATGCAGGCGGCGACGGCAAACAACACGGCAATTGGCGACGATTACAAGGCGCTCGTTTGCATCTTCTTGCGAGGTGGCTGTGACACCAACAACGTCGTCGTTCCCATCGGGACGAATCCGCAAGCTACCTATTACGCGAACACTCGGAATCAGGTGGGAATCAGCGAGGCGGACATTGTCAATGCGGGCACGACGATCACTCCGTCGAATATCGCCGCTTCTGAGCAATACGGCCTGCATCCGAGTTGTTTGAACATGACGAACATGTTTCAATCCGGCGAACTTGCATTCATGTGCAATGTCGGAACCCTCGCCGAACCGACGACGAAGGCGACCTACAATACGGTCACGCGGCCGACGCAACTTTTCTCGCATTCGAACCAAGTCCAGGAGTGGATGTCTTCGGTTGCGGACGGGCCGTTCCTTTCAGGATGGGGTGGCCGCGTCGCGGATCTCCTCAACAGCGCGTCGAACCCGGCCAGCAAGGTTTCCATGCTGGTCACGGCGGCGGGAACAAACGATTTTATGGTCGCGCCCGGCGGTGCAGTGCCTCAATACAACGTGACGTCGACCGGCGCGGTCAGTCTCGCCGGTTTCGGGACGAATTATGACGGGGCGATGAACCCGGACGGCACCTACAAAAACACGACTTCCGGGAAGCGGCTCAAGGCGTTTGAGAGGATCATGAACTTCTCGAACGCGCACATTCTCGAGGAGGGTTACAACACCGTCGTGCGGCGAGCGCGGTTGAACGAAGGTCTTGTCGGTGACGCGGTGGGTGTCGCGGACACACTCCAACAGGACGGGTCCGTAAATTTCGACGGAAACTTCGCCGGCGCGAACACGAACCTCGGAAACGAGTTGAAGATGATCGCGCAATTGATCGCGGGACGTCGCTGTCTCGGGAACACCCGCCAAATTTTCTTCTGCGACCTCGGCGGTTGGGACATGCACCAGAACATCAACGCAAATCTTCCTAACAATCTCTCGCAACTCGACAATGCGGTTGGCGCCTTCAATCAGACGATGAAGGATCTCGCCGCGGCCGATGCCGACTTCGCCTACAGCGATGTCATGGGCTTTCAGGCTTCCGACTTTAACCGCACATTCACGCCGAACGGAGCCCCTGGCGACGAAGGTGCCGGGACTGACCACGCTTGGGGCACAAACTGCTTCTTCTTCGGCGGCGCCGTCGATGGTGGAAAATTCTATGGCATGGACGGCTCGACCGCCGGCAGTCCTTACCCGGACCTGACGGTCGGGAACAGTGGGACACAGGACACGCCGAACAACAACCGTGGCCGCTGGATTCCGACTACTTCCGTCGATCAGTATTGCGCCATTCTTTCCGCCTTCCTCGGCGTGAGCACGAGCAATGGCGACATGGATTTGATCCTGCCGAACCTCGAACGATTCCCGGATCCGTTCGACCCCGTCAATAACATCAACTTCTTCGACCCACTCGCCTGATCCGCGCCTGTAAGTCCCGAATTTTCGACGCATTTCTTGCATGAAACGAATCGCCGCCATTGTCATCGCCATCGCGTTGATAGGAGGAGTGTTGTTCGTCGTGACGCGAGATGAGACGACCGGCGAGACGGTGAAGTTGGAAGAGGATTCGCTAGAGGTCGGGCCAGTTGGTTCCGTTTCTGAAGGGGCTATTGAGCCGGAAGTTTCTCCAGGACGGCTTTTCGTGGATGAGAGGTTTCCCTCACTTCCACCGGAGGACGAAATGGTGAAGATGGATGCTCAATTGGAGAAAAAGCCGGACCACCGGTTCTATCGTCTCGACGATGGGCGCTCCGTGATGGTCGAGTCGCTTCATGCCTCCAACAAATTGCATCGGGAGGAGGCTGAACCCATTTCCGATCTTGAGACCCTTGAGTCCATCTTCATACTTTACCGTTGGGCATTTAAAGAAAATCCAGAGGGTGGGTCCAATCGCGAGATCACTGAGGCTCTCATCGGGAACAATCCGCACCAGCTTGTCTTCGTTTCTCCCGATCACCCGTCGCTCAACGCCGAGGGTGAACTCACTGACCGGTGGGGCGAACCTTACAAGTTCCACAAAATTTCCGATCAAGTGATGGATGTGATTTCGTCCGGTCCTGATCGACGCCTTTGGTCGCACGACGACCTCGAACTCGGTTACACCGAGGATTTCAACGACGCTTCCGTTGCTGCTGACAACTGAAAATACCCCCGAAAAAACTCCCATGAAAACGCACCGCTTATTCACGCTCGGCTTGCTGTTGATACTGCTGCCGGGATTCGCGCTTCGTGCCGCTCCCGTGCAATTGCCTGACGGCGATTTCAACGGACTTGATGACGCCTGGGAGTTCGCTTACTTCGGAGTGCGCGGAAACGACGCAACAGCGGATAACGATCGTGATGGACGAAACAATCTGCAGGAATGCATTAGCGGCACTGATCCCACGGACCCCGGTTCCAGTCTGAAGATCAAGTCGGTCGAGTTGACCAGTTCGGGCGGGGAATTCAGCTGGGACTCTGTCCTCGGCAAGACATACCGCATCGATTTCACCACCTCTCTCGACAGTTGGGGAGGAAGCCTCGAAGACTCCTCCGGCGATAGTCTCCTCGTTTCAGGAAATGGGGGGACGCTGACTTTCGGATTCTCCGCGTCAGGCGATGCTTTCCTTTCTGGAGGCGCGACGCGCGAAGTTTGGCTCTCGCCCGGAGTTGCGGATCTCGATGCCTTCAAGACGGATGTGTTGAATTGGTCGGATGTAAATTCGCCCGCCGCGGCTGGCGCGGCAGATCCGGTCAGCGGAACGGAGATGACCGTTGGCGTCGAAGCGCCATCGGAATACGCGAATAATTACGGCCAGCGTCTCTGTGGCTTTATCACCGCGCCTGAGTCCGGTGACTATACCTTTTACATCGCGGGACACGATCAGAGCGAGTTTTGGTTGAGTTCCGCAACCGGAACGTCTGATCCTTTCAGCCTTCAGCTGGTTTTGAGTCAGTCGAATGCCAGCATAGGATCGAACGACTGGACCTATCATTCCGATAATGGCCTGGCGCCTAATGAGCAGAAGTCTTCTCCGGTCACGTTGGTCGCAGGCGAGCGGTATTATTTTGAAGTGCTCCACGTCAACAACGGCCCGAATGATCACGTGTCCCTCGGTTGGACGACGCCTTCCGATTCTGCAGGGCAGGTCAGCGCTGTCCCTGGCAACGCGGTGAGCGCCATGGTGGACTTCGACGGGAGTAATGCCTCTTCCATCGCGCAGGGAGACAACACCTATGTGCGGGTATCGACGTTCGGACCGAACAGCCCGGAGTCGCTCGACACGGATTCCGATGGAATCGATGACGCGACGGAGAACATGCTCGAGGACTACAATCCGTTCGACGCCTTCTCCGCGGGGAACGGGACAGGGGATCTTTCCGAACTGACTGTTGCGATGCAAAACTCCACCTCCAGTTCGCCCGGCGATGTGATCACTGTGGCGGCTTTGGATGCGGAAGGGCGCGAGGACAGTGCTTCGGACAGGATTCGTTTTCGCTTCAGCCGGAGTGGGGGGATCGCCGGTTACACGATTTTCTACACGCTTAGCGGCACTTCTGCTCCGCTCGATGAAAATGGCGCCGAAGCTTCGGACTATAACGAGGAAAACTCCGGGGGATCTCCCCTCAACGGAAGCGTGACCCTTCCCGCCGGGGGCAATGCGGTCGATGTTTACTTGGATCCGGTTGAGGACTCGATTCACGAGTATCCGGAAGTCGTTACGATCACGATCGATGATCATGCCAATTATGATCCGAACCCGGCGGCAAGCTCCGCCACTGGTTTGATTTATGACCAGGCAAACATCGCGGAAAACGAGACCCTCTTTGTCGGATTCTCCATTCCCCAGCCCGGCGCGCCCAATCCGCAGCAGGGGAGTGCCGTGGTTTCCGGGAAATTAAGCGCCAACAAGGACGAGCTGACGCTCTTCACCAGTATCACGGCTGGCTTCAGCTCCCCGCAAAACAACTCCCACGTGCACAAAGATGTGGGTAATCCCGGCGCCGATCCAGTGACTTTCAGTCTTCCGCCGACGGGCGAGATTTCCGATCTTGTCTGGCCGCTTTCCAACAGCGGGTCCTATTCTCCGCAGTCGATGATCGACTCGCTTTTTAACCAAGTGAACGAAACGACGACACCCGGTGAAACCAAGGTTTACGTAAACTGGCACACGGTGAACAATCCTGCCGGTGAGTTGTATGCCTTCCTCGTTCCGGCGGTGGGTTCGATTGAGCCTCCTGTCCCGCCGGCTCCCCCGGTGATCGCGCATATCGATCCGGTGACGCAGGAAACGGAACTCCGTCGCGAAATCGTCCGCTTCCTCAATCAGGCGACCTTTGGCGCGACCAATGCCCTCGTCGATCAGCTTTACGACGAGATCGTCGCGGAAACGAACCAGGATCGAATGGTCGTCTTTGAGAATTTCCTCGATACCCAGCTCGATGGCACGCAGACGCCCCAGACGCGGATCTTTGACGTCGCCATGGCCGCGGATTGGCACGAATGGACGGCGCGGGGGTATTACGATGGATCGTTCTTTGAGCCGGGCGACTGGGGCAACAACGGGAATTACTACGAAGACCTGCCTTACCCGGGCGATCTTCATCTCGACCTCGCTTCAGAGAATTGGCCCGGCGTAGACAACTGGCAGGAAACGAACCTCACGACAATCAACAATACGCTGAACAATCTCGACTATACCAATCCTTCGAATCACCTCGAACCGACTTCCGCGTGGCCCATCCCATTCGGGAATGACGGAAACGGCAACCTGAACAACGTCACGCCGATCATCAACGTGTCCTACCGGGGCAATCAGTTCGGTCTCGGGCGAACGGATCGTAACAACCATCGTCGCGCGATGTGGACGGCGATGATCGGCGGCAAGGACCAGGTGCGGCAGAAGCTCGCCTTCGCGTGGTCGCAGATCATGGTGATTTCCTCGCAGGACCCAAACACGAACAATTTCTACTACGGCGCTTCCAAGTATTGGGACATGCTTGCGGAAAACGCGGACGATTCCTTCAATGAGATGCTCGCGGGCGTTTCCTACAGTCCGATGATGGGGAATTACCTCAGTCACCTCCGTAACCAGAAAGAGGCCGATCTCGATAACGACGGTAATCCGGATGTTTTCCCTGACGAGAACTATGCGCGGGAGATCATGCAGCTCTTCTCCATCGGGCTTTTCGTCCTTCACCTCGATGGATCCCTCGCGCTCGACAGCGATAACGGACTCCCGCAGCCGACCTACAACAACACGGACATCACCGAGCTGTCGCGAGTGATGACCGGCCTGGGGCACAGCCACGGATCGAGCACCAACTGGCATAATCCGGGTAATACAGGAACGAACGAAAACGCGTTCAATACAGCGAACGGAAACCGCTGGTATGGATCACAGTTCCTCTATCCCATGAAGATGTTCGGCAATTTCCACGACGACGGCGTCAAGGTCATCGCGGGCGGTGTCACGATCGACAACACGTCAGCGAATAATGGAACGACGAATACAAACAACGATAATGATCTCGGAAATGCCGATTTGAACGACGTTCACGACTGGTTTGCTGGGTCAGGCTTGGCGCCGGGTACACCGGCTGGTGGCAGTCCGACCTACGACGGGCATCCCAGCACGCCGGCCTTCATCGCATTCCGTCTCATCCAGCGTCTCTACACGAGTAATCCTTCCCGCGAATACGTGTACCGGGTCGCGAAAGTCTTTAACGACACCGGCGGAGACCTCGGCGAAGTGGCGAAAGCGGTCTTCCTCGACTACGAGGCGAGGACGCCCGGCGCCGTTGCGAATGTCGGTGGCAGGAAGAAGCCACCCCTTGAAGCCTACATTCAAATGGTGCGAGCACTTGAAGGCACGACTCAGACTCCAGTATCGGAGTTCGGTGGTAACAACACGCGTTTTGGCGCCACTACCGACTTCA
The DNA here is from genome assembly GCA_039192745.1 of Verrucomicrobiota bacterium. Classification (GTDB taxonomy): domain Bacteria; phylum Verrucomicrobiota; class Verrucomicrobiia; order Verrucomicrobiales; family DEV007; genus JBCCWV01. Next base: position 1,647 of record JBCCWV010000100.1, on the reverse strand, counting down.
AACTGAGTTCCGTGCAGACGGCCAACTTCACGACGGATTCCTTCTTCCGCTATCCCACAACGGACGGGACACTTTCGATGTCTCCGCAACGGTCGGAAACGGTCTTCAACTTCTACCTTCCGACTTATGCCCCCGGCGGAATCATTTCCTATTCCTCCCTCGTTGCCCCGGAATTCCAGATCTTCACAGAAACGTCTGCCGTGCAAAACCTGAACTACTTCTATAGCTTCACATGGAACGGCACTTCGACGGCGACAGGGCAGGGGCTGCAAACGATACCGAACCAAGGATTCTGGGGCTATCCAAACAACGCCGACCACATTGTGCCGGACCGAAGTCATTGGATCGACTTGTATCCGACCAGTGGGCCCGAATGGGAGCGTGACAAGGCCCTCGTCGATGCCTTGGACAACCTTCTTTGCGCCGGTTACTTGCAGGAGACCTATGCGCTTGATCCCGTTGATCGCACTCCCAGCGGAGGTCCAGTCGTCGTGGACGCGAATCAGAACCCCTACGAGGCGATTATTGATGCGCTCACGGAGTCCTATTCCACCAGTTCCAACGGTGTGCGTGACAAGGTTCGCCTCGCGCTTTACCTGATGGTGACTTCGCCAGCCTACCAGATTCAAAAGTAACGCCGGCGGCGTCGGTTCTCGGCTAGATCGGTTCAATGAGAACTGTAGTCGGAATCCGTCCGTCGCGAAGCGATAGTTTAACTGTAGCCGGACGTTTCAACGTCCGGTGGCTCACAACACCTCTCGCGTCGCGCTAGCGACCGCTCATGTTAATTGGTTGCGACTCCAAAGGACCGTGTGACCGGTCGCTAACGCGACGGAGATATCTTTGTCTCTTTCCCGTGGGTTGAAAAACCAACGGCTAGCATGATCGGTCGCTATCGCGACGGTGGGTAAAATCATTGGGGCGCTCTACAGGGGCTGAAGCGCACCGGCTACACGTCATGAGGTCGCCCCGCGGCTTCGCCCAATACCATCTACCCTCGGCTACTCCGCTCCAAAGGTGCTGCTGCTTCCGTCTCTGTACTCCGGGCGGGAATTCGTTGTTTCTGAAGTTGAATTCAGACTCGTGGCTCCGTCATTCGTTGAAGGGGGATTTCCACACCTTCTAACGCAAGTAATTTGCAATAACAAAACATCTGCGATAAAAGTTTACGGTGCAAGCTTCCTTGGGCCATCCGCTTTCCCAACTGTTCCGTGATCTCGCTTCCGGGATGCATCAACAGATGTTCTTCTGGGGGCGCGACGCGATCCATCCATCAGGGAATCTTTTCGTTCAGGCAGGGTTTGAAAAGCGTCCCTCGGAGGGGCTTCAGGGGACGTCCTGTTACCGTTTGCCGTGGCAGGACGGACACATCGAATTGCACGGTTCTCATGCTGGTTGGCTGAGTGGGGGAGGAGGCATGTTTTTCGTTCGGCCACTCAGCCGGTGTGTGCGTTGGTTCGATGCTTCACCTCCCATCCCCGGAGAGTGGCCTCGCGAGCGGTATTCGCGAAAGATCAACGAGGAGCTTTACGAGGCGGCCTGGCCCTTTCTCGATTGGTTGCTTGCACATGAGGCGGAAGTTTTGCGCCTTTCCGGGACCGCTTACCGTTATGATTGCCTTCAAAAATACAAGAAGCTTCCGCGGGC
>JBCCWV010000099.1:0-16677 GCA_039192745.1 Verrucomicrobiota bacterium | reverse complement strand
CGGTAACTGATGCGGCGGCATCGAGCATCTTTTCCGTCAACGCGGCGTCGCAGGGAACGGCGTTCGTTTCCTGCACGACCGTCCACGTCAGTCGCAAGGACCTTTTCTTAACAATATCTGAAAACTCAGCATAAAGTGCGTCCTGAAGGCGGATCCGTTCTTCATCAATGGCGTGCCGCAAGTCGATGGTGAAATGCGCGCTTTGCGGGATCGTGTTGGGGACGTTTGGTTGAACCACAAGCTTACCGACAGTGACAACGGCGCCCTCACATTCGCGGCCTTGCCTTTCTGCGGCGAGAATACATTCGGCGGCACCGGTGAGGGCGTCGCGTCGCTGGTTCATCGGCGTCGTGCCCGCGTGGTCGGCGCCACCGGTGACCGTCGCGCGAAGGCGGGATTGCCCCACGATGGCGGAAACTCCGCAGGCGGCAAGTTGTTCAATTTCAAGCACTCGACCCTGTTCGATGTGGGTTTCGACATAGCCGCGGACCTCGCCCGGAGCGTAGCGAATTTCCACCGCGTCGTCCTGCCAACCCTCTCTCTCGAGGACGGAGGACAGGGTGTCGCCGGCGTCGTCTTTTCGTTCGAGCGTTTCCTTGTCCAAAGGTCCGACGATTCCTCGCGAGCCGAGATAGGTCGTGTGAAATCGTGTCCCTTCCTCGTCGGAAAAACCGAGAAGATGGATGGGAAAAGGTAACGATATGTTTTGTTCTTGAAGCGCCTCCAAGGCGGCGATAGCGACGATAATTCCTAACGAACCATCAAAATGACCGGCATTGAAGACTGTGTCGATATGAGACCCTAACAAAAGTGGAGCCACGTCACCGTCCGACCCCGGCAAGATTCCCCGTATCGTTCCATCGACGGCGTGATCGACATTCATCCCGAGCTTTTCCATCCACGAACTGACGAGACTGGCCGCAAGTAGGTTGGCAGGAGAAAGAAAGGAACGCGTGAGGAGATCCGGGTGATCCGAGACTTGACCCAATTCGTCAAGACGGGCTACGGCACGTTCGGCAGGAGATGGAGAATAGCCGTTCAACTTCCACGATAAGTGCTGTAGGACCAGGGGGTGCAGAGGAGCGGGACGTGGTAGCCTTGGGCTGCGTCGATTTGGAAATCCACGGGGACGCGCTCAAGAAAAGGGGAGGCTACTTCGAGGGAGCGGAAGTAGTCACCGACATGGAAAACGAGTCGGCATGCCCCGCTGAACATTTCCTCACTCGACAACAAGGGAGCGTCGCAGCGTCCGTCCGCATTCGTCGTGATGTCGGCGAGAAGATCTCCATCGCGAAAGAGTTGGATGCGCATCCCCGCGGCGGGTTTCCCATGCGTAGTGTCGAGGACATGCGTCGTGAGTTTTGCGGCCATGGAAGAATGAAAAACAGATGAAGAACGACCCGGTATGGCTTTTGCTCCATGTCCGGGTGTAAGCTGACAAGTTACCACAATCGTGAAAAGCCCGCATCTCTTGAAAGAACTCCGTGGAAAGGACCTCGCTGAGGCCGTCGATTTTCGTGCGCTGCCAAAGGTGTTGTTGCACGAACACCTCGATGGCGGATTGCGGCCCGCGACGGTTGTGGAGTTGGCGAGAGAAGAGGGATATGGCGGTTTGCCGACCGAGGATGCCGACGAGTTGCGGGAGTGGTTTCATCGCGGCGCAAAGCGCGGAAGTTTGCCCGAGTATCTCGAAGGCTTTGCTCACACGATCGCGGTCATGCAATCGGCGGAGGCGCTTGAACGGGTCGCTTTTGAGTTCATCGAAGACATGGCGGCCGACGGCGTTATTTATGCGGAAGTGCGTTTCGCGCCGGTGTTTCATACCGGAGGTGGACTGACGCAAGACGAGGTGGTTGCCGCGGTTGTCCAAGGTCTTGATCGCGGTGGGTCAACGTATGGCGTTGAATGGGGTTTGATTATCTGTGCGATGCGGAACAGGCAGGACTCGCGCGAGGCTGCGGACTTGGCCATCTCGTGGCGCGATCGTGGAGTAGTGGGGTTTGATCTCGCCGGTGAGGAAGCAGGCTATCCGCCGAAGGAGCACCTCGATGCCTTTCAGGCGGTTCAGCGAGCGAACTTCAACATCACGATTCACGCCGGTGAAGCGTTCGGAAAGAATTCGATCTGGCAAGCGCTTCAATGGTGCGGCGCCCACCGACTCGGGCACGGAACCCGGCTGGTGGAAGACTTTATCGAAACTGGTGATGGCGAAAACATGCGCGCGGGCAGTCTCGCTCGTTATGTCCGTGATCACCGGATTGCTTTGGAGATGTGCCTTTCCAGCAACGTCGACACTGGCGCTTGTAGTTCTCTGGAGACGCATCCGTTCCCGCTTTTCCATCGCCGTGGTTTCCGTGTTTGCTTGAATACCGATGACCGATTGATGAGTAACACGGAGATGTCAAAAGAGTACCACATCGCGACCGAGGCGTTTCAGCTCGGAATTAAAGACTTGGAACGCGTAACTCTCAATGCCATGAAGAGCGCTTTTGCTCCGCACGAAAAGCGGCGGAAGCTGATTACGGAGGTGATCTTGCCGGAGTTCTCCAAGATGGAGTGAACGTGAGATAGTAGAACAGGCTTCCAGCCTGTTCTTGCGGTAGGACACGGTTGAAAAAAGCAGAATGTTAGGACTTCGGTGTCGATGACCAATCCTTAGCCTGAACGCCTGCGCTCACAGGCTGGAAGCCTGTTTTACTATGTTTACGGCACCTCATTGTCCGTTCCGTGAAGTTCGTTCAGTGCGCGGTTGGTCACGCGCACGCGGTATTTGCCATTGGAGTTGAAGCCGTCCTGGTATTTCAATCCTGCCTTCATGTCCTCCGCGACTGGTAGCGCTTGCTCGTCGATTTCGTCGAGAACGATGGCGGCATAAAGCCGTTCCCATTGTGTCCCGGTCGTCAGCTCACTGAGAAGAACCGGAAGCGCGTTTTCTGGTTCATTCATTCGGCAGAGAGCGCGGGCGGCCGCCGTTCGGACCGCCGATGAGGGATCTTTCAACATTTTACGCATCAAGGCCTTTCCCTGCTTTTTCGCGTCTTCTCCAATGCTCCCTATTCCGGTCGCGGCCCAGTAGCGCACGGCGCTGTCCTTGGATTCCGCGGCTTTGATCAATTGCGGAAGAGCCTCTGGTCCTTGGGACGCCGCGACTGCGGTCGCGCCGATCTCGGCGGCGATCTTCTTCGATCCTTTTTGTCGGAGGATTGCATACTCGTTTCCAGTTTCCTTCACGCGTTCGGCGATGATCGGTTCCGGAACTAATCCGAGGTCGCGCGTCTTCTGCACCCAAGCCAAGTGTGCTTCACGCATTCTCTTCAACGTCTTCGCGTGCGCCGGATCATCCGAAAGGTTGTTCACTTCGTACGGATCAGCTTCACAGTCATAAAGCTCCTCGACGGGTTTTGTCGGTTGAAAATAAAATGCGGCTTCTTTCGACAGTCCCCCCGATTCATAAAGTCCACGCAGCTCCTTCATCGTCGCGCCTTTTTCGCAGGTGTTGATGTATTGGAAATGCATTTTCAGCGGTTCGTAGTTCCGGATGTATTTGAACCGTTGATCTCGCACCATACGGATGATGTCGTAGCGCTCGTCCATCCGGTCGCGTGCGCCGTAGACAAAATCGCGGGGGGTAGATAAGTTTGGTCCGAGAAAAGCACGGCCTTGCATGTGCTCCGGTGCATCGATTCCCACCAAGTTCAGGACCGTTGGCCCGAGATCGATGGAGCTGATAAGTTGGGAGTCCACCGTCCCGGGCTCCCCCTGTTTTTCGGAGCGAAACTTCTCCGGAACCCGCACAATAAGAGGGATATGCGTGCCTGAATCATAGAGCCAGCGCTTACCTCGCGGCATGCCGACGCCGTGGTCCGACCAGAAGAAAATGATCGTGTCTTCGTAGAGGCCGTCGTCTTTCAACTGCTGAATCATCTCGCCCGCCCAGTGGTCCATGGCCGTGATGTTCTCGTAGTTCCTCTTCCAGTCCTCGCGGACGACCGGGGTGTCCGGGTAATAAGGTGGCAATGTTAGTTTCGAGGGATCCTGTCGTTGGTCGTCGGTGAGAACTTCCGTGACCGACCTGTGTTTCGACGCGCTCGTGATTCCAGATTCGTGGCAACCAGTGAAATTGAAGACAGCGAAGAATGGTTTGTTCTCGTCCGCATTCTTTTTCGTCCGCATTCTCCAATGCGCTTTTCCCGAGGACTCGTCCCATGTTTCTTTCGGTGTCTTGAATTGGTAATCCTGCTTTGAGTTGTTCGTGCAAAAGTAGCCGGCTTTCCGCATGTAGACTGGGAATGGTCGGATCTCCTCGGGAAGCGTCGCCGTGCATCGCATGTGGTGCGTGCCGAGCGTCGTTTGATACATGCCCGTGATGATCCCGCTTCGGCAGGGCGCGCAAACTCCCGCCGTAGTGAACGCATGTGAATACCGGACACCTTCGGAAGCGAGCTCGTCCAAGTTCGGTGTGATCGCGTGCGGATCGCCGTAGCACCCGAGGTGTGGACTAATGTCTTCCGCGGAGAGCCAGAGGATGTTGGGTTTCTCGGAGGCGGTCGCGATGCTGACGACGGCGAGGGCCAGGAGTGAGAAGATCGAGGTTTTGGGCGGGGAGGGTTTCATGAGAACGAGAGCTACCTTGGAGACTACCTGAATTCTCATCGTTTGACATTTGATATCAATGATATCATTATGATGTATTATGGGTCAGTTATTGGTCAGAGATCTTGAGGTGTCCCTCGTACAGAGGCTCAAGCGGCGAGCAGCGGCGCATGGGGTTTCTGCGGAAGAGGAGCATCGGAGAATTCTGCGAGAAGTTTTGTCGCGCCCTGATTCGGGGAAGCGTACGCTGATAGAGTTTCTTGCGTCTGAAGCAGGGGAGGTCAGTCCTGATGTGGAGCTTGAGTTGGAACGGAGTCGTGAAGTGGAAGATCGGGATACTGGGGTTTAATTTGTGTATTTGTTAGATACCAACATTCTTGCGGAGCTTCGCAAGGGAGAGCGTTGTGATGAACGGGTGCGCAAATGGGCGGAGTCCGTTTCAAGAGAGCGCCACTTTGTCAGCGTGTTGTCTCTTGGCGAGATCCGAAAAGGGATTGAGATCCTGCGCCGCAAGTCGCCGGATCAATGTTCGGCTTTTGAGAAATGGTTGACGCGTCTTGAGGAAGATTACGAAGATGACATTCTGCCTGTTACTCCGCAGATCGCTGACCGCTGGGGAAGGATGCAAGCTCAGCAGTCATTGCCCGTCATCGACAGTCTTCTGGCGGCAACCTCGGAAGAGTTCAAGCTCATAGTGGTGACCCGTAACATTGCCGACTTCGAGCGAACGGGGGTCGAATGTCTGAATCCGTTCGACGAATAGTATCACAGGCTTCCAGCCTGTTGTCGAAGCCGTTTGAAGTAATGAAGAGGATTAGACTTGGAAGTCCTAACACTCTGCTTTTCGGGACTCTGTCCGGCTGCGGGAACAGGCTGGAAGCCCGTTCTACTATTTCTCCACGCCAACGGCGACTAGTTCCCCTTCGGCACTTCGGCAATAAATCTGCCCATTGGCGAACACGGGCACCGTCCAGCACTTCCCTTGGAGAATCTGTTGCCGAAGCCGCGGGCTAAAACCATCGGGAGTGGTTTCGAAGATGGTGAGTTCTCCTTTGTCGAAGAGGATCAACGTCTTCCCGCTGTCCGCAGCCATCAAAGCTCCGTTTCCGAAGCCTTCTTCCGCCCACAATGTCTCTCCTGTTTTTGCATCGGTACACGTCAATTCCGTCGGTCGGTGGGTCGTTCCGTTGATCGAGTAAATGTGGCCGCCGACCATCACGCCGGCATTGAAGTGCCACTTCAAATTCTTGTTCTCCCAGACTTCCTCGACCTCTCTCGTCTCGGGATTCACTTCGATCATCATCCCGCCTGCATTTGATGAGATGAGAATGCGCCGATCGTTCACCACCGGGTCGGCGGCGTTCACGTCGCGGTTGGAACGCCAAGGATACTCCCAAAGTTTCTTCCCGCTCTGCCCGTCGAGGGAAAGCAACGAATCCGCGGAAAACAACAAGCGCTCCGATTTTGCAAAAGGCACCACCGTTGCATAGCCCGCCGTTTCCGTGCTCGATTTCCACACGGTCTTCCCGGTTGTTTTGTCGAGAGCCAGTCCCTCGCGGCCGACGTTCAACAACACGAGATCGCCATCAATGAATGCTGACGACGCAAAGCTCCACTCCGGCAACTCAAACCCGTAATCCGCGATCAAGTCCCGCGACCACGTCACGTCTCCCGACTCGAGATCGAGACAAAACGCGTGTCCCTTTTTGCTTAAGGTAAAGACCGCGCCGTTATGAATTGTCGGCGTCGCGGACGGCCCGCCTTCGTAGTAGAGCGGGTCGAGTTCGCAGTCGTAGGTGTGCTCCCAGATCACCTCTCCCGTTTTTGCATCGAGGCACCAGACCGTGTCTTTTTCGTCGGTGTTCCCCATCGTGAACACACGATCCCCGGTGACCGAGACCGTCGAAAACCCGATCCCCACCTGCGCGCGCCAGAGAACCGGAAGTTCGTCCGGCAATTCCGCGGGCAAGGCTTCCTGCGAAATTCCATCAAACGCCGGTCCCCGCCAATGCGGCCAGTCTTCGGCGAAGGCGGTCGGAACTCCCAACGCCACGAGAAACCAACTCAAGTGCATCTTCATCTTCGTCATCGGTAATTAGATGGCCACGAGATCCCTGTTTTTCACCGAAAAGCGGTCGGCGACACCGTCACTCTGGGGTCCCGCCATTGAATGCGGTCGAATCGGTCACGAAAAGCAGAACGACTGGGACTGTCACGTCCTACACTCATTCGTCTCCACCACGTCTTCCGCAACAGGCTGGAAGCCTGTTCTACTGTTCGCTACTTCGCCACCGTTCCGGAGGCGACCCACACATCGCTGAAGCTTTCGGCCCGGCCGTTCTTCGTGACCTGAATCCACGCTTCGACCGACCGCCAGTCCTCCGCAAAACGCCCGATATAAATCTCATTTCGATCATTTTTTTGCGGCGTGGACAACGAAAGGAAGCGCGGGTGATTGCTCCACTGCGGGTGATAGATTTTCTTCCCTTCTTGCCCGGGTGCGCCATCGATCATCACCGTGCGGCGCGTCTTCGTGTTGCCGTTTTCGTACATCTCTACCTGGCGGTGGTTGGACCTGAAAACGAAGATGCGATAGCTGTTGTCTGGCGACATTCCTGGCCAGCAACCATTGGCGAGTTTCTTCTTTTTGCCGCCGTTGTCCCACGATCCCATCCCGCAATCTCTCCACGGAAATGCGTCGGCAAAAAACTTCCCGTCCGCCGAGAGTTGCGTCCACGGCACGCCGTCATGACCGGTCGGAGTTTTCGTCCAGACCGTTTCCTCCGCCGTCGGATCGTCGAGCGGAAAACGCTTCACCGCATTCTCTTTCTCGCCGTTGCCCGAGCGGTGGTAAACCCATATCCGACCCGAATTCGGATCCGGCCACACATCCGACGCCCAACCAGCGGCAAGATCCCGCACTTCCCCCGATTCCCAATCCACCTGCAATATCCGCCTCGCCGCGCGATCCGAAACGATCACCGACTTCCCGTCCGGCGCAATGAGCGGCTTCGAAAGTCCCATCTCTTTCCCGAGCAAATCCCGCGGTGCTCCGTCGTTCATCTCCGTGTCCAGCCCCATCAACCGCACCCGGCTCTTGTAGTTCGTGACCAACTCCCACTTTTCTCCCTCCAGCCAAACCACCTTCGTCGGCGCTCCCGTGAACGAGCGAAGGCCCGTGGGATCAGGCTTCGAGGAAACCGGAGCGGAAACCGCTTCGTCCTCGTCCGGCCCGCAGGAAGAAAGCGCAAACGTGGCGACAAGGGCGCAAGCACCGACGAAATAGCGTTGAAGAAGTGGCATGAAAAATCCGTGCAGAGTTTCAGAGTAGGGAGGGAGTGGGCGAGTTCAAATAAAGGCGGATTTTCTGAAACCCCGATTCCTCTCCCGCGGTCCGCAAACTGCTTTTAGTCCCGTTGTTGATTCCGTCCGATTTCGAGAAAGATCTCGAGCGCCACTGACCTTACCCCGCATGCTTTCCCCCCCCCCCGCCGCGCGATGAAAACCCCTCCCGGTTGGCTCGTCGCCATTTCGTTGATCGTGGTTGCGATCACCCCGCGTGTGCTGCTTGGGCTCTCGGCCCCGGCGCCGATGGGCTACGTCTACGACTTCTACCACGAGCCGATCCAACTCCTCTACGAGAACAAGAAACTTCCCGAACCCGCCGACTGTTGGCAATGCTACCAGCCGCCACTTTTCACTTTGGTCGGCTACGTCATCTACGCCGCCGCCATGCAGGCCACCGACGGGAATGTCGATCAATCGCTGCAAGCTCTCGCGTGGTTCACGACCCTCGTTTCGCTCGCCTTTCTCGCGCTCGTTTTCCTCATCGTCCAACGCTTCGTGCCGGACCTGCGCCACCTCGCCGTTGTCTCCGCTTTGCTCGTCACCCTGCCCGTCGTTTTCATCGCCTCCTACTCGATCGAATCCGAGCTCTTCTGCGCGACCATCATGCTCGGCGCGTTCTACCTCTACCTGCGCTACACCGACGCGGAAGCGAAGCGAACCAACGACGCCGATGCCGACGCCCAACCACATTGGAAATCCTGGGCCATGGTCGTCGCCATTGGCATCCTCGCGGGTTTGGCGGCGTTGACCAAATACTCGGGTTTGCTCATGATCATCGCGCTTGGGTTTCTCTTTGCCGGACGGTTTCTCGCCGTGCGCACTCGCCGCCGCTTCGCGCATCTGGCGATTTACGGCGGTGTCTCGGCCTTCGCCGGTGGCGGGGACATCCTCACCAATTGGCTCAAACGCGACCAACTCTTCACCGGCAACCGCGCCTGGCAAAACGTCGAAACCAAGGGCCACGAAAATCTCTGGGACTGGTATGAATTCGACACCTTCCAGCTCTCGCGACTCCTCGATCTCATGGAGCCCGACGCCGAGCCCGGGGAGTTGAAGCGCTTCCGCGCCTACAACCGATCCGTCCTAACAAGTCACTACGGCCAGATTTACACCGACTGCAGTATCTTCTCCAATCCCACCCGCCACGGACTCCACAAAGGCCTCTACCCCGAAAAGCCCATCCCCATCGCCCTCATCGCCACCATCCTCTACGCCGGCCTCATCCCCGTCCTCCTCGGAATCCTCGGCTTCTTCCGCGCTCTCACCCGCCCCCGCGAGCACCTCCCGTTATTCGTCCTCACAATCGTCTTCCTCACCTTCTACACCGCCTGGTTCCTGAGCTACCCCGAGTGGATGTTGAAAACCAAATACCTCCTCACCCTCCTCCCGTTCGCCCTCATCCTTTGCGTCGGCGGCCTCAGACTCGCCAAACGCGTGCATCCAAGGGTGGAGCAAGGGTTCCTTGGGATGCTGTGGGGGCTGGTGGGTGTGTGCGTGGGGTATAATGTGGTTTTTGCGGTGGTGGGATAGAGTTTTGATGAGAAGCGCAAAACTTTCCGAAAAGGCTAGATCTGTAATAGTGGAGCAGTTCTGAGATCTTCCACTGGGGCAAGCATAACTACGCGAACAACTACCTAATGATTAGAATCAAAGTGCTCCGATTAGATAGAAGGGATACCTAAAGAGGCCAAATAACTATAAGTTGAATCGTAGAATTCGGGATTCCTAGTTGGATCTTCTGAATCTCCTCGAGGGACAATGATAACCATTCCTTGTCTAGCTCTAGTCAATAAAACTCGGTAAGCGTTTTTAATGTATAGTTGTCTTTCTTCTTTTCTTATTCGCTGCCATTTATTCCCCCGAAATGACCAAGGTCGCCATCCATCTGGATGAAATCTGAAATCCCCATCCCAACTGACACAGGCCCAATCTATCTCGAGGCCTTGAATGTGGAACTCGGTGGCAACGTCTTCGAGGTAGTAGCTCGATCTTACATCTTCTTTTTCGTTAAGAAACCAGTGAACCGGATTCATCGGAGAACGGACGTCAATGGCGTAAGGTTTGAGACGAACTGCTTGAGAAGAAACGACCATTCCAAAACGTTCGTTTCCTCGAGCTTTGCTGCGGACCCACTTTTTTGCTGAGGGAAAATCCCTAGCTAACCGAATCGGATAGCTGTCACAAATCTCAGCGAGAGTTGTCTTTGCGCTATCAACCTCCAAGTCCAACAGTTGCTTGACGAAGAGCGAAAGCTTTCCCGCTTTGAAGGAACGCATGGAAACGTTTAGGTGAAGTTCTGGCTTAGCTTGAAGCTGATCGATTTGCTCAATTTCCTTGCGAGTTTCCCCCAATTCGTATTCGCTATCATTGAGCTCTGGAGAAATGTAAACTTTCCAGTTTTGAAAACTTCGATTCCGTGCCGCAATCCATTCTCCGATGCCGGCTTCCCCGGAATGGATCTCCTGCCCTCCTCCAACGAGACAGACGACCACGGCCCAATCTTCATGTCGATCGAGACAGGACATGAGAAATTCGGGTTCTGAGAGCTCAAAATCATGACGTCCTTTTCGACGTTTCATGAAGTCAGCAGTCTTTCTGAGGTTCCAAGCACGCTGAGCCTCATCGAAGAGCGCCACATGTTCAAGAGGAGGTGATAAATCATTGATGCAAGCATCCCGAAAATGATGAACGTTTTGAATAAACGTCTTCACTTCAGAACGTGCTCTTTTCATTGTGATCTTATTTCCCTCTTCGTTTTCCCGGTAGACTTTGTCTTTAGCGAGGGCCTCACGAAGCACTTCAACTAAGGGCCCATTTCCTGAAAGAAAAACGCTGTAAAGTTCGCTCTCCTTCTGAATGTGTTTCGTCGCCACGTTCAATCCCACAAGAGTTTTTCCCGCCCCCGGAACACCCGTTACAAAACAAATTGCTTTTTCAGACCGCTCTCGACTGATTCGAATTATATTATCGACCGTATCTGATGTAGTACTCAAATTTGTCTCGGATGCACCGCGTCGTGCAATTGCAGTAACGTCATGATCGTTGTAGAGAGCCAATGCAGCGTCTACAATTGTCGGAGTAGGACGATATCTGCCTCTTTCCCACCTATTTGGGTCTATTGCCGGGCCTTCTGCGATTGAAAGGCAGCGTTCGATTGCAATACGAAGTTCGTCGCCGTTAACTTTGATTGGCGCAACGAGAGCGTCCGCGGCGGCCAAAACATCGCAGGTCGAAAATGACGGTTTCGCTTCCGTCGCCACCAGAATTGGAGCGATCCATGCATCATGGCTAGTTTCATGGAAATTCTTGAGATCGAGCCCGTAATCCCAAACTTGATCGATCGCACTCCTAGCGAAGTTCTTTTCTCCGACTTTGAATTCCAGAACAAGTATTGTTGCGCCACTGAGAAGCAATACGTCGATGCGCTGTCCAATTCGGGGAACGACGAATTCGAAGTAAAGCCGACCAGAGAGTCCTGAAAGTGAACCTCTGAGTATATTAATCTGCGACAACCAGGCTTCGCGCTGAGCTTGCACGACATCGAATTCAGAACTGAGTGTCAGTTGTCCTAAAATAGAATCTGTACCCGCGCAGAGAAAATCATCGATATCTGCTGAGTAGTATGCCGAGCTCATTTGGTGACATCCATTAATTGAATTGACTCAATCACGATACAAACTAGCTATTGGCCGAATTCCATTTGAGGCTTGAATATTCTTCTGCAGTAGTGCGATCTGCACCTGCAAGACCAGTCTCAAGAATTCCTTCTGGGTCGATCTATTCAATTTCAGAATGCTCTGTTGGATGCGGAGTGCCAATCAAAATGGAACAAATGAAGGGTTATCGCCCGATCCATACTTCAGGATAGGTATGAAGAACAGAGGAAAGCGGAGTCTTTACCTCGATTTCGCACCTCAATTCGTCTTGGATTTCGCGCCTTAAACACTCTTCTAGGGGGCTCGCGATCATCGATTTTTCCTCCCGAACGCCGGGCGACCAAAACTCTTTGATCTTTTTCGACCAATCCGCAAGTGACGCTGAGCGGATCTATATTTGAGAATAGAATTGCAGGGCTTTGATAGCAACATTCGGAAAAAGGATCGGAGCCGAGCACCTTCACGCCGCTGAACGCTCTCGAGTAGTAGCGTTTTTCACCAACATTTCGATCTTCTCTGAAAAGCTATTACTCGCGGAGGTAGAAAGAGCCAAGCGTTGTTTGGCACGGGTCATTGCCACGTAAAGAATACGAGTTTGGGACTCAACCTGATCGGGGTCGTCCTTAATGTGGCCAATGCCGAACAGTAGGGCTGAATGGAACTCGAGACCTTTGCTGCTTTGTGCAGAAAGAATCGTGATGCGTTCTTTGGAGGGATCGTAAGACTTTTTTTGGGCCTTGTTCCCGAGCCATAGGTGATTGATTCCTTCTTGGGCGAGCCGATATTCTAAGGCTTTTCCATGATATTTCCGGAAGCATACAACGGCAATTTCTCGGGCTGGGATATTGTCATCTAGCCAAGCGCGGATCGACTGCACAGCGTGGTCGACCTCCTCGGCAAAATTCTTGCAACTTCGGAAGGAAGGAATTGCTCCACTCAACCCGGTGGACTCAGGCTCAATCAATGGAATGTGATCCTCATCTGAGGCTTTTGGCCCGATGAATTCCCGAGCGAAGTTGTAGGCGAGCTTAAGGATCTCACGGGTATTTCTGTAATTGAGCCGAAGAATAGTAGTTCGCCCGGCCGCCTTAATGCCAACACTAGAGAGGCTAAAGTCGAGACCACTCCCTTTGCGGTAGATAGATTGAGCATCGTCATAAAGAAGTAGAAATGAGTCTGTGGCTGGGTCCACCATCTGTACAATCAGCTTCAGCCATTCAGGTTCGAAATCGTGACCTTCGTCGATGAGTACAGCGCCGTATTGAGCGCGCGGAATGAAGCCTTTTTCGACTGCGCTGATAACACCGTGAGCCTGCCTTACCCAGTATTCTTCCTCGCCTTTGGGCAAGTCGACATGGTAGGTTTTGAGCTGTAGTCCGCACCATTCGTGGAAGTGATGTATATGGACTCGATTGGCGATGCCGTTTTCGGTGGCGAACTGTCGTAGGCGCGAGGCGAGCGAGACATTGAAGCAGAGTACGAGAATTGGCTTTTGAATCGACTCGGCCAGTTGAAGGCACCGGTATCCGAGGATCATAGTTTTGCCTGAGCCCGCGACGCCGTGGATAACGCGGTGACCCGACCCCAGATTCCGGGCTAGTTGCTCTTGTTGAAGGTCGAAAACTTTGACTAAGTCAGGTGCAGATTCGAAATCGTTTTCGAACAGATCTGTCTGCGCCTCTGGAGGAATACGGACTTCAGGAAAAATGTGCCACCGTACGCGTTCGATCTGCGGAACTGAAAGAGGCTCACCGAAACTATACTCAAACATTCCCCACAGTCGCTCCTGGAACTCGAGTGGATCGACGGACTCAGTCATCTCGTCTTTGCAAATGACACGGTGTGGCGGGAGAATATCTTCCTGATCAAGCGCAGGGATTGCCTCGTTGAGCTGTTTTCTAGTTATGTTGGTGAGAGCGACGCCCCAACCGTAGGGAAAAGAGAGCTGGCCCTCGTATGCGCCGTGGGCATGACATAGTTCTGGGTCACGCTTCAGCTGATTTACCAGCTGCATTGTGTGCTGGCGTGCCTTCATGAACGGGTTGGAATCTCTCCGGATCGCCCCGTCTGTCTCGAGCTCGACTCTGCTCGGATCAATCGAGCGAATTGTGGTGATCCTCCACCCCTTCTCCTCGATGATGAGGAGTCCACGACTGGGATGAAGGATGATGAAATCGGGAAACTGGCTATTTTGCCCAATCCGCACGTCATACCAACAAAGATAGTCTTTTTCGAGGTGGGACTCGAGGCGCTGGGCAAAGCGACGCTCACCAGTTGTAACCGTGCTTTTACTCAGGTCTATTGAATTAATCAAACGCGCCATTTTTCTAGATTTACGTAAAGATATTGATGCGAAAGATAAGTTCAACCAGAGAGCTCTCAAAACGTAGACACTTTCCTTCGTCTTTTAGTCAACTGAGAGACTAACTTTCGGGGCCTCCTTTTTTGAAAGGCTCGAGATTACCTTCGTAGGGAAGGGAAGTTCGTGTTTCTTCTCTCAGATTTTTCCTAAAACCGTTCTGTCCGGATATGTTGTATAAATTTGGCTCTTCGAAAATGAATGCTCTCCTACCCAAAATAGGAATAAAGGAGGCGGAAGTGCTCAAAGTGATCCAGGAACTCTGGAGCGGCTACGGTGCGTTATTAAGAGTGGCGGTGGAGGGGGATGAAGATAAGCCGCCGAAAACCGTGGTGGTGAAGCATGTGCGGTTACCGGGCTCGGGCGCGGGGTCGCGGCAACACCCCCGCGGCTGGAACACGGATCTTTCGCATGCGCGGAAGGTTCGGTCTTATGAGGTGGAGGTGGCTTGGTATCGGGATTGGAGTGGGCGGTGTGGGGACCGGTGTCGGGTGCCACGAATGTTGGGTGTGGCGGAGGAGGAGGGGGAGGTGCTCTTGGTGATGGAGGATTTGGATGTGGCGGGGTATGCCGGGCGGTTGACGCCGGAATCGGTGGAGGCAGTGCATATCGAAGGTTGTTTGCGGTGGTTGGCGAATTTTCATGCGACGTTTATGCGACGGGATTTGGAGAACCACGAAAGGCGCGAAAGTGGCGAAAGGAATTTTGAGAAGAGAAGCTCCGATGCCGTTGGTGAGAAGCGTGACGCCAGCGGAGGAAAGAGTGATACGAAGTGGCCGGAGGGACTGTGGGAGACGGGGACGTATTGGCATTTGGCGACGCGGAGTGAAGAGTTGGTGGTTTTGGAGCGGGAAGATCCGGACTTGGCGGCGGCGGGGGCGATAGATGCGGCGTTGAGTGGGGCGACGTTCCAGACGCTCGTCCATGGCGATGCGAAGTTGGCGAACTTTTGTTTTTCGGAGGCCACGCTGGACGGGGTGGAGGTCGCGGCCGTCGATTTTCAGTATGTGGGCGGCGGGTGCGGGATGAAGGACGTGGCGTATTTCCTTGGGAGTTGCCTCGATGAGGAGGCGTGCGAGGAACAGGAATCGGTGTGGCTTGACTTTTACTTCGCGGAATTGGCGAAAGCGTTAGGGTCGATACAACCGGAGATCGACGCGAGCGTGGTCGAGGACGAGTGGCGGCCACTCTTTCCCGTCGCTTGGACGGACTTCCATCGTTTCCTCAAGGGCTGGAGTCCGGGGCATTGGAAGGTGAATGCGTATAGTGAGCGATTGGCGCGACAGGTTGTGGAGCAGGTGGGAGGGTGAATAGGTGAAGAGGTGAGAGGGTGAAAGGGATCGCGGAGGAAGGATCAGGGAGCAGTGAATATTGAATTTCGAACAAGGAATCTTGAAGGAGGAAGTGAAGAGAAGGGTGAAAGTAGCAAGTATGAAGTAGGAAGGATCAGAAGACGTGAGAGAGGGTGCCGAATGTTGGACTGGCAGTTCGCGGGGGGAGGCCAAGGAACTTTAGAGACGGAAAGCGAACGAGGGGTTTGATGGCGTGAAAGTATGGTTTCGCCGAAGAATTGTGCCACTTAAAGCTAGAAATTAAGAAAAAGAGGGGATAAATGTGCCAAAAAAGAGTTGAAATGGCGTGAATATGGAGTTTTGTGGCATGAATAGGAGAGAAACGTGCCACTTCAAATTACAGAACAAGAGATCAAGCGGGTGCGGCAGGCGGTAGAAATGGAGCTGGGGGGGAGGTCGGTTGGGGAATTGATGGAGTCGGGGGCTTTGGGATTGAGCCGCCGGACGTTGCAGCGTCGGTTGGACCTGTTGGTGAAACGTGGGGATTTGATCGCGCGCGGCGAAGGGCGTGGGCGGAGATATTTTGGAACGGCACTGGAGAGGGAGCGGGTCGTGGTCTTGCGCGAAGAGCCGCTGCCCTACACCATGACGTCGGCGGGTCCCGACTGGATGAGCGAAGCCGCGAAAGACATCCGCGCGCGGGTGACGGCACCGCTCTTTGAACGAAAGCCGGTCGGTTACCAACGAGATTTTCTCAACGCTTACGAACCGAACGAGACCTTTTACCTTCCGGAACCGGAACGGGAAACTTTGCACCGTGTCGGGCAAGTGAAGATCGATGAGCTTCCGGCAGGCACGTATTTGAGACAAGTGTTAGACCGTTTGCTGATCGACCTCTCCTGGAACTCCAGTCGGCTCGAAGGGAACACATATTCGCTTTTGGAAACGCAGCGGCTTCTTGAGGAGGGAAGAAGTGCGGACGGGAAGCGTGTGGAAGAAGCGCAAATGATTCTCAACCACAAAGCAGCCATCGAAATGCTGGCCGACCAGGCGGAAGAGATCGGGTTCAATGCGTACACTATCTGCAATCTACACGCCCTGCTTTCCGACGGATTGCTGCAAGACCCCGCGGCAGGAGGACGGGTGCGAACGCTTTCCGTGGGGATCACCGGCACGGTGTTTCATCCGCTCGCCGTGCCGCAGGAGTTGGAGAGGTTCTTTCAGATCATTCTCGAAAAGGCCGCAGCTATTCGCGATCCGTTCGAGCAGGCGTTTTTCATGATGGTGCAGTTGCCCTACCTGCAGCCCTTTGAAGACGTGAATAAACGAGTCTCCCGTCTCGCGGCGAACATATCCCTCGTGCAGAGGAACCTTTGTCCGCTTTCGTTTACCGACGTGACGCAGGACGACTATGTGAGTGCGTTGTTGG
>JBCCWV010000098.1:0-16999 GCA_039192745.1 Verrucomicrobiota bacterium | reverse complement strand
TTTAATATTTTTTTTTTTTTTCCCTTGCAACTACCGCCCCTTACCCTCGTAATTTGGGCGGCCCCCCCCCCCGTATTCCCATTCAAAATGGGGTCGCGCGACGTGTATGATCGCGCTCCCCTGATCGCTGCTGAAGGCTTATTCGCCCATCATTTCGAGCATCGCCTCGCCGAAGGCCACGCCCTTGAGGTAAAAGGTTTTCCCGGAACCAAAGTAGTGTTACGGGCGGTCATTTCCAACGGCTTGCCATTGCGCCTTCTGCTCGTCGGTTCCTTTCCAAAAACCCTTGTCGAAGAGTTCCTGCGCCTTAGTATCGTAGTATTCGGCTGTTGGAACAAAGGCCACGTTTCCTTGAAACTCTCTCGGCTTGGCGGCGGAGGCCTGGGCCTTTTGAAAGTCTCCGCGCTTGGGAATGCCGCCGGTGCTGAGTTCGCCGATCACAAATGGTGCCTCCGGTGCGCCGATGTCTTTGCGAAGGTCTTTGATAAAAGTGATCAACCACTCCGTGTAGTCGGAGTATTGGTTCTCGCGAAGGTCACGGTTGATGATGTCGTTGAACCCTTGATGCCAAACGATGCCGGCGATCTCCGGCTTGTGCCCTCTCAATTTAGGAAATCGCTCATCGAGAGCTGCCAATTCTTCTTCGAGGTATCGCACCGTGTCGCGGTACGCCACGCCATATTCAGCCTTGATGTCATCGACCGTGACTTCCGATCGTTTCTTTTTCGCTTTTTCCAAACGCGCCTCGAGTTCCTCTTCCGACGGCGGCGCACCAGGCGGCCGGAAAGGAACGGCCAATGATCGACCACCCCACGCGCACTTCACGAGAAGCACCGGCTCGTCGATCGCATTCCCAACCGTGTGACCGAATCCAAATTCCGGCCCGATCGAATCCTCGCCTTTTGTCCCGTATCCCACCGTCAACGGCCCATGCTTCGCCCCTCGCGCTTTGCTCGGATAAGTGATCCACACGTCATCACGAATGAGCCAGCTCTCACCGTCCTTGAGCCCCTCGTAAGTTGGTTTGATCAAAGGATCTTCTTTGTAAGTGTCGAGGTGCGCAGGATTCCCTTTCCCTTCCATGTTCGACTGGCCAACTAGGAGGAAGATTTTAAGGTTTTCAGCGTTGGAAATCGAAAGTGCGCAGAGAACCAAAAGGGTCGCGGCAAATACTGTGGGGGAAGCAGTGGGGTTTGTTTTCATGGAAGATTTGATTCCGACACAAATCCGCAAAATTTTCAAGAGCGAGCGTCGAAATCTTCGCTACGCATCGGGATCTTCATCGATTGTGCTGAGTCCAACCGTGTTGAAGGAAATGACGCAATACTCGTGGTCCTTTTCCGGGTCCGCTTCGGTATCCACGAACTCCATTTGAACCAGCGGTGCCGCTGGCGTGTCGCTGTATTGCAGGCCTTGGAAGAGAGGGCGGCCAAAGCGGTTACTCGGTTTCTCAGGCACGGTCGCGATGCGTTCCCCATCGCGCTCAATCGCGAAAAAAGCGATCCCGCTCTCCAAGTCGGCTTCCGCATTCCAAGTGAGAACACTTTCTTCGAGTTGAACATCGAACGGTGCGGGAGGCGGTGTTGTATCGGGAACTTCCGTGTCTCTGACGTAATGCATCCATGAGCGCGCCACGGCCTCGTTGGGAAGCCAGACTGCCTCCCTAACATCACCCTCAAACTCGGCGGCAGGGACTGCCGTTTCACCGAGAAGCGGCGCGAGCCACGCGCCTTCCGTCGGCATCGGGTTCAGAGGATCACCGGATTTATCGGGAAGCCGTGCGGTGAGACACGCATCCAGCCAGGGAATGGCCATGTAGCGCTGATTCCCACATTCGTGGCCGGTCAACGGATCGACGGCGACACCCACGAGTCCACCCATTCCGCGCAGTTTCCTGAAAAAGGCCTCATTGCCGGGCCAAACCCTCGCGAAGCGCCCTTCCTTTTCTGTCACTCCTTCTTTTGTCCCCGGGTTGCACATGAAGGGAACGCCCAAAGCTGCCTCCGAAATCTCGTGCGGCTTTCTTTCAGGGCGATCTGGATTGGGCTCCAGCAAAGGGACGCCAGAACGCAGCCAAACGGCGGCCACCCGATCCGGATACAACAAGGTCATTCCTCCCGTCCAAACTCCACCACCGCTATGACCCCACAATGCCCACGGAACCTTCGCCAGTTCCGGATGACCGGATTCCTCGCCAAGATCGACGAGCGCGCGCTTGAAAGTATCGCCGGAACCGTTCCGCGGATCACACCACATGCCGCAATCGGCCTCCTGCGGTTGTTCGTAAGATGGGGCCATCAGGGCGCAATCGTGTTTTCTGGCGAGCGCCTGCCAATGTAGATCGAAAGCGCCCGTTTGACCGGACAGGCAAGACCCCTCGCCGCATCCATGCTGATGGACGACGACCCCTCGCAAGGTCTTTACGCCTTCAGGAATCCAAACGGTGTATTGCACCGGAAAGATCAACTCACCCGGCTTTTCCGAAGCCTCGTAGCGCACACGGAAATAGGGCGGCTCAACCGGGGGTGGGTTGTCGTGAGGGGCTACCTGAGCGTCGGCAGAACCCAACACGGATAGGAAAACAATGATACAGCAGCGAAAGGGAAGCGAGGATTTCATTGAGAGAGGATAACCTTTCATCCACCGCCGCAAACAAAGGAATTCTTTCGCTTGGTCTGGTCCAGCGGCGCTTGCGCCCCGCGCCCCAGCTAACTTGTCCCGTCTTCCCCAAGCGATTTATCATTGACAGAGTCCGTCAGATCGTGAGAAAAATCGCCGAAATTCGATGCATACGCGCCTTGTTCTTCTCTCCTCTCTCCTTCTTCTTGCCGCGACAAGTGGAAGAGGAGCGATCAGCATCTACGGATCAGACACGGGTGCTGACGATCTTCTGCTGATAAGCGCGTCCTCGGGAATGGGAACCTCCTTGGGGGATACAGGCCGTAATTTGGTCGTTGGTCTAGCCTATGATCCGGTGAACGAGATTTTGTTTGGAGCAGACGCTCAAACGGAGACGCTGATTTCGATTGACCTTGAAACGGGCAACAGCACAACCATCGGATCGCTCGACATTGAGCAGGTCACTTCGCTGGCCTTCGATGCCGTGAATGGAATCCTTTTTGCCGTTGATGCCGTGACCGATGCCCTCTACATGGTCAACACCTCAACGGGCGTGGCGTCTTCCGTCGGTGGATTGGGATTTGCCGGTGCCATGTCGGGTTTGGCTTACGACAATGGAAGCGGGACCTTATACGGAACCGACGTGACTACGAATCGGCTCTATTCCATCAACACCTCGACCGGCACCGCAACGTCAATTGGAAGCCTCGGGATAGGTGGCGTTCACGGATTGGGTTTCGATGAAGAAAGCAATACGCTTTACGGCACCTCGATCAATACGGATGAGCTTGTCTCCATCAACACTTCCACGGGGACTGCAACAACCATAGGGCCTCTCGGATTTGGTGCGGTTCAAGGACTGGCCATCGTACCTGAACCTTTCGGAGTCCACTTGATCGCGATGGCATTTCTCGCCTTCCTGCTCAGACGAAGTCGCCGGAAGTAGTCGCAATCGTTTCGGAACTAACAGGAGAAAACGATCGAGTCTCCGAAACTGTTCGTGCTATTCCACAGCCCCAGTATCAGACTGGGCGGCGGATTTCCTTTGTTCTTGATTCGCCCGCGCTTCGGCGAAGAACTGCTTCAGGATGTAAACGCACTCATCCCCCCGCACCCCGCTGGTGATCTCGCTCTGGTGGTTGAGGTTCGTGGATTGTAAAAGATTGATCCACCCCCCGGCCGCCCCTCCTTTTTCATCCGGACAGCCAAAGATCACCCGACGAATCCGACAATGCTGAATCGCACCGGCGCACATGGGACACGGCTCCTTGGTCACGTAGAGATCGCAATCCGTCAGCCGCCAGTCACCGACCGCGCTCTCGGCGGCCGTCAAAGTGAGCATCTCGGCATGGGCCGTCGCGTCCTTGAGTGTTTCCACTTGGTTGTATCCGCGCGCGATGATCTGGCCATCCTGCACGATGACAGCACCGATCGGAACTTCCCGGCGCCGATAGGCCAACTGCGCCTGCCGCAACGCTTCCCCCATGAAGTAGGCATCGCTTTGCAAATCGATCGGCGGGTCGAGGGGCGAGAGATCTTCGGTCATCCTAATTGGGGAGAAGAACACGAATGCGCACGAATTTCCACGAATGAACACGAAGGGGCGAAAGATTTGTGTTCATTCGTCTTAAAAAAGACGATCCAATCATGCATCTTTCCGCCTTCCGGCAATTCCCCGATTGCGCTTGAAGCCCTGATTCCCATAGTGGCCTCGATGCCCAACTACAACCAGCGAATCATCGCCCCTTCCGTTCTCGCGAGTGACTGGGGCAACCTCGCCGCCGAAGCTCAACGTGCCGTCGAAGCCGGCGGAGACTGGCTTCATCTCGACGTCATGGATGGCCACTTCGTCGACAATATTTCCTTCGGACCCCAGTTCGTCGCGGCCGTTCGCAGCGCAGTTCCCGAAGCGATCCTCGACGTGCATCTCATGATCGAGCGGCCAGACCACTATCTGGATCGATTTGTCAAAGTCGGCTCCAGCAACCTCACCGTCCACGTCGAAGCGCAACATGATGTGGCGGAAACCTTGAAGCGCATCCGCGAGGCCGGACTGGGCACCGGGCTGGCCCTGAACCCCGCAACACCCATCGAAGACGTTTATCCGTTCCTCGAATTCGCCGACAATATCCTCGTCATGACCGTCGTTCCCGGATTCGGCGGCCAGTCGTTCATGGAGGAAGAAACGATGCCCAAAATCGAAGCCGTCGCCGCCGAGCGGGAAAAACGCGGGCTCGACTTCCATATCCAAGTCGACGGGGGCATTTACGCCGACACTGCCGCCATCGCCGCGAAACATGGGGCGAACAATCTCGTTTCGGGAACCGGTCTCTTCAAAGCACCGGACATGAAGGCAGCGATTGAGGAATTTCGGACGGTGGGTTGAACGATTTCAGCAAGATAGTATTTTAGTTCGTCTATGCGTGCTCAATTTACTTATTGGCAAGACGCCGAGCATTTTGTCGGGTTCCTGAACGAGTTTCCGGATTATTGGACCCAAGGAGAGGACTTGGAAGATCTCAAAGCTCACCTCGCCGACCTCCACGAAGAGTTCACGTCGGGAAAAATCCCCGGCGTCCGTCGCGTGGCAGAGCTTGAGATCGCATGAAACGCAAAGACCTGATCGCGAAGATCGAAAAGCTCGGATGTGAGTTACTTCGGCACGGCGGAAAACATGATATTTACCGAAACCCCGCTAACGGCGTGATCCAGCCGGTTCCTCGCCACCGGGAAATCAATGAAATGCTCGCGCGGAACATCTTGAAAAAACTCTCCGAACAGAAGCCCGGGTAAAGAAAAACTCTGATTGGAGTAAGAATCCGTTCAGACGAAGTATTTAAACTTCGCCATTCCTAGTTCCTTGTTCGAAATTCGAAATTCAGCCCTTCTAACTATGCGCTTTCTTTACTCACTCATCGCCGCATTCGTTGCGCTCCCCTTTACGCTTTTCGCCGCCGATCGACCCAATATCCTCTTCGCCATCGCCGACGATCTTTCCTACCCGCACATGGGGGCTTATGGCGCGGAGTGGGTGAAGACGCCGGGGTTTGACCGCGTCGCGAAGGAAGGCTTGCTCTTCATGCGCGCTTACACGCCCAACGCGAAGTGCGCTCCTTCCCGCGCCTGCGTCCTCACGGGCCGCAATTCGTGGCAACTCGAGGAGGCGGCCAACCATTGGTGTTTTTTCCCGGCCAAATTCAAGGGCGTGGTCGAGGCGCTGGGCGAAAATGGCTACTTCACCGGCTACACGGCAAAGGGATGGGCTCCCGGCGTGGCGAATGATGCAGAAGGCAAGCCAAGGCAGCTCACCGGAAAACCTTTCAACAAGCACAAGACCACGCCGCCGACATCCGCGATTTCCAGCAACGACTACGCGAAGAACTTTGAGGATTTTCTCGACGCGAACAAAGAGGGAAAACCATGGTTTTTCTGGTATGGCTCGACCGAGCCACACCGCCGCTACGAATTCGGATCCGGGGTCGCCAAGGGCGGCAAGAAGTTGAGCGATATTCCGAGCGTTCCGGAATTCTGGCCGGATACGGAAGCCGTGCGCCATGACATGCTCGACTACGCCTTTGAGACCGAGCACTTCGATACGCATTTGGCGAAAATGTTAGATTCACTGGAGAAGCGCGGGGAACTTGAGAACACCCTTGTCATGGTCACCGCCGATAACGGCATGCCATTCCCGCGCACCAAGGGTCAGAAGTACGAATACTCGAACCACCTTCCGTTCGCCGCGATGTGGCCGAAGGGAATCAAGAAACCGGACCGAAAAGTGGCCGATTACGTGAGCTTTATTGATTTCGCACCCACGTGGCTGGATCTGGCGGGAGTTGACTGGGAAAACTCCGGAATGCAGCCGCACGCGGGCCGCAGTTTGACGGATATTTTCGG
Source organism: Verrucomicrobiota bacterium (assembly GCA_039192745.1). GTDB lineage: Bacteria > Verrucomicrobiota > Verrucomicrobiia > Verrucomicrobiales > DEV007 > JBCCWV01. The sequence continues at coordinate 10,483 of JBCCWV010000098.1, read as the reverse complement.
CGGCGAATCCGACGGCGTCTCCAATCCAGACCGCGACCACGTCCTCATCGGCAAGGAGCGACACGACATCGGGCGCCCCGATGACAACGGCTATCCCGTGCGCGGAATCGTGAAGAACGGGATGCTCTATCTACAGAATTTCGAGACCGACCGCTGGCCATCAGGACACCCTCTGACGGGTTATTTGAATTGCGATGGTGGAGCGACGAAGACCGAGATCCTGACAATGCGACGAGAAGGAAAGGACGCGAGCTTCTGGCAGTTGTGTTTCGGCCTTCGACCGGCGGAAGAGATGTACAACGTCGAACTTGATCCGGAATGTATGCGCAACTTGGCAAGCGATCCCGCTTACGAAGAAACCAAGGCGGCATTGAAAAATTTAATGCTCGAAGAACTACGCGCACAAAATGATCCACGCATGCTCGGCAAGGGTGCCGTTTTTGACGATTACCCTTATGCCAGCGAGAAATGGCGGGGGTTTTACGAACGCTTCGTGGCCGGGGAAGAAATGAAAGCCGGTTGGGTCAACGATACCGACTTTGAAAAAACGATTCCCGAATTGCCCTAGTATGTGTATGGGGACGGCATGCCCAAGTATGTCGTCGAGTTTATCGGGACGTTCTTTCTCGTTCTCGCCATCGGCCTTGCCCCCTCGCAGTTTGGTCCGCTCGCTGTCGGCGCCGTCCTCATGGCGATGATTTATGCGGGCGGCCATGTTTCCGACGCCCACTTCAACCCCGCTGTCACCATCGCGATGATGGTGACGGGATATTGCAAGAAGTCCGATGTTGCGCCCTACCTGCTCGCCGAGTTCTCAGGGGCAGGATTGGGGATCGCGCTCGCGCGGTATCTGTCCGGGAGCATTGTGACGACGGCGAAGTTTGAGATCGCCCCTCTCTTCGTCGCGGAGTTCGTTTTCACCTTCGCGCTCGCCTGGGTCATCCTGAACGTGGCCAAAGCGAAGGCACTGCAGGGAAACCAATTCTACGGTCTGGCCATTGCCGCCATCGTCGCCGGCGGCGCTTACACCGTTGGCCCTGTCTCCGGCGCAGCGTTCAACCCGGCGGTGGCCATCGCGCTCTGCGGCTCCGGACATCTCGCGTGGACCCAACTTTGGGTTTTCCTTGTGGCCACGTTTGCAGGGGGGATCGCCGCCGCTCTTGTTTTCAGACGCTTCGTCGTGGCAACCGCGACGTCTTGACACCTCCACGGGTCAGCCCGATCTGATAGAACCGACGTATTGTCGGCAAAAAAGCAATGATTCAGAAAGCCTTCGAATCCGGAAACCTCGTCCGCATTGACCGCGCGAACCTCGAAGCAGGTTCTTCGGTGGGGTATCTTGTCGGGCATAGCGACGAATTGGTCATGCTCCAGTTGGTGGACTCCGAAATCCGTTTCAATGGATTTCAGATCCTCCGCGTCGAGGACATCACGACTTTTGAGTGCCCGGCCCCGCATCAGGATTTCATCGAAAACGCGATGAATTTACGGAAGCTGGAGAAACCGACCGCCCCGGATCTCGACCTCACGAATCTCGGCATGGCCTTCGCGACCTTGAAGCGCAATGCCCCGCTCGTCACCGTTTACCTCGAACTCGACGAGCCGGATGCCTGCTACATCGGGCGCGTGGACACGGTTTCCCATGACAGCTTAACGATGTATTATATCGACCCCGATGCCTACTTCGACGACGAGCCCACCGACTACCGCCTCAGCCAAATCACGCGGATCGATTTTGGCGGCGGTTATGAAGAGGCGCTTCACCTCGTTTCCGAAGCCCGCACGGACAAGGGAGGCAACGGTGTGCTTTCCTGAAGTGCGAATTGCCGCATTGTTAGTTTTTTCCGCATTATCCATCGGTTGCGTCCAGACCGAGGAGCAGTGGTCGATCAAGAAAAGCACCGAGTCGGCCAAGTTCGAAAAAAGCTTCATGAAAGGCAACATCGCGGACTCCGAAGGCGGCACACAGGATGACGTGGACCGGATGTTCAATAAGAACATTTCCATGGACTCCAACTACGCGACCTCCAACTTGGACAAAAAGAACGTGGAGAAAAGCGGCTTCTTCGGCGCCCGAAAAAAAAGCGGCGACGGCAACAAATCCTACGCCACCAATTCGCTAGAGCCCGAGACTTGGAGCGGCACGAAAGAGTTCTCTACACCGGAATTTCCCGATCGAAACGCAAGATTCGCGGCCAAGGACTGGGAACCACGCAGGGATGAATACTACCATGTCGGTGATCTCGATGACCGCTCCGCCAGCAAACGCTTCCCCGTGAACGAATACGTCGCCGCCCAGGAGGAATCCAGCGACCGCATCCTTCTCGGTCGCGCGAACGAGCGGGTGACGGCGGCATCCCTGCGGGAAAAAAGAGACGAAGACCCAGGTGCCACGGACGGCATTGCCACGCCATCGGTGAGTTTGGAAGAAGTGAAAGGAATGTTAGGACGTTAGACTGGAAGCACGCATGTCACCGGAATCCGCGCTGGAACTACTCACCAAGGGCACGGCCCAAATCATTTCCGAAAAGGAACTCCTCGAGCGACTCAAGGAAGGCAAACCGCTGCGCGTCAAACTCGGCGTCGACCCCACCGCGCCGGATATCCATTTCGGACACACCGTTCCTCTGGAAAAGCTTCGGCAGTTTCAAGAACTCGGCCACCAGGTCGTCCTCATCATCGGCGACTTCACCGCCATGATCGGCGATCCCACCGGTCGTTCCGCAACTCGTCCGCATCTCAGCCACGACGAGGTCCTCGAAAACGCCAAGACCTACACCGACCAGGCCTTCAAGATCCTCGACAAGGAAAAGACCGAGGTCGTTTTCAATGGCGATTGGTTCGGTAAAATGAATTTCACCGACGTCATCAAGCTCAACAGCCGCGTGACCATGCAACAGATGTTGCAACGCGAGGACTTTAAGAACCGCATCGACAAGCAGGAGGAAGTCCGACTCCACGAGATTCAATACCCCATCATGCAGGGTTGGGATTCCGTGGAAGTTCGTGCCGATGTCGAGATTGGTGGCACCGACCAGCTTTTCAACATCCTTGTCGGTCGCGACATGCAAAAGGCGATGGACCAGCGCCCGCAGATCGTCCTCACCGTCCCGCTTCTGGAGGGCCTCGACGGCGTGAAGAAGATGAGCAAGAGCTACGGCAATTACGTCGGTGTCAGCGACGAGCCTGGCGAAATGTTCGGCAAGCTCATGAGCGTCTCCGACGAATTAATGGCGCGTTATTACACGCTACTCCTCGGCGAAAACCTCGACGCTTCCGCCCATCCCATGGAGTCGAAAAAACAACTCGCCGCCCGACTCGTCGCCCGCTACCACGATGACGATTCGGCGGTAAAAGCCCGCGCAAACTGGGAGACACAATTCAGCAAACGCGACCTCGACGCCGCCGATCTCCCCGAGTTTTCTCCCAGCGCCGAAGCCGTTTCAACCGGCATCCTCGCCGTCGCCAGTGAAGCCTACGCAAACTGCTTCGATTCCAAACGATCCAACAGCGACCTACGCCGCCTCGTTGAACAAGGCAGCATCCAAATCAACGGCGAAAAAGTGAGCGACCCGAAAGCATCTGTGGACCTCCCAGACGGTGCCGTCATGCGCTTGGATAAAAAACGTTCGGTGCGAATCTCCGGTTCATAAAAAAGCATCTCCCCGACGGACCGCGGACGTCCACGTCCGCACCAACCCCGGCGCGAAGCGCGAATTCTTCGAGGGTGACGTGTGACCAGATCTTTGATCGCCCAATTAGTAAGTGCCTCCCTTCGGTCGGGAAGGTTTTATGCGGACGTGGACGTCCGCGGTCCGCCGGGGAAACACACTTCTCCAGTTCGAACTGATTAAAGTAAGCGCACGCGGTCTGCGGAGATGATTGCCTTTTCTTCACCGTCGCTTTGCACGAGAAGCGCGCCGGCTTCGGAAAGGCCAGCTGCAAGGCCCTCGATCTTTTCGCCATCCATCGTCACGCGAACCTGTCGCCCTAAGATGAAACTCCGCGCAGTCAGCTCCCGTCGGCAGTCTTCAAATCCGTTCTGCGTCGTTTTCAGCCAGCGTTCCAGCGAACAAAGGTAATCGACACAAACATCCTCGACGTCCACATCTTGAAGACCCTCTTGATTCAACGACGTCGAAACCATCCCCTCAGATTCCGTGATTTCGGGATGCGACGCCACGTTGATGCCGACGCCGATCACAGCGATTTCCTCCGCATTGCCCGCACGACTTTCGACGAGAATCCCAGCCACCTTCCGACTCGCAATCATCACATCATTCGGCCATTTGATCTTCACATTCTGAGCACCTGCCTTCATTAAAGCATCGCTGACAGCAAGGGAAACGATCTGCGCCAGCCATCCCCAGAATTCGCGTTGAAAAGGCGGGACAACGGCCAGCGAACACAAGAGATTCCCCGAGCTTTGCGACTCCCAGACCCGTTCGCGTCGACCGCGCCCGCCCGTCTGATGCTGGGCAACCAAGAGCATGCCCTCGACGGAATCGACACCGTCGCGTTCGATGCGGCGGAGCAATTCAGAGTTGGTCGAATCGATCTCCGCGACGCGCTCGAACTTCCGCACAAGGCCTAACTCGCCATCCGTCCTCATGAAAAATCCAAACCGATATCAAGCGCCTTCACCGAATGGGTAAGCGCGCCCACGGAAATAAAATCCACCCCCGTTTCCGCGATTGATCGCACGGTTTCCAGATTCACTCCGCCGCTCGCTTCCAGTTTGATCGGCGTTTCGTTCATCGCGACGGCAGATCGCAACTGGTCGAGCGACATGTTGTCGAGCAGAAGGTAATCCACGTTCTTCAACTCGAGAAAACGCCGCACTTGATCGAGGTTGTCGGTTTCAATCTCAATCTCCACTTTGGGATGTTCCGCCTTGAAGGCGTCAATCTTGACCTGCATCTGCGCGGGATCCAAGGCGGCGAGGTGATTGTCTTTCAGCATCACGCGATCATAGAGACCCATGCGATGGTTCTGGCCACCTCCGGCCCGCACCGCCATCTTATCGAGCCATCGCCAGCCCGGCATTGTCTTCCGCGTGTCGAGAATGACGGCGCCGGTTCCTTCGATGAGGTCGCAGTATTCGCGCGTTGCCGTGGCGATACCGGAGAGCCGTTGAAGGAAATTCAATGCCGTCCTCTCCGCAGTCAGAATGCTTTGGGAGTCCCCTTCCAAGTCGATGAGAACCGTTCCTTCTTCCAATTCTGTGCCGTCCGCGCATTTGGCTTTTGCCACGACACCCGCATCGACCAACTCAAACACACGAACGGCTACGTCGATCCCCGCAGCAACACCTCGCTCACGCGCAGCAATCACCCCCTTGCTTCGCTCATCGGCGGCGACAAAAAACTTCGACGTCAGATCGCCCACTTCGCCGAGGTCTTCGGCCAAGGCGGCTTCGATGAGCGCCTCCACGGCGGGTTCCAGATTTTCCGGCATAAGCTGATCCATGCTCATGCTGCAAGATCGCAGGGCAAGCAATCGTTTTACCAAGAGGAGAATTCGTTTAAGATTTCCGAAGTTTCGCATGCCTACTGCCACGAGCACACGCCCACCTGTCTCCGCCGCATCCACACGATCCAAGCCAAAACCGGCGCGTGATCGCAGAAAATCCGCCTCTCGGAAACGTGGTTTTTTTAACCGGCTTTTCCGGTCGCTGCTTTGGGGCGTTGCTTATGTCCTCGGCGCCGGACTGATCGTCGGCGGTATCACGTTAGGGTTTTATTCATTCATGGCCGGGCAGTATGACCTGGAAGTCATCGAGAAACATCTCGCCGACGCGGAGGTCAATCATTCCGTCGATTACACGGCTCCCGACGGACGAGAAACCCGGCGGCTCGCCGTCCCACTCGAAGACATGTCGCCGCACTTTGTGAATGCCCTCCTCGTTCGCGAGGACTTGCGGTTTTACGATCACAATGGCGTGGACTTTCGCGGTGTCGCAAGGTCGGTTTTGCGCAACGCGAAAGAACGTCGTCTTGTCCAAGGCGCGAGCACGATCACGATGCAACTTGCCCGAAACAGCTTTGACGACCTCGCCCTCGACCGGTCATTGCACCGCAAGCTCATCGAGGCCTTTCTCGCCCGGCGTATTGAGAAGAATTTCACCAAGGAGGAAATCTTCGAGGTTTACGCGAACATGGTCTACTTCGGCGGAAACCTTCACGGCGTGGAGCGCGCCAGTCTGGCATTTTTCGGCAAATCATCGCGCGAACTCTCTCTCTCCGAAGCTGCCATGCTCGCCGGCATCATCCGCGGCCCCAACGCTTTCTCCCCACTGAAGAACTACGAACGCGCCCTAGCCGAACGCGACGTCGTCTTGGACCGCATGGTTGAGGAGGGATACATCACGAAGGAAGAAAGCGTGGCCGCGAAATCCGAAAATCCAGCCGTGTTGAAAACAAAAACGCCCCGGCGCGCAAGGGTTGTCAGATAGTCTGATCACTGTGGACTTCCTGCGCCAGCTTGCTAAGTTTTCGCGTGGTAAAGACACTGAAAGTTTATTCCTCTTTCGAGGAAGCAGAAAGAGCGGAAATCGATTTCTACAAGAGCCTTTCTCCGCATGAGCGGATGGAAATTCTCCTCGATTTAACGAACCCGGCATCCGATGAAACTGAGCGGCGACTTAAGAGAGTTTATCGAATTATTAAACTCGAAGAAAGTTGACTACCTTGTTGTAGGCGCTCACGCGCTGGCATGGCACGGCTTGCCTCGCTACACCGGAGATTTGGATTTTTTCATTAGCAGCGATCCTGAAAACACGAGTGTAATGATCGACGTGTTGGACAAATTCGGCTTCTCATCCCTGGGATTGAAAGAGGAAGACCTTCAAATACCCGATTCAGTCATTCAGTTGGGCGTTGCTCCGAACAGAATTGATCTTTTGACAGGCTTATCCGGGGTTACCTGGGAAGAGGCTTGGGCTTCTCGAGAAAAAGGCAAAATCGACGGACTCCCCGTCTTCCTTCTTAGCAAATCAGACTTGCTTAGGAATAAAATCGCAACCGGGCGCCCACAGGATCTCGCTGACGTGGAAAGGCTAAAGGATCTCGAAGAGTCTTAGAGCAATGCTTCCGCAACGACACCCATCGTGTCATCGATATCCGCCATCGTGTGTTGCAGACAGAGGAATCCCGTTTCATACGGCGACGGCGCGAAGTAGATGCCTGCTTCGAGGCAGGCGTGGAAGAACTTCTTGAAGGCTTCCTTGTCCACGGCCATCGCACTGGTGAGATCGGTCACCGGTTTCTCGGTGAAGAAGAGGCAGAACATCGATCCGATCTGGTGGAATGTTAGGTTTTTACTCGCTTTCGCCAACGCTTCACGCATACCCTTCGCAAAATAGTCTCCCGTTTCCTCGAGACGCGCCCAGCCGTCCTGCTTCTCCATTTCCTTGAGTTGCGCGAGTCCGGCGGCCATGGCGAGGGGGTTTCCCGATAGCGTGCCCGCTTGATAGACCGGTCCATCTGGCGCCAGCATGTCCATGATGTCGGCGCGCCCCCCAAAGGCGCCAACTGGCAAACCGCCGCCGATCACCTTCCCCAATGCGGTAAGGTCCGGCGTCACGCTCAACCGTTCCTGCACGCCGCCTTTGGCCAGACGAAAACCGGTCATCACTTCGTCGAAGATGAGTAACGCATCGTGCCGCGTGGTCACCTCGCGCAGGAAATCGAGGTATCCGCCCTCCGGAAAAATCAGTCCAGCATTGGCGGGAATCGGTTCAAGGATGATGGCCGCGATATCGTCCCCACAGGCCTTGAACGCGTCTTCCACTGCCTCGCGATCATTGAACGGAAGCGTGATCGTCAGGGCTGCAAATTCCTCCGGCACACCAGCACTATCAGGTTCACCAAATGTGAGCGCACCACTTCCCGCGGCAACCAGCAGGGAATCGACGTGACCATGGTAACAACCCTCGAACTTGATAATCTTTTTCCGACCGGTAAATCCGCGCGCGAGACGCACCGCCGACATCGTCGCTTCCGTCCCACTGTTAACCATCCGCACTTTTTCGATCGACGGCACCCACTCGCAGATCGTCTTCGCCATCTCCACTTCATAGGGATTGGGAATGCCGAAACTCACACCTTCCTTCGCCGCGTTGTGCACGGCCTCGGCGACGGCTTGTGGCGCATGTCCCAGAATCGCCGGCCCCCACGTGCCGATGTAATCGATCATCTCTTTCCCATCGACATCCCAAATCCGGCAACCCTTCGCGCGGCGCACGAAGAACGGTTCGCCATCGACATTGCGAAAAGCACGAACCGGTGAGTTCACCCCGCCGGGAATGTGCTCGCGAGCGGCGGCAAAGAGCTGGGAAGACAAAGACTCTGACTTGGCGATAGGCATGGTGTCTGGCGGAAAAGCTTGGGCGGAGGGCTATAGAAAGAAGGGACTCTTGACGTTCACCATAATTCCTCGAAATTTACTAACGAAACAACGCGTCTTTTTGAACCCCCGCAATGAATTACGTCGCTTCTCCTTCTAGCGTGCCATTCCTCGCCGACTGGACTCTCAGCGTGGATTGGGCCTCGGTGATTTTCACTCTTCTGGGAGCAGGCATGTTCTTCGCTCTAATCCTGGCCATTCCGCTGATGCTGATTCTTTGGTTATTTTTCCGGCACGGAGAACCCACTAGCGCCTTGGAAGCCGCGGGAGGAAACTTGGAAACCGAAGTCGGCGGCGGCGTCCAACTTTCAGATTTGGCGAAAGAGGCACCACGAATCTCCCCGGATGTTCCCAACATGCCGGCACGACGCAGTCCCACCAAATCCACTGCGGCCGCATCCGCAGCCAAGCCTGCCAAAAAGAAGGCCGCGACGAAGCCAAAGAAAAAAACGAGTTCCAAGTCCACGAAATCCACCTCAAGTCGGTCCGCCGCAAAGCCCGCGCCCAAGCCAAAGAAAAAAGCCGCTCCCAAAGGCACGACCTTGGATCCTGCTCTCGGGCTTATCTACAAAAAGAAGCCGAAAGAGATCGACGACCTGCAGGAGATTTCCGGCGTCGGCCCAGTGCTTGAGAAGAAACTGCACAAGGTCGGCATCTACACCTTTGCCCAAGTCGCGAAGTGGTCAGACAAGATGGTGGGTGAATTCAGTGAACGCCTGTCGTTCCGCGACCGCATCTCCCGTGACAATTGGCGAAAACAGGCCGCCAAGCTCCACAAGAAAAAGTACGGAAAGTCGGCCACGCGCTGATTTCCGTCTGGTGCAGGCGAGCGAGGGGTGCTAGGGAAACGCGGTCATAGTCAGGTCATTCATGGCGAGGATTGATTACATCGGTAGTATTGAATTTGCGCGCTTGCTCCTTGTCGCGGTCGCCATGTCGACGGCATGGGCCCCGATTCTTTCGGCGGCAGCGCCGCTGGCCAGAGGCTCGACCGACCGCCATGTTTTTGGCTCGAAGTCGGAAATCGAAGTCGAGATCTTTTGCCCCTTTGATGAGATTCCGACCAAGGGTTTCGTCCCGCTTGAGATCGAATTGCGGAACAGGCTCGGCAACGACGTCGAAGCCTCGGTCCTCTGCTCTTTCTCTCACGACACCTACGGCGCCAACAGTTCCTTTCAGTCCAGTTACAAGATTCGCGCCAAGCAGCGGGCCACCCAAACGACGACGATCATCGTTCCCATTCCCACCTACTTCTCTTCGTCATACCGAGGATACGCGAACCTCAGCGGAGACGTGAAAATCGTCATTCCCGGATTCGGAGCCCGAACCAGCTATTATCGCGGGAGCACTAATCGGCCGGAGATCCTCGTTTGCCCGAAGTCCACAAAGATCGTTCCCGGCGAAACGGGATCCGCTATCAGAGTAGCCAGCCAGGAAATCGGCGCCTTGGGTTTCGTCTCGACGCGAATACCCGCAGACTGGCGGGCCTATACGGGATTCGAAGTCATTGCCTGTCGGGCCACCTCGTGGGCAGATATTCCGGTGCCGTCCCGGCGGGCCATCGTGGATTGGGTCAACCTCGGCGGACGGCTCGTAATTTGGGACAGATCCGAGATAGCACTTGAGGCTCCACGGCAAGAACTGAAATCACTGGTTCAACATGCCGGACTTGGAAAAGTCACCATCGCTCCCGCCGAAGACGACGCACAAGCCGCAAGTCTGATTCGGCAAGCTTGGAGTTTCCACAACTCAAGTCTGCAAAACTCCCTCGAAGATAGCTTCACCCCTTCCAACTGGCCACTCCTCGACTCCATGGGGAAACGTCGATTCGGCACAACGATTGTCGTTCTCGTCCTTATCGCATTCGGCATCCTCGTGGGTCCGGTTAATCTCTTCTCACTCGCCAAGTCCGGTCGTCGCCATCTCCTTTTCATCACCACCCCGATCATCTCCCTTGCCACGAGCATTCTTCTCGCCGCGATCATTTTCCTCCAGGACGGATTCGGCGGAAACGGGAAACGCTTCGTCCTTTTGCAATCGGCGCCCGATCAGACCAAGGTCTGCATCTCCCAGGAAC
>JBCCWV010000097.1:0-17031 GCA_039192745.1 Verrucomicrobiota bacterium | reverse complement strand
TCGCGCCGGTGGAGGTCGCCTTTTCCTCGAGACCATCGAGTTCCTCTTCTTGTCCGACGTCCGCACAGTAGGCGATGACCTCGGCGTCAAAACGCTGCTGGAGCCATTTGAGAAGGACGGAGGTATCAAGGCCTCCGGAGTATGCGACGACGACTTTCATGGGGCGGGAGATTGGACTAGGTTGCGTTCAGGATCAAGGTCGTGAGTAGGGAAACCACGAAAGTCGCGAAAAAGCGCGAAAAGTTACTTGGTGTCGTTCGCAACCAATGGATGGAGGCTTTGTCCCCGGCGGACCGCGGATGTCCACATCCGCATCAACTAACCTGATCGGAGGGAAGCATTATCTTTTGCGGGACCGGAAAATGACCGCGCCCCCTTCCCCGGGGAAAATGCGGCGCTTGGGCGCCGGGGGTTGGTGCGGATGTGGACATCCGCGGTCCGTTGGCTCTGGGACTTTTTTCGTGGGTACGAAGTCAGGATGACTCCTCCACGGAATTGCTTTCGTGACTTTGCAATGGGGCTAGGGTTGGCGATGCTTCGCACGATTTTACTCGTCGGATGCGGCGGGTTTCTCGGCGCGGTGTCGCGGTATTTTCTTGCGGTGCGGATGTCGAAGGCGCTTGAGGGCGTTCGCTTTCCATGGGCGATTTTCACCGTGAACATGATCGGGTGTTTTCTCATCGGCGTTCTCGCATCAGTGTTCGCCGCGAAGGAGGAATGGAGCGCGAAGGAAGGGTTCGCCTTGTTCCTCATCGCCGGATTCCTCGGGAGTTTCACGACCTTTTCCACTTTTGGTTTGGAAACGCTCACGCTCCTGCGTGAAAATCGTGTCGGCGTGGCTGCTTCCTATGTCGGGGCAAGCGTGGTTGCAGGAGTGCTTCTCGTCGCTGCCGGATTCTGGATTGGCGGGCGGTGGGTGAACGTGTCAGGATGACGTCGCTGCCGTTTCGGCGGTCGAGGCTTTTGGTGCGCCGTATTTCGGGAACTGCTTTTTAATCTTCGCCCGCAATTCCGCGGCTTTGTCCGATTCGCCAAGTTGTTCGTGGGCGTAAGCGCTTTTTTCCAAGGCGACGGGAGTGATCTCCTCGTCGTCAAAAATAAAGGCCGGCCGGACGAGGCGTTTCAGCGCTTCTTCCCATTCTTTTTCCGACAAGGCGATGTCGCCCCAGGTGAGGCAAAGCTGTGCATTCACGCGGCCCTGTTGTTGCAATTCGAGGCCCTCTTCAACCACCGCGATCGCGGACTCGTATTCCTGCAGACCGATAAGCGCTTTTGCCTTTTCATTGAGGACACGGGCGCGGGCCTCGTTCGGCTGGCGGGTATTCAGATAATGATCGAAGGCGACGATGGCGTTCTCGTTGTCGTTTTGACGGAGCCTTGCTTCGCCGAGCATACGCCAGACAATACTCTTTGTTTGCCCGGGATCGTCCGGAGTGCTGGCACGAGCGAGGTATTTTTCCGCGCCTTCCATGTCGTTTTGCTCAAAGAGGCGGACACCGAGCCAGGCGATGACTTGGTCGGGAACGGCGACAGGTTTCGCTGATTCGTAAATGATCTCGATTTCCTCCCGTGTCGCTTTGACGTCCTGCAGCATGTAATTCGCGAGAACGAGCTGTCGCGACGCCTGCTCGAAAAACGAACTGGCCTCCATCTCCCGCGCCTTTTCCAAAGCAGGAATGGCCTTCTTGAAATTCCGTTCCTCGAAGTGCGCCCAGCCAATCCAGAAGTGCGCTTCACCGGTGGCTTCGCTTTGCGGGAAATTCTTCAAGAGACCTTCGTAAGCGGCGATGAGTCCCTGGAAGTCGCGTTGCTGGCCTTTGATGAGGGCGAGTTGTTGATAGGCGACTTCGGAAGCGGGGGCTTGTGGGTAGTCTTTGAGGAGGCGATTGAAGTCGCGTTCGGCAGCGGTCAGGTCTTCGACGGCCTTGTAGGAAAGGCCGCGTTTGGCCATGGCTTTGGGAAAGCGATTGTCTTCGGGATAGCCGTCGATGAATTTGGTCAAGGCGGTAATGGCCTGAGTGGGCCGATTGCTCTCGGCGTGGGACCAACCCCATTTGTAGAGCATGGATGCCCGCACATCTTCCGGGATGTTGTTGATGCGAATCTCGCCGTAGGCATCGGCGGCGCGGGCGTAGTCGTTGTCATTAAAAAGCGCTTCGGCTTGAAGGAGGAGGGCGAGGTCGATGTATTGGTGCTCGGGATCGCGCATGCGGGCGCGATTCACATAGTCGGCGGCGTAGTCGGCGAGACGCGGGGTCTTGAGCTTGAGGAAGCAGAGTAACTTGCGGTAACCGGCTTCAAGCATCTCGGGCGAAGTCGGAAAATACTGCTCGATGTTCAGGTAAAGGTCGACGGCTTCGGAGGACTTGTTCAGCCGGCGCAGGGCGTTGCCGACGAGCAGATACATCTTCGGCTTCAGGTCGTTGGTGAGCGGAAAAACGCCTGTACGGTAGGCTTTTACAACGGCGGCATAGTCTTCTTCCGCATAGTAGGCTTCGATGAGATGGAACTGCGCTTCCGGCTTCCACTCGTCTGCGCCTCTTAATTCCAGCGCCTCGTTCAATAACTCGCGAGATTCGGCGATCTTGTTTTGCTTTTGTGCGAGCAAGCCCGCCTTGACGAGGGCCTCGCCCTTCACGGCCGGGCGGACCGACTCGGTCGTCAGGGCCTTGAAGTGGCGGTAGGCGACTTCGTGATTGCCGCGATCGGTTTCGAGGCGCCCCAACGCGAGAAGTGAAGCCTCGCGGTAGGGGTTGTTTTCCTTTTGCGCGGCCGCCTTCGTGTAAGCTTCAATGGCCTCGTTGAACTTTTTCATGTTCGCGAGGCAACGGGCACGGTAATAGACCGATGAGATTTTGATCTCGGGACGTTTCGTTGTCGTGTGGGCAAGCGCAAAAAACGGCTCGGCGGTAGACCAGGCGCTTTCGTTGTAATAAAGGGACGCTAGCCGGTAGGACGACGGAGGAACATAAGGGCCACGCTTGAATTTTTTGACGACCTCAAGGTAGCAATCCTTTGCTTCTTCATGTTGACGTTGCTTCAGGTAGGATTCGCCTAGGCGGAACCAGGCGGCTTCGGCATTGGTGCCGCCGGGGTGTTGCTTCAGGTATTTCGCGAACTGCTCGATGGCGAGATCGTGGTAGCCCTTTTCATAGACGAGTGAAGCGTAGTTGAAGAGATCCTGTTCGGCGTTCGAGGTGAGAGGACGGTCACTGACGTCGGGCACGTTGGCGGGCTCACCGGGTGGCGCGACGGGGATGGCCTTGCGGGCTGGTGTCTGCGCATGGCTCGACAAGGCGGCGAGGATGATCGCCGCGACGGCTGTCGCGATAGCGGAAAGTAACTTCATTTCTGGCGCCGCAATTCGATACGTTCGGTCAAGGGGCCTCGGCCTGTTCGGGACGAGTCGTGGCGAAGGCAATGTTCCAGATGCCTGCCTCCTTGCAAACATTCAGCGTCCTCACGATATGGTCATAAGCCACGCGCTTATCCCCCCGCAGAATAACGGCCTGGTCCTTGAATCGCTCGACGATGGCGCTGAGCCGATTGTAAAGCGACTCCTCGGTTTCGATGCGGCCCTCGACGACGATCGTCCCGTCCTCGCGCACGTTGACGATGATCTCGCCGATCGACCGTTTCGGGTCCTCGCCTTCGGCGGCCGCGGGGACGCTGACGTCGAGTTCGGTTTCAAACCGCGCGTAACTCCACGTCACGATGAAAAAGATGAGGAGCAGGAAGACGATGTCGATCATCGGCGCGAGCTGCATCGCGGCCGGCGAGGAGTGGACATAATTCCGGAATCGCATCGTCGGGGAAAATTACACGCCTTGGAGTTCACCGCGCCGCCGGGCGGCCTGGGCACTGCGGGCAGCTTTGGCTGCGCGTTTGTACTGCGAACCCAGCAACGCCATGATGTGCGTCGAAGCTGCTTCCATTTCGGCGACGAGACCCTGCACTTTGCCGCGGAAAACGGAGTAAACGATGAGCGCCGGAATACCGATGGCCAGTCCGCCCGCCGTCGTGAGCAGGGCTTCGGAAACGCCACTTGCCAGTCCCATTTGCTTGGCGCCGATCGAGGCCTCAACAGAGATGACGCGGAAAGACTTGATCATACCGATGACTGTCCCTAACAGACCGACCATAGGGGCAACAGCACCGATGTCGGCGAGATACTGAATGCGCTGGTGAAGAATCCCCGCCTGGCGCGCGCCTTCAGATTCGGTGACTTCGCGCACTTCATCGAAACTGGCGGTTGGGTTCTTTGTCGCGAAGTCGAGCGTCTTCGCCGTGATGCGCGAGATGGATTCGTTGTGCCGGTTGCAAACGGCGAGGAGGCCTTGGTAATCCTGCGCGCGGATGAGCTGATCGGCCTGGTTCATGAAGCGATTGCTCACGACCGCACCGCGGTGAATCGTCGCGAAATAGAAGATGATGAGGAAAACCGCGAGTATCGAAAGGAAGATGAGCGGAATGGCGAGGAAGCCGGTGTCGCGGAGGATGTCGCCAAAGCTCAGGGCATCGACGGCACCCTGACCGGGAGTTTCGCCGTCGGCGGGAGCGGTGGCATTATCGGATTCCTGCGCGACGGCTGCGGTGAGGCCGCAGAGGGACGCGAAGGCCGAAACAAGGAAGGCACGGGCTTGAATCACGCTTCGAAAAGTTAGGTAGGAACGCTACGTGCGTAATCTACTGGACGAGTGTTCAGTTGCAATGGGGGATCACGGGATTGAGACCCCGTCGATAGGAGAACGTTCAAGGACCAAAATCCTTTCCAATTCCCGCCGTTTTCGCTAAGATTATACCATGTACCAGCGCGATGCAGAGGAAGCGTGGACGCGGCTCGCGAAGCGGGCCGTGCGGAAGGTGAATGCCGGGTGGTGGCTGGAGGCTTTCACGCCGCTGGCCATCGGTGCGGGGCTTGTGGGCTTTTGCGTGCTCTTTTTTCTGCGGAGCCGTTGGGTGGAAATCGATCCCGCGATGGCAGGTTCGATCGGCGGTGTCTTGCTTTTGCTTCTTGCCGTGACCGCGTGGTTGTTCGTTCGGCCGCGATTTAGAGACGCCGATCAAGGCTTCGTCATGCTCGATGCCCGAATGAAGTTGCGCAATGCGCTCACCACCGCGCGCAGTGGCCATGGTCCGTGGCCGGATCTTCCGCTCGAAACGCGCGACGGACTTCACTGGCGTTGGCAATGGCTCGTTGCGCCACTCCTTGTGCCCGCCGCGTTTCTCGTCAGTGCACTCTTCATCCCTGTTTCGCCGCCGGAAGGGGAGAACGCGAAGCTCATGGTTAAACCACCAGCCCTCGCCGACATCGAGAATGCCGTCGAAGTCATCGAAGAGGAGAAGCTCATCGACGAAGAAGATCTCGGTCGCATCAAGGAAGCGCTCGAAAGCCTCCAACAACTCCCCGCCGACGAGTGGTATTCCCACAACAATCTTGAGGCTCTCGACACGATGCGCGCGGCCATGGCCTCGAACGTGCAAAAGCTCGACTCTGACATGGCGAAAGCTGCGGGCGCTATGGCCGCCTTCGAAAAGTTCAAAGACGATCTTCCGCCGTCGGTGAAAGAACGGCTCGAGCGTGAATTCGATGAAGCGCTGCAAGGGTTGAACGCCGGTGGCATGCGCGCGAACCAGCAGCTTCGCGACGCACTTTCAAAAATCGATCCTTCGAAGCTCGGGCAGATCGATGGCGACCGCTTGAAGCAACTCCGCGAGTCGCTCGAAAAGAACCGAAAGGGACTGCAGGAGATGTTGGGAGACGACGCGAACGGCCTTTCTCAGGACGAGCAGGCTCTCCGCGACCTGCTTGCTGGCGAGGGTAAATGCCCGAGCTGCGGTGGCGTAGGTTGCTCTCCAGGGGACGGCCCCGGCGTCGGCGGCATCAACCGTGGTCCAGGCCACGCGCCCACGCGACTTGGCGACGAGAGTGACTTGGGAACGAAAAATCTCGAAGGTCTGGAAAGCGAAGACCTCACTCGTTCGACTCTCGGCGCGACGGTGAACGAAACGATCGTTGAACACGAAATCGACAAAACGAAGGTCGGCCCCCGCGCCGGCGGCGCGACAGACAACCTCGGCTCCGGTGGCGACGCGGTGTGGACGAATCAGCTATTGCCCGAAGAGCGGAAAGTGCTGGAGCGGTATTTCGATTAACGGGGTGTTTCTCCTCGAAAAGTCCACCTATAGGCGGTTCCTTAAATGGAGATTGACCCAGTCTGGATCTCGGCGGCAATCCACGACTCCTATGACCGTCGCTACCTCTTCGTTAAATCGATAATAAATCGCGAACGGAAAGCGATTACTGAAGAACCGGTATGTTTCGCGGTAGACAACGGGGTGTATTCCCGCCGTGCGAGTCAAAGACTGAATATCATGTTGAAGGTGTTCAGCGAAGTACCCTCCCAATCCCACTTCTTGCTCTTCATAAAACCAATATCCGTCATCAACGTCCTGACGGGCCCCCTCGGTAACCTTGATCGCAATCACTTTCCGCCGATCTGCCCCTTGACGTCCTCCCAGTCGAAAACCTGTGAGCGTCCCGACTCCAGGTCATCAATGCGTTTGTCTAGAATGTGTCGCTCACGCACTGTTGTCCTATTGTCAGACTTTTCCGGAGAAAATTCTTCCCACAGCGCTTCGAAAATCTCCCGTTTCTGAGTGGCGGGCAGCTCTTGGACTTCGGAAACGCTCATCCTTCAATATACCAAGGATTTGGACGAGGATGACTGTTTTTTCCTGTTTTTCGGAATGTAGAGAATGTTGAAGCGGTAATTTGATTGCCGGGCGAATTGAAAGCCGTTGAGCTTTTTGTTCGCGCCGTTAGTCGACGAGAACGGGCAGTATTCCAGTTTTCACGAGACTGTAGAAATCGATCTCTTCTTGGTTTGCTGCGGAATCGACTTCGGAGCAACACGCTTCACTGAGCAAAGCGACGAGCAGAAAGCAGGATGCGCACGCGAAAGTAAATTGGAAGTGACGCTGCAAAATTGTTTCAGGTCTGTCTTGAGAGTGGTAAAAGGGTTGCTAAACGCCCGCGAGAAAGTTCTCCATCATCTCACGAGGGTGCACCTTGAGCGCCCGGTAGGCCAGAACAGCCGGGAAAATCAACCAGCAGAGAAGGATGCCTATGCCTCCCAACCAATACTTCGGAAACGGATCGATGGTCACGCTGTATTCCAATTGCGTACCGTCATTTGTGGGAATGAACCGCACCGTGGCAGTTTTTGGTAGCAGCGGGGAAGAATGGGTGAGGTAAGTGCCGTGGCGAAACTCGATATGTTCGTCTGAGTCGGAAATGACCCTACAGTTCGCTCCGGCGAGAATCGTTCGTAGCCTTTCCATGGCTTCCTCGGGAGTCTTCTTAGTAGTGCTTGTGCCTGTGATCATTGTTTTATCGAGTGGAAATTGTAATCCGCACATGCAAAGATCACAGTTACAACAGGGGAAAGTCTTTGTAATGACATGCCGACGACGACTAATCACCGCCTTCTTTTGCGGATTCCGACTTTCGGTCTCATTCCATCGGCTGGCGAATGATGGTTTTCCAGTTCTCGGGAGCGGCGCGGCGGACGTCACTTAAATAGATTTCGTGATGCTTGCCGCGTTTGGAAGAGCGGGTGTCGATGAATTCGTGCACCCGCTTGATCGTTGGACCCTCCTCCGAGAACGGCCCGACGTGGAGGATCTGCGCCGAACGTCCCTCGTGAAATACCTCCAACCGAAGCTCCTTCGCCGTTTCCAGCCCCTTTTTCTCGATCACCTGCTCGATGGCGTCGCGGATTTCTTCTTCCGGAACGAAGTCCGGCTGGAGAATCATCATCGTCCACTGCCACTTGCTCTTATCCGTGGCCTCAAAGAGCGACCAATCATCCGCCCACCACAGTCCCTCAAGGGGCATGACCCCGTAATCAATGGCAAGCGGTCCTCGCTTCACGGCGAACTTCGTCACATAAGAAACGGAGAAAAGCGCTTCCACGGCGCGAGTGTAGGCCGGGGATGTGTTGGGATCGCCGGCCCCGTCAATCATCAGATAGCGCGGCGGAGGCACATTCACCTCGACGACCTCCTTGCGCGAGACTTTATAAAGATGCGGCAGCTGCTTCTTGACGTCGATCTTCTCCATTTTGATGGCGCGGCCAGACACTCAAAGAAAAGCGTTCGACAATATGCGTGCAACTGAGCCTACTACGGCGCTGGAGCCGTCGCGAGGCCGGGTATGTTCAATTCGTTGCCTTCCTTGGTTTCCACAACGACGCGGAGGACGCGCTCCCGAGGGATAATAGTCGCAGAGTCGTTGCGGTTTTTGAGCACGATGCGAATCCACTCGTCATAGACGTCCACCCACACGTCCTCATTTAATCTCGTCGATGCCCCCTTGATACCCTTGTCGAAACGCGTGATTACCTGAGTGACGCCAGATTCGTTTTCGTAATAAACGTAGGCGACGCGACCGGAGAACAGGCTCTTTTCCTTCGAGCATGAGCAAAGTGCGAATGCGGCGAGCAGGGGAAGGAGAGTTATCTTCATGTTTTTTCGAATTACAAAATGAATGTGCCGCACAGCCCCGGCTTTCGTCAAGCCTCACTCTACCGACGTCTACTTTCTCGTGCAGGTATGTTTCTTGTTGTGAACGAACTGAGTCATACCCCTAAATTGATGCATGGGGTCGGAGTCATAAGGAGTGGATTGGGGCGAAAGTGAGTGAGCGTAAGGTGGATCGTGACCTCCGGGCACGATGCCAACCCTGCCGAGCGAAGCGAGCATTCTCAAATCGTGCCGCGTCCCACGATGAAGTGCGGCCTGTTGGCCGAGATTAATCCATCGTGCTCGGAGAGCCCGATCCACCTTTGGCCATTCGAGACCGGAACCGTGCACTTAAACGAAAAACGCCGACCTTTGGTGAAGGCGCGGCGTTTGATGAAAAGAGCAGTTTGGGAAATGTCGCGGTCGCTAGTCTTACTTCCGCCGCCGACGAAGCGCGAGCGGCATGGCGACGAGGCCGAGGAGCGCGGTGGTCGGCTCGGGAATGAAGGAGATGGAGGCGGTGAGTTCTGTGGCGTCGAAGCCGATGTCCCCTTGGGAGTCGATAATGAAGTGGAGGCGGTCTCCTGCAGAAACAGCCACATCGTTGATGTTCTGTTGCCCTGTCGTCCCGCCGAGGCCAACGACACCACTGGCAAGGTTCCCCGCGGAGTCCCCTAAGTCGACGAACCAACCCACGCCATTGGCACCGCCATTATTGTCCATATCGGAGATCTGGAATTCAATATCGATCTCGCCATCTCCGGGCGCCAGCCAACTGAGGACGACGAGGGAGTTGTTCGAAGGATGAAGGAAGATGGTTCCGTCCAGCCAGTTGAAGTTGTTGACGCTCCCGAAGAGGTTGAAAACGATATTTCCTCCTGTGTTGTTGGCACCTATCGCCGGGAAAGAGCCGGTGACTCCGGCTGGTCTCCAGACTCCAGTGTCAGGATCCCAACTGGCACTGTCGATGCCAAACTCTCCAAATAGCTGGTAGTCTCCATCGCGAAGAAGGGAACCTGAAGAAACACGGTAGGACCACGGGGAGGTATCCGTGTTTACCGTTTCAGAAAAGTCCGCTACCGCGTTGTAAAGCGTTGCTCCCGACAAAGCCGAGATGCTGGAAAGTCCGACCAGTAATAGAGCGGTGACGGATGCTAAAGCGGTGGAACGAATGAAGCTGGAATTCATGGTGTGTAAGATCACTCCTTAGTGGGTATCCGGCGATTTTTCAGAAAAGTTGCTGATGGTCAAGCATCATTTCTGAGGATACTCCAATAAGGTGCACTCCAGCCGGTGCGGCGCTTGGAAAGCGGAAGAAAACGCAACCCTGGGTCCTATCTCCGCCGCCGACGCAGCGCGAGAGGAAGAGCGACGAGGCCAAGGAGCGCGGTGGTGGGCTCGGGGATGATAGTGAACGTCTGCCCTGGGCCGCCGACGCTCAAGGTTGGATTGGTCGCGCCACCGAGGAAGGAGAAAGTGAACTGGAAGAAGGTGGAATTATCCATCGCAATCGGTGCAGGCAGGCCCGTGGCCGCTGACGGTACGAGGACTGGAGAGCCGGTGCCATTGTCCAGAGTCATGGCCCAGTTGCCGCCTGTGATGCTGATGAGCGGTAATGTCTCCAGCGAGAGGTCGGTATCCCCAAAGATGATAGAGAGGGTTGCCGACCAGTCATAGCGGATGACGAAGGTGTCGCCGATGTTTGCTCCAAGAAAAGAGTAGGCGTTTCCCGCAGGTGTAGTGCCGCCGGAGTTGTCGGCGACTTCCACGGTGATGCCGCCACCGATGGACGTTGACGCAAAATCATTTGGAGTATCCAACGTCTGGAAATTGTCGATCAGGAATTGGGCGTTAGCCGTGGAGAAGCAGGCGAGGAAGGAAGCGATGAGGATGAGTTTCATGAATGAGATGAGTGAGTGTGTTCAGACGTGCCATGCGCACGGCGGGAACCTGCCGTTATCCCTTCTGCCGTCAAGGAGTTCTCTGTGTTGGGGAGGATTGGTCAAACGCCATGGCGGGAACAAGACGGAACATCCACCTCAATCGCGGTCCCATTTCAGATGCCTAGGCTCTTAACAGGTTTCAGCAATTCGCCGGGGTCGGAGGTCGCTCCGTATAACGTGGCGCTGCTGGGAGGCGACGACTTGTGAATGCCGCGCAGACTGCTTATTTCCTCCGTCGCCGCAGGGCGAGCGGAAGGGCGACGAGGCCGAGAAGCGCGGTTGTGGGCTCGGGGATGGCGGTCGCGCGGATCATGAAGTCGTTGGGGAAGCCTAAGTTGGGCGACGTGTCCAATCCCGCGCTGGGAAAGGCTGCTCCAGGGAAGCTGACCCAACTCGAAAGTCCCCCTGCGGCATCGTAGTTGATGGTCAGGGTAGTATTCGTTGGCTCAAATGCCCCAACGAAGAACCAATCGCCGGCGGTAAAGGTCCCGGGCGTGGAGAACGCAAAACTGGTGAAAACTCCAGTGGCGCCGGAGGCGGGCTTTGCCACGGTGTCTTGGGAAACGAGCGTGGCGTCGGTGGGGTCGCCGTCGTTGTTTCCGTCGCGAAAGAGGACGATGTCGAAGGAGGCGCCATCGTGGACACCAAAGGCGAATTCGGCGGCGGTGACGATCGTTTGCCCGGGCACGACTTGGAAGGCGTTGAGCATGTAGCCCTCAGTACCGACTCCGATGCTAAGTGAACCCGTGACAGTGCCGTCGTCGAGGCTATAGGTGAAGGCCTCGGCCCGCTGCGGGAGCAACGTGGCGGAGGTGACAAGGGTGAGCGCGAGTGCCGCAAACTGAGCCCGGAATGCGGGAGATTGGTGAGTAACCATCGGTGGAAATCTCGACACGTTGCTGGGCAGTGTCAATGCTCGAGGTGGGGCTCCGTAACAGAGGACAAGTACCGCTACACCAAGGATGGCGCGTACGGCGGATCGTGACCTCCGGGCACGATGCCAACCCTGTCGAGCGAAGCGAGCATTCTCAAATTGTGCCGCGTCCCACGATGAAATGCGGCCTGTCGGCCGAGGTTAATCCATCGCGCTCGGAGAGCACGATCCACCTTGGGCCACGCGAAACCGGAAAACGTGTATTAAAAAGAAAAACGCCGCACCTTTGGTGAAGGCGCGGCGGTTGATGAAAATAGCAGTTTGGGAAATACAGTCGGTCGCGAGTCTTACTTCCGCCGCCGACGCAAGGCGAGCGGGAGAGCGAAGAGACCGAGGATTGCAGTCGTCGGCTCAGGGATGACGGTGATGGTTCCGTCCAGGAAGGTCGGAGTGACTACGGCTCCATTGTGCACGTTGAAGTTTGCCCCTGGTGATGTGGAAAGAGTGGTGATTCCTGGAGCCAAAGCGTCAAAATCGATGGTTCCCACAAGAAAGGCATCGATAGCTGAATCCCAGCCTTCGTCGGTGAACGGTGCATTCTTATTGGCATTGACGATGCCACTGCCGCTGACGACAGTGAATGCGGCGAGGTTGGTGACATCATCCGCATTGACGCCCTGTGCAGCACCAGAAAAGTCGCCCCAGCGGTCGCCGATATCGGTTGTGGCTATTGTGATGTCGAAATCAAGTGTCTCGGCGGCCGTGAAGCCAATGACACCGGTGGTGCCGCTGTTCACGTCGAGGCTGATGCCCGTGTCCAACTCGGAACCGCCGACGGTCGTGTAGTAAACGTAAATAGTATGAGACGTGCCGGCATCGACGACGGCATCAAGAGGAGCCTGTGCCGCACCACCGCCGAGTCCACTGAGGGAGTAAAAGACGGTTCCGGCTGTTGCCGAGTTCATGGAAAGAGCGAGAAGGGCCCCCGTAAGGATGAGTTTGATTGTGTTTAATTGCATGATCGAATGAGTACGGGAAGCTAGTTTTCATCTGAATGAGGGCAAGCGGAACTGGGCCGGGAGGGCTTGATTTTCCTTGGTTTTTTTGGTCTGACCGTAAAAACGGAAGACGGAAGCGAGAGTGTCGGGTTTAACGATGGCAAAATCAGGCTCGGTGGCCCGTAGTCGTGCTATGATGGCGGCCATGTCCGAGTCCATTGCCACCGAGAGGGAAGTCGCCGAGGCCGCGGGATCGATCCGCGCGTTGCGAGAATCGTTGAACAAGGTCTTATTCGGACAGGAAACGCTCGTTGATCTCGTCATCGCGGGCATTCTCGCGCGGGGGCACATGCTTCTCGAAGGGTTGCCTGGACTGGGGAAAACCGAACTGGTCAAAGGTTTGGCGAAATCGTTAGGGTTGGGGACGAAGCGCATTCAGTTCACGCCCGATCTTCTACCCGGCGACATCACGGGGAACCCGGTGCTGCAGGAGAAAGACGGTGAGCGGAAGTTTGTCTTTCAGCCGGGGCCGCTCTTTACCAACCTTTGCCTCGCCGACGAAATCAACCGCGCCTCGCCGAAGACGCAGTCGGCCTTGCTTGAAGCGATGCAGGAACGCCGCGTCACGGTCATTGGCGAAACGCATCCACTGCCTGAACCGTTTTTCGTTCTCGCGACGCAGAACCCGATTGAACTCGAAGGCACCTATCCGTTGCCGGAAGCACAGCTCGATCGCTTTCTCTTTAAACTCGAAGTGACGCGGAACTCGGCGGGTGTTTTGGAGAAAATTGTTTCGAATCGCGAGATGGGCGTCGAGCCGGAAGTGGATCGCGTCGTGCAAACCGCAGACCTCGAATCGCTGTTGGCCCTCACGCGTCGCATTTACCTCCCCGAGGTCGTGGCCAATTACATCGCCCGCATCGTTGACGGCACGCATCCCGGTCAGTCTGACGCCGCGGCGCAGATCAAATACGGATCCAGCCCTCGTGCCGCCCTTGGGCTCGCGGCCGCTTCGAAGGCCAAGGCGCTGATGGAAGGTCGGGTCAATGCGAGTTTTGAAGACGTGAAAGCCATTGCGCCGCCGGTGCTGAACCACCGGATAATTCTCGATTATAATGCCCGCATTGAAGGGCGGACAAATCGTGATGTCATCGTCAAGTTGCTGGAGGAGGTGCCTTTCCAATCGACGGCTGTCCCGAAAACGCTGGAAAAAGAAGCAGTTAACGCCTGAACAGAGCGGCTCACTTCACGGTTTCGTCACGCATTAATTGCTTGCGATTGAAGCGGAAAACTGGGATACCTCGGGCTCAACCAATCTTTCTTTCTCAACCGCCGATTACATCCGTCTTGCACGGCGAACGCAGCCCAACAACAAATGCCTGACGACTCACTCGACCTCTCCGGTCTGGACCTCGCTCCCGACTGGGTCAAGGAGATCAAAAGTCCGCCCACCGATTTTCCTTCATTCAAGGAAGACCGTCGCGGGGGTGGAGGCGGTGATGGTCCGCGTCGACCAAAGGGCAAACGTCCTCGCCGCGATGACCGTGGCGACCGCCGGAGCGATGGCAGAGGTGATCGACGTTCTGATGGTCCGCGCCGTGGTGGACCACGCAAAGATGCCGGCCCGGGACGAGGGCGTGGACCGCGCCGCGACGGCAAGGGTGGCGGTGGCCCGCGTGGAGACAGAAACAGGGATCGGGGGCGTGGACGCGACGGACGTGGTGGCCGCGATCAGCGTGACAATCGCAAACCGCAAGCGCCGCCCATTGAAGGTTTCAAGGTGAAGCTCACTCCGCTCGACCCCGGTGTGCAGTATCTCGTGCAGCAAATCCGCATGACGGGCCGCGCGTATCCGATCTTTGATTTGGCGAAGCTCCTTCTCGAGTCGCGTGAGCGCTACACGATCACCGTCAAGCGCGAGAATGAATCGTCGCCGCAACTTTTCCGTTGCGCGGCCGATGGCTCGCTCTGGCTTTCGCGAGAAGAAGCGACGCGCCATCTTCTGAATTCGAAAGCGATTGGCGAGTATTACGAGATCGAAACGATCGAAGGCGAGCCACCGAAGGGGAATTTCAAGTCCGTCGCTGTTTGTGGCATGAGTGGAAAGTTGTTGGGACCGCCCAACCACCACGGCTATCAGCCCGAGTTGAATCGACTTTACCGCGAGCGCTTCTCGCACATGGACTTCGAGCGATTCAAGAGCCGCATCAAGATGTCGCAGGAGGAGGAGACAATCGAGAAGTGGAAAGAGCAGGAGAGCACGACCACGCATTACAAGCCGAAGGGCGAAGAAGAGATGGTCCTCAAGGATCGCACCGCGCTCGAGCAGCATTTCCGCGACCACCATGCGGGCACGATTGAAGAAGTGGAAAACGGCACGATTTCCGGTGACGCTGCCTCAAAGCGTATGCTCGCTGGTCCGTTGAGCGGCCTCGTCCGCAGCGAGAGCGATGCCCAGCGCCGGTTTCCTCTCGACGTCATGCAGTTCCTTTGCCGGAAGTTCGAGGAAGCGGGACTGAAGTTTTTCAAGAAGGGGAAAAAGCGCACCTTCGTCACGCTTTCGCGCCCCCGCCAGATTCCTGCTGACGTCAGTTTCTCCGAGGGCATCCACCGCATTGTCGATTTCGTGCGCTACAATCCAGGGACGACCTTGAACAAGCTCGCCGGAATGCTCATCCCAAAAGAAGAGCGGTCCGCGTCAGTGGAATCGAAGGCTCTCGCCGAGAAGAAAGACGAAGCAAAAACCGAAGAGCCGCCAACCACGGAAGAAACGGTTGCCAAGGAAAGTGAGGAAACATCCGCCCCGGCCGAAGAGGCAGCGGCGAGAACGCCCGAAGCCATGGAGGCAAAACCGGAGGAATCCGTGGAAGCGGTAAACGAATCTGAAGTGACCGATAGCGCCGAAACTTCGGTCTCTCCCGAAACGGAAGCAGAACCGGCCGACGGGAGTCCCTCGGATGAAGCAACGGTGGCCAAAGAGGAGTCGCCTGATCCCGAACCCGCTGCGGCTGCCCCCACCGAGGCACCCGCTCCGCCGGCTTTGTCGGATGCGGAAGTCGCTGTTTTGCAAGACCTTCGCTGGCTCGTTCGCGAGGGTTATGTGATTGAATTCAACGACGGAAAACTTTTCCTCCCTGAAGAACGCCAAGATCCACCCAAGAAGAAGAAAGCGAAAAAGAAAAAGGCGGAGTCCATCGATAAGAAGAAAGACGAAGCAAAGC
Organism: Verrucomicrobiota bacterium; assembly: GCA_039192745.1. GTDB lineage: Bacteria > Verrucomicrobiota > Verrucomicrobiia > Verrucomicrobiales > DEV007 > JBCCWV01. The sequence goes on along the minus strand of JBCCWV010000097.1, from coordinate 1,469 downwards.
CGAAGGCGGAGGGGGATACCACCGCAGAGCCAGAAAAAGAGCATCCCGCCGAAGACGTATGGACTTCAGAGAACGATTCGAAGACAACGGACGAGGCTGGCGAAAACGAGCAAAAGCCAACCGAAGAGCCGGTCGCAGAAAGGTCTGAGCCAGAGTCGCCGACGGCTTCTCAAGAAGAGTCCAATTCAAGTTCCGTTGTAGAGCTTTCGGAACAGGTGCCCGCTTCCGGCGAAACGGAGGAAGTGGATTCTGTCGCGGCGGATAGTGCCAATGAAGCGCCCGCCCAGCCAGTCTCAGAGGAGTCCTCAGCGCCACCTCCCGATACCGACGAGGAAATCGACGATCCCAAGGAAGAGTCCTCGGATCCGGTGCCGGTTGGGTAAAGGAATGAATTCCTGTAAATCCGCTCCAAAAGCTCGGGCAGCAACTCTTGAGGCACTCTTATACCAATCCACACAATTAGCTGGTAGAATGGGCGAGGTGATTTTGTGAAATCCCAAGGCACGAGGAGAACGCGGTGCGGGCACCGCAACCGACGAGAAACGTAGGAATCTCGCAAAAGCACCCGGAACTCTCTCTAATCGCGAAGCGCAAGAATTCGATCACCCTCGTCAAAGCCATTCTGCCAGATTATTTTGTGGATTGGTATAAGATCAGAAAAAAGACGCCAACGGCGTCATCGCTCAAAGCCCAGGGCATTCGCGTCAGCGAATACCCTGGGAAACAGATGATAAGATATAAACCGCAACGCGGTTGAACCCGCAGTGGGATTCTGGTTCAATCCCACGCATACCGTTCATCAATTGTCGCTCCGTATTTCGCGCAAAGGCGCCTAAGCTCATCTTGGAAAGATACGGTGGCGTGGTGTTCCTCTTGATTTCGAATATAGGCTCTTAACGCATCCAAGTGACCCGGGCTAACGGAGAACGCGCCATACCCTGCTTGCCATGAGAACTGGTTCAATTCTTGAAATTCCGCCTTGATCCATTTGGTGGAATCCCGTTTCAAGTTCATCAACAGATCTGCAATCGAGATCGTTCGGCCAAATCGGCAGAGGATATGGGTGTGATCTTCGACGCCTCCGATTTCCATAGGCGGACAATCGTGATTGTGACAAATGCCTCCCAGATAATCAAAGACCCTTTGGCGAGTCTCCTTGCTCTCCAAAAACGGTTTTCGGTCTTTGGTTGAAAACACGATATGCAAATAAACCGGGGCGAGCGATTGAGGCATGAACGACGCTCGGTTGAACCGCGTTGCGGTTCAAAATAAATGTGGACGTTTCCCAGGGTATTCGCTGACGCGAATGCCCTGGGCTTTGAGCGATGACGCCGTTGGCGTCGTCAGAGACGACGGGTGGCGTGGTGAACGTGGGTGGGTGAGCACGGATGGGGCGAGCGATTGAGGCATGAACGACGCTCGGTTGAACCGCGTTGCGGTTCAAAATAAATGTGGACGTTTCCCAGGGT
>JBCCWV010000096.1:0-17140 GCA_039192745.1 Verrucomicrobiota bacterium | reverse complement strand
TCGTGATCGAACCTGACAACCTGCTGTCCCCGCGCGATCACTCTCGTCTTCAACGTCGTGGGCCGCGCCGAATCCACGATCATGCCCGAACCATCAAGCCCGCGCTCCTTCAAAATCGACTTCAGTTTCTCCCCTTCCACATCATCACCGACGAGCCCCACGACGGCCACCTTGCCCGCAAACGGCGCGAGGTTCCTCGCTACATTGGCCGCGCCACCCGGGAAATACTCATCCTCGTCGACCGCCACGACCGGCACCGGAGCCTCCGGGGATATTCGCGAAACACTGCCACGGATGAAGCGATCCAGCATCACGTCTCCAACGACCAGAACATTGAGGTTGGCAAAACCTCTCAAAAAGCGCTCGATTTCAGACGAAGTCATCAAATTTCTCGGGGGGTGCCTACCGTCTAAACGGTCCACCCTCAACGGAAAATTCCAATGCCTACTTGAATCCGGAATCAGCCCCTCCGAAGTTGCGCCGTGAATTCGCTGGTGTTTACCATCTGTCTCGTTATCACCGGACTGGTCTCCGCGGTCGTCGTCCTATACTACGCGAAAAAAAACCCGAATCCCTACTTCCGTCCGAAAAAAGGGGAGCTGGTCATGATGTCCATGTTCCTCGCCATCGTTTCCGGAATCACTTCCTTCATTCTCTCCCAGTTTTTCCAAGCGGACGTCGACTTGAAGAAAATCGCCGAACAAGAAGAAAGACGCCGCAAGGAATCCATTAAGGCGTCCAAAGACGATTCCCCCGCAAGATTTACGCCTCCCTCCGATATCGGTCGTTCAGCGTCGGAGAGCGGCTCCGCTCCGCGAGGCGCACCGCCCATTCCGCCCTTCGCCGAAGGGAGATAGTGGATCAGCGCACCATCGCGCTGCCCTTCCCGCTCACATAAACGGAGCGATCCTCGGCATCTTCCGGAATCAGGATGTCACTGCACTCTTCGAGGCAATCCGCAAACTCCAGTTCCCAGCGGTGGATGCCGTCGCGAAGAAAACGTGGCAACATCTTCCGCTCCGCCAGAGCCTGATTCAAGGACATCTCATGACCATCCTCAAGGCTGGAAAGAATGTCTTCTTCAATGCCCGGAACTTCCACCTCGGCCGCGCCGAGATAGCTCATCACTTTCTCGCCATAGGATCCCGCCCAATTGCTCTCCTCCATGTCCAATTCGTGGACCGCGAGATACTGGGCACCGTCCGCCAAATCCTCCGCCAGCCGGACCATCCTCTCGACGGACTCAGACTCGTCGGAAATCGTCAACGCAACGGTCAACTCCGCGTCGATATCCGCCAGCGCATCGACGAATCCCGACTCCTGAATGAACTCAATGATCTGCTCCGCGTCCGCCACCGGTGCGTCAATCACACCCACCGGCCCGTCATCGAGAAAACTGAGCAAATGTTCCGTGTTCAGTTCCTCGTCCAAATCCCAAACCTCCGCATCGCTCGCCGCGTTCTCTTCCACGCTCGTCGCCATCGCGTGGGAAATCCCCTTTCGGCTCAGCATTTCACTGAAGACCTGGGTGAAAGCACACTTGCCGAGCCCACTGTAAGGGTTGATGACCATTAATAGTTTTTTCATGGTAAAAATAAATTTTATGAAAATTATACCAACCCTGAGCAACTTCAACTAGATTTTGTCATATAGACTGTATTATCTATATACACAAATAATTAAGATCAATTAATTAATCGATTCTGCTTTTACCCCAGTGAAAATCAACGAATTACGGACTAGGACCGATATTCAAAAACCGATTTTTCTACCAGTATCCCCATCTGCCGGTCGTCATGACGTAGATCCCCAAGGCCAAATTCGCCACCGCGTGCATCCACACGCAGGCAAAAAGGCTCTTGGTCCGCACGGCCAAAAAGTAGACCAAGCTTCCCCAGATGAAGGCAGCAAACCGGTCTTCACCCATGTGAATGACTGTCACCAATCCTGTCACAATCACATAGGAAACGAGGGACGGTTTCCCAAAAGGCACTTTCCAATAGTCTCCGTCATAGTCATGGACGAAACGCATCAGCCACCCCCGCCAAAAAATTTCCTCCACGATAGCGACAACGACAACCATGCGTAAAAACCGGAGGAACACACTAGCTAGAAAAAACCATTGCCCCTCCTCCTTCATGATCGTTGGATCAAACCCATCAGACCTGTCTGCAAAACCGAGAGCGCTCCACCAACCTTTCTCCATATCCAAAACCCAAAAGAGGTGTCCCGGGGCAATCCAAATTCCTATCCCCACCAGTCCAAGGACAGTGCCAAGAAGCAAGCCTCGGATCGGCTTGAAAGTGTAGTTCCGCCAAAAGAAAAAGAGGACGCCTCCGATGACGAACGTTTGCAATGGGTATATCCAAAGGTTGGGTTCTCTCTTCCACCACGGATCCCATGCAAAGCCAGAGGTGAGTCCAAGTCGCTCTTGTAGCGAAGCGAGAGACATAAAGGCGAGGAACGCAAAAAGCGGGACCACATGAGCCGCCGTCTTGTTCTCTCTCAACTCCTGCAATCTCCCCATCACGACCCCTCTTTTTCGATCGCGGCTACGAGTTCGCCCATCTTCCCGAGAGCGACCTCAACCTTCTCAAGCGCGGTCGCGTAGCAACAACGCAAATGCCCTTCGCCACTCGGCCCAAAGGCATCCCCCGGCACGGCGGCGACGTTCTTCTCCTCCAGCAGCCGGGTCGCGAATTCCTTGCTCGTGAGCCCCGTCCCGCTCACGTCGGGGAACGCGTAAAAGGCCCCCTTCGGTTCGGGACACGGCACTCCGATATCACGAAACCCATCGAGCAGAATCCGGCGACGCATCGCATACGAATCGCGCATTTTTTTCATCGACGGCCCGCCATTCCGCAACGCTTCCAGCGCGGCCATCTGGCTCGTGATAGGGGCGCAAAGCATCGAGTATTGATGGATTTTCATCATTGCCTCGATCAACGGCGCCGGTCCGCATGCGTAGCCGAGACGGAATCCCGTCATCGCAAACGCTTTGGAAAATCCATGAAAGAGAATGGTCCGCTCACGCATTCCGGGCTCCGCCGCGACGCTGTGGTGGGTTTCCCCATTGTAGAGAAGCTCGCTGTAGATTTCGTCGGTGAGAACGATCAAATCATTCTCGACGGCAAACTCCGCTATCTCTTTCACGTCCCTGCGATCCAACGTCCCGCCCGTTGGGTTCGTCGGGAAATTCAACATCAACGCCTTCGACTTCGGCGTGACCACGGGCGCCAAGGCGTCGGCCTTCAAGGCAAACCCTTCCTCCGCCCGCGTCGCCACCGGCACGGCTTCCCCATACGCCATGATGACACTCGGGCTGTAGGAAACGTAACAGGGCTCATGATAAATCACTTCATCTCCCGGATTAAGAATGGCCCGGCAGGCAAGATCGAGAGCCTCTGAAACGCCCACCGTGATCAACACCTCCGATCCGGGATCGTATTCGACGCCGAATTGCTCCTTCACGTATTTCGAGATTTCCTGACGAAGCGACAAAAGCCCGAGGTTCGACGTGTAACTCGTCATTCCCTTTTCCAACGAATAGATCGCGGCTTCGCGGATGTGCCACGGCGCGGAAAAATCCGGCTCGCCCACGCCAAGGGAAATCACGTCGTCACGCCCGATGACCAGCTCGAAAAAATCGCGAATCCCCGAGCGGGGGACGCGATTGACCTGGTCGGATATGCGGTCGCTGACGTTCATGCGCGTGAGTTGGCGAGGCGTTGTTTCGTCGCCAAAGGCCGTAAAATCAAGGAGAACCAGCCTTCAGGTCACGGCGTCACCGGCAGACGGTCGCCCTCTGCCTCCGTGTGGGTGAGAAAGCCCGCCTGTTTATACGTCTTGAGGTGGAAGTGCGTCGCCGTCGAAAGGACACCCTCGATCGTCGAAAGCTTTTCCGAAATAAATTCCGCGACCGTGTGCAAGGACGATCCCCGCACGACGACGATCAAATCGTAACCGCCGCTCATGAGGTAACAGCTCCAGACTTCGTCGAACTTCGAGATACGCTCTGCGATACGGTCAAATCCGCCCTCGCGCTCGGGCGTCAATTTCACCTCGATGAACGCCGCAACGAGCCCCTCCCGATGCCCGGGATCGACGACGGCCTGATAACCGAGAATCGTCTTCGACTTCTCCATCGCCGCAATCTCCGCTGACACCTCGGACTCCGGCTTGCCAATGAGGTTTCCGATTTCCTCGGCGGTGTATTTTCCGTTTTGAAGAAGGAGTTGAAGGACTTGGTCCATAAGAAACGGTCCACGGAAACCCGCGACCCGTCAAAAGATCAATCGCCGAACGAAATGCCAACGGCCCGTGCCGCCTCGACAATTTCCCCGGTAGGGTCAACGACCTTCAACTGGTCCACCGCGTCGTTGATCGGGACGGAATCGACGTGATAGGACTGGTAGCTGACCATGCGGCCGAATTGCCCCTCCTCAATCAACTTCACCGCCTTCACGCCGAAGCGCGTTCCAAGGATACGATCAAGACTCGTCGGCGCGCCGCCCCGCTGCAGGTGGCCGAGCGTACACGAGCGCGTTTCCTTGCCCGTCAATTCGATGATCTTTTCCTTCACGATCTCGCCGATGCCGCCCAGCTTGTATTCGCCGACGTCTGCCTCGGAGTGGATTTGTCCGCCACCTTTCGGAAATGCTCCCTCCGCCACAACGACGAGTGAACTGTGATGTCCGTGCGCTCCACGGTCACGGATAGCCTGTGCGACTTTTTCAAAATCAAAGGGAATCTCCGGAAGAAGAATGACGCCCGCCCCGCCGCCGATGCCGCCATAAATCGCAATCCATCCGGCGTGCCGACCCATGACTTCGAGAACCATGACCCGTTTGTGGCTCGAGGCCGTCGTCTGCAAGCGGTCCAATGCATCGACAACCGTCGCCACCGCGGAGTCGAAACCGAAGGTCATCGCCGTCGCTTCCAAATCATTGTCGATCGTCTTCGGCACGCCAACCACCGGAATGCCCGCGCGTTGCAACTGCATCCCTGTTGTGAGAGATCCGTCTCCGCCGACGACGATGAGCGCGCCCACCTCAAGAAGCTGCAAAGTCGTTTTCGCCTTGTCGATGATCTCTCCGGGCACTTCCATCACGTCACCCGCACCGCGCTTGGCCGCGAAGTGACCTTTGTTCACCGTGCCTAGAATCGTCCCGCCGAGCTTCATGATCCCGGAAATTTTCTTCTGGTCGAGAATCGTGAAATCGCCGGGAGGAAGCAGACCTTCGAAGCCGTCGCGGAAGCCGACGACCTCCCATCCCTTCTGGTTCGCGGCGCCGACGACGCCGTGGATTACTGCATTAAGTCCGGGGCAGTCGCCGCCGCTGTTGAGGATACCGATTCTCATAAACTGGCGTAGAATGGGGGATTTTTCCCTCTGTGCCAGCGGTTTTTTCTGCTGGATCAGCCCGCAGGCGGGGCAAGGAGTTCGCTGGCCTTGCGGATAATCCGCCCCTCCGACGCCCAAACGTCGTACTTTTGCCATCCCCTCGCCAGCAAAGATCTGGAGGCGCCAAATCGGTCGCTCGCGCCCAACACGACCACCACCAGACGGTGCGGGGTGATCCGCGTTTTATTCTCCTCGAGCTTCTCCACCGTCGATGGTCGCTCCGCGCTCACGATCAGACACGCTCCGGCCAGCCGCGTAAGCCCGGTCTTCACGCCATCGATTTTGTCCTGCCCGAGAAGCTTGTTGGTGTTCCGAATCATGAACGACTTGTTCACTCCACCACGCTGGAAGGAAATTTTCCGTTCTTTCTGCGAGCAATAGAAGCGGAATCCCGCGTCCTGCATAGCATAGATCGAGAGCCGTGCCATGTCTGCCGCCGTCGAGTACGGCACCGGCCTCATGTGGTCCATACCATGCGGATTCGTGAACCTCGTATCCTCGCAACCCTGGATCTTCGCGAGATTGTTCATCTCTTTGACGAATTTCCCGACTGGCGTCCCGCGTTCGCCGCTTCGCAACAAAAGATCGCGGCCCACATGCATCGCTATCGTCTCCGCACAAAGATTGTCCGACCCGATGACCGCCGCGTAGATCGCGTCGCGCAACGTGATGCGGTCACCCACCTGCAAGCCCAGCGGATTCGGCCCGCCGATCTCCAACGCCGATGGCGGAACCACCGCCAACTGGCTCAAGTCGGTTTTTGTCGCCTCCGACCAGTCGAGCGCCACCATCACCGCGGCCACCTTCGTCAAGCTCGCCACCTGCCGTTTTTTCGTCGCGTTCTTCGAGGAAAGGATCTTCTTCGAATGAAGGTCCACTACAATGTAGGAATCGACCTCATATTGTTGGGCGGAAAGGCCACAGGGAATCGCCACCGCAAGGCAAGCGGCAATCATCGACAGCATGGAGCGCGACATCATTGGATTACGGGGAGTTTAGCGACGGTTAGGGACTTCGCAATTCCGCAGGATTGGACGACCAGGAGCGCGGAGCATTCAGATTTCCCTTGTCCCGCCGCGGCCCCGCCCGTATCGCGAAGCGCATGAGCCGATACAATGGTGAAAAAGTCCTCGTCGTCCCCCGCGCGCTTTTCGATGAACTTGGCGCGTTCCACGGACTCTCGCTCGAAGGCGAACGCTACCTTCCCGCCTTCCTCGACGGCCAGAATAACTTCTTCCTCGACCGCGAGGACGCCGAAGACGATCCGACCCACAAACAAATCATCCCCTACGCGATCTTTCATCACAACGGGCGGTTCCTCCACTACGTCCGCGGAAAAAAATCCGGTGAACAACGGCTCGCCAGCAAAGGCTCCATCGGTATCGGCGGCCACATCAACCAGTCCGACTTCGAAGCCGACCACCTCGGCGAACAGACTTACATGAACGGCGTCGAACGCGAAGTCGACGAAGAACTCAATCTCGGCGCCGGCCACTCGCAAAGAATCGTCGCCCTTCTCAACGACGATTCCAACGACGTCGGCAAAGTCCACCTCGGCGTCGTTCACCTCTTCGATCTCGAATCCGAAAACGTCACCTCCAACGAAGACGCCATCACCGAACTCGAGTTTCTCTCCGTCGACGAATTAAAGTCCCGCCGTGACCAACTCGAAACCTGGTCCCAAATCTGCGTCGATGGTCTTGAGACAATCCTAAAAGGTTAGTACGCCCAGTGGTTGCAGCTTCCAGCTGCAAAGTTTCATTTCAGATAAGGGAACCTTCACTCTCTTCATGCCCTCCATGCTCTTCTTGGTAAAAAATACCACTTTCCAGCTCTCTCCCCCAGTGCAGCTGTAAGCTGCAACCACTGATCACTCCACCCGCGCGATCACGCATCGGAACCCATTCAGCACAAACGGCTTCGTCGCCGAAAGCGTATTCCGATAAGACACCTGCAGCTCGGTCTTGTCACCCGAGGTGAAACCACCCCCGCGCGCCACTGCCCACGTCTTGAAGTTGCTCGACCCGCCGTAGTCGTCGGAGACCCACTCCCACACATTGCCCGCGAGATCATAGAGTCCCAATTCGTTCGGCTTGTAACTCCCCACCGGCGCCGTCCTGACAAAACCATCCCTCTTGTCGGAAAGGTTCGCCACATCTTTGGGAGGCGGCCACTTTTTTCCCCACGGAAACAGTCCCAAAGTCTGCCCGTCCCGAGAAGCCGGTGACAACCCGCGTTCGTCTTCGAGTCCACAAAAAAGGCTCCACTCCAAGTCCGTCGGCAAACGGTAAACCATGTCCTCTTCAAGTCTGTCCGCTTCTCGCTCCACCAATGTGAGCCACTCGCAAAAAGCCTTCGCCTCATCCCGACTCACCATCACCACCGGATGATCCGGCCCTTGTGGAAACGGAGCGAGGTGATTCGAAGGCCGACCTTCGGCGAGAATGAACGCCTCGTAATCCTGGACCCGAGTCTCCCACTGGCTCACCAGCAAATTCTCACCCACGGGCACAAACTGCATGCCCAAATCATTTTCCCAAGGCCGACCGAAAACCGGCGCGAGGCTCTCCTCCAACGGAATGATCACTTCCTTCAACTCACCAGGAATCAGCGAAACCTCAATTTCCTGAGGCTTGAATCCGTCAGATTTCACGGAAAAAACCAGCTCGCCCGCAACGATATCGTTTTTCACAAAAGGCGTTTCTCCTAACAGTTCACCATCGAGAAAAACCTCCGTCTTCACCGGCGGGTCCGTGCTGAAATTGATCCCCGCGAATGCCACCTCTTCCACCGCACAAAAGACCGCGACTCTCCGGATTCCCGTTTCAGTCAGCGAGAAATCGAAATCCAGCACCTCGTAGTCAATCGATTCGTCGACCACATATTGCTGCATCGACGTCAGGTAACCCGCTTCCTTCTCCCAGGCCGTCAGCCAATCGCAAAACCCCTGCGCCGCTTCCAGACCAACCATGACCACCCGCTCCTGCGTGTCGATGAGTTCATCTTCGACACGAATTCGCGCCGTGCCCACGGAGTATTCCTCGCCCACATCCTGCAAAAACTCCTCGAACTCCTCTTCGGTGATTCCTCGCAAAGCGACATGCCGCCCACCGACAGCGCGAAAGGGAATTCCCAGGCCATTCGTCCAATCCCGTCCGAGCTTCGGCGGATTCCAGTATTGCAGGACATCCCCGAAAACCTGGTAGGCATCACTCTCTCCGTCGTTGTCCTCATCGATGAACTCCACCTTTTCGCTGATCTCCAGCGGCCGGTATCCGTCCATTTCGATCGTCCCTTTGATTCTCCCAACCGGCACATCATAGCGCGTCACCGGTGTCATCCCCCAGTCGTCCCCGTTGATCCTCACCCGCGCCCCTTGTGGGTCAGAAACGATTTTCACCTTCGCCAACTTCGGAGGCTGGGGCTTCGGTTTCGAATTAGGTGTCTTTTCCGGTGGGTCAGAATCCGGATTTTCGACAATCTTCGGCCCCTTGCCGCCATCCACCTTGGTTCCGACTGCCGGGATCGGCTCCACGACATCCGTATCAAAAAGCGCCGACCGATTCGCTTCGATGGACGCGAACAAATCCGCATTCCGCCCCGTCGTCAGAAACACCGCGACCAACCCTGCAAAGAGAGCCACACGCGCCAGCTTCGTCGTCATTCGCACCGGCCGGATCTTGAACCGCTGAATTCGCTCGATCGCCCACGCCATCTCCCGCGCGCTCGTGTAGCGCTTCTTCGGCGACTGCGCGCAGGCTTTGCAGATGACCTCGTTGAGCTTACGCCACTTTTTACGCTCCACCTTGTCCTCGAAATCACCGGGCACTTCCGGGAAATCCAGCCGATCCTTCCCCGTGCTCATTTCGTACAAGACCATTCCCAGCGAATAAATGTCCGCCGCAGCCGTCCCCGGTCCCTCCGGTGGCACGAACCCTTCCGTCCCCACGAACGTCCTCCGCCCGCTCGCCGCAACCAAGCCGATGTCCGCCAGCTTCGGCAAGTCATCGACGAAGACCACGTTCGACGGCTTGATGTCGCGGTGGACTAGCCCCGCTTCGTGCAAATGATACAACGCGTGCGCGAGGAACGCCCCATAGCTCAGGCAGTCGTCCATCTTTAGACGCTTATGGCGTTGAATGTCCGTCGAGAGCGTCCGCGGTTTATAAACATCCGGCAGGATCTCTGCGCCGGTCGTCCGATCGTCGCCCAACTCCATCACATAGTGGTAGAATCCCTTCTCGTGGTTGCGCCCGATGTGCAGGACATCGACCAGCCCCTCGTGATGTCGCGAGATCGGCTCGAATTGCTTAATCCCTTCAAACTCGCGCTCGAAGGTCCGATCAAATTCAAAGTCCACACGGCTCACCACCTTCACCGCACGCAAAGCCCCCGTCACCCCCCGTGCCAGCCAAACCTCGCCATAGCTCCCCTTCCCGATCAACCGGATCATCTCGTGATCCGGAATCACCGGCGCCCCCGGCGCATTCCCCGGCACCACCGTCTGCGGCGATCCTCCGGGAAATTCTTTTTCCACCTTTTTCATCAAAGCTTCGGCAACTTTTTTAGCTAGTTCTCAAGACCCAACACAATCGACTTTGAAGCTCCATCAATCAAACGGCCAAAAAGATCCACGGAGATGGAAGGGTCGATATAATTCAAATCAGTTACCGGTTCTTGTTTGTGCGTGATTCTCCAATGTGGCCACGTCCAACCCCATCCATGAGTAAAGCTAATCTCCATTCGCCTCACGTGGTTAGAACTGTAGTCAGATAACTTCCTCATTAACTCGGATTCCAAGCGAAGAGCCTCGTTTCGAGAAAAGACGACGCAGACGATCAACGCCACGACCACGAATGCAGAACCAAGTAGTCCTACTCGCGCAAACGCCGCAAGCTTCACAACAACTCATTCTCCAATCCCTTAATCTCCTTCCGCAAAATGCCTCCCACGCGGTGCTTCGCGAGGTAAACCTGCGCGATGGTCACTCCCAGTTCCTCCGTCACGCGCGTCGCCGCCCAGCCCTTTACGACGTAGCAATCGAAAATCTGAAACTGCTTCGGCGACACCTTTCCCTTCACCGCCGCCAACGCACGGTCCGTCAAATTCCGCGTCCACTCCGCATCCCAAACCCGCTCCAAATCCGGCCCGTCCGGATCCTCAAACCGGTCCAAGGTCGCCGTCCGCCGATCATCCCCGTCCGGCGAAAGCGATCGCTGCGACGCCGACGTATCCTTCTTCCGCTTCCGCAGCTGATCCGTGATCCGCCAGCGCGTCATGTTCATGAGCCACGCCTTGAACGACCCTTGGTTCGGATCGTACTTCCCCTCCTTCTGCTGCTTGGCGATGGCAAGGATGACCTCCTGCACCGCGTCGAACGCTTCATCGCTCCGCAACCCCGACTTCAACGCCACCGAGTAAATCAACTTCCAATAAGTCTTGTAAAACTCATCCCAACTCTTCTGGTCCTCCCAATTCTTCAGCCGCTCGATCAGACTCTTCCGCGTCGCCTGGTAAGCCGACTTCAATTTCGGATCCTCCGGCGCATTCGCATCGGCCGCGGAGGCTTTTTTCGATCGTTTCTTCTTCACAGGTGAAGCAGGGGCAGGGCGCGTGGGCGTTTCAGTAACCATCGTGGAAGCAGGCAGTGGTGAAAAGGCAATTCCGAGCCAGTTTTCCGGCTCTTCTCTCCCGTGCTCTACGGAGCCGGAAGAGGTGTTCTTTCAATTCTCTGAAAAGAATTCGCCGGCATCGTTCAATGCGTCCATCACTCGCTCCAAATCCATCAACCCCTCTGAATTGACGTCAGCCAGCCAAACTATCTCGTATCCAGCCCTCTCCGTAGCCGAAGTCGGAAGACTTCGGGCAGCGCAGGCGCCCGGTTCCAAAAACCTCCCGAAGAGCACCATCGATCACATTCACGCCCCCCATTCCTGTCAATTTCATCCATTCGATCAAGCCACACCCGCTATCCAATTCCCGAGGTATGCGGAGCCCCATCCCCCCAAACTCTTCCGAGTTCGGCTACTCGGAAACTATGGTCCGCTTGATCCGCCGTTCTCCAGAAGCTACGTGAATCCATGAGTCTCCAGGATAGACCACCCTCCCACCTCAAGAGGCTCCCAAGCAACCACTATCGAGGTCATGCTTGGGTGCACTGGTCAATGACGATCAAAGATCGAAAAGGAGGCTGGCTCGAATCCAACATGCACTCCGCTCTTCGTGAACTTCTTATTCACATTTGCTCGCGCTATCACATCGCCTGTCCCGCCTATTGCTTCATGCCTGACCATGCCCATTTTCTTTGGATGGGCCTATCTGAAGAAAGCGACCAAATGCTCGCTTCCAAGACCTTTCGGAAGCATTGGAATCAACATCTCAGGGGAAAAGGAGCCTTTGAATTGCAAAAGCAACCCTACGAGCATGTCTTGGAAGAAACCGAGCGCAACGACTCCGCTTTCGAAGACACCCTCCTCTACATTCTTTCCAATCCTGAGAAGGCAAAGCTCACGGATAGCTGGCGGGATTGGAGTTTCCTGGGCGCCATCGTTGCCGGTTACCCCGATCTGGATCCACGAAATTGGGGGCAATTCCTCCCCGATTTCTGGAAGCTTCATCATCTGGAGGTAGAACGGCTTCGGACCTGAACTCCGCTATTGCAGTCAACACTGAGGCAGTCGTTCATCTGCCCCAAAACCTCAATCCCAAGCGGCCGAACGAAACACGTAGCCGAAGTCGGAAGACTTCGGGCAGCGCACGCTCCGCAGTCGTTCCCCCCTCGTTCCCACTTTCATCGCCATCGTTTTGCCCGCAGTTGGTGACGCGTTTTCCACATATTCAGCCTCAAAAACTACGGAGTCCTCTCTCCCCGAACTCTCCCGAGTTCGGCTACGGCTACGAAGACGCGACGGTACTTTGCCGCTACCTCACAATTCCGGAGTCTGACTCCTCATTTGCAAGGTCATATTTCCATACTAAAGGTTAAAAAAGCCTGAAAAGTAGGGGATTTACCGTCCAGCGAGCAGCGTCACCCATTTCCCACGCTGACGCCGTTCACGAATGGCGAGACCGTTCGCGGCGGAAGCCTCGACGACGTCTTCGAGGTGATCTTCGAGAATCCCGGAAAGGATCATCACTCCGTCCGCGGCCAGCCAGCCGATTGCATTCGGAAGCGTCTGGCAGAGGACATCGGCGAAAATATTGGCGCAGATCAAATCGCACTTATCGCCACCCTCGGGCGACCATGTCGTGACGTCGGCTTGCTCAAATCGAATCGCTGAATCCGTGAGTCCATTGCGTTTCAAGTTCTCCTGGGAGATCCGCACCGCCGCCTCGTCATAGTCGGTCCCCAATGCCTTCGACGCGCCGAGCTTCATCGCCGCGATGGCGAGAATGCCCGAGCCGCAGCCGAGATCGAGCATCTTAAATTCGTTTGGGAGCAATCCTTCGGCGACGAGGTCACACATCATCCGCAGGCACGTCGCCGTCGTCGCATGGTCTCCGGTTCCAAAGGCCATTTCCGCGGGGATCAGAAGAACTTCACGCTCCGCGTTCTCCTCGCGAATCTTCGCCAACCGCTCTTCGTCCGTGTCCGGCGTCACGAGAAACTTATCACGCACGATAACCGGCGGCGACTCCGGCGCGCTGAAGGCGACCCAGTCACGGTCGGCGATTTTGCGAATGCTCCCGCCGAATTGCTCTTTGATTTTCTCCGCCTGCTCCTCGTGCCGACAATAGGCCTCGACACGGATCGTCTTCTTATCGGGGAACTCGTTGATGACGATCGACGTGTCCTCGATAGCATGAAACCGCTCCTCCCACGCGTCCTGCCACTTCGCGGAGGAAAGTTTGGACCAAAGGTAGATCGGATCGTTGTTCATCTTGGCGCCGACGCGCTTTTCGTCGCCAGCTTGATGACAGCATACACCGAAACCCCCACCAAAAGGCAAGCCCCCGCCGCGAAGCCCATACTGCGCACTGCAATATCCCCTGCCGTGCGGCTCCAATCGGCGAGATAGCCGCTGATGAGCAGCGCCACGCCGTTCATGATCTTGACGATAAAATTGAAAACCCCCCAATAAATTCCCGCAAGCGCATCGCCTCCCCGCTCCCTTGCGCAATCGACGATGGCTTCTCCCTCCATCCCGAGCAAAACCGCGGCCATTGGTCCAGCAAAGGCAAAGACAACGGAGGCCGTAAGCATCGGCGTGCCGATCCATGCCTGACCGAGCCCGCCCGTGCCCGTGTAAACCACCGCCAGCGCAATCGACGCGAAGAGCATCCCTTTTTCCCAACCAAAACGTTTCGACAAGCCCGGCACGAAAAAGAAAAACGGAATCGCCACGCCCAGCAACGGCCCCAGCACGAGCGGCACGTTTTTCTCCGATCCACCGAGCAGCTCAATGGTGATAAACGGCGCGGCTGCCGTCATGATGGTGAACGACATTTGGGATCCGGAAAAAAGAGCGATCAATCCGAGAAACCTCCCATGCGTGAGCGAAAGCCTCAGCGATTTTCTCAACGGCACATGTTCACCCGTTTCCGTCTGGGCATTTTCCAAAGCCTCTTTCACAGGCACCGCGAAGAATGGCAGCGGCATTAACAAGCACCCGAAGACGGCAAAGATCACGGCCGCCGTCACATATCCGAATTGCTCAATCAACGGACCGCTCACGACAAACCCGAGCCCGGTCGCAATCATCATACCCAGCCCTAACAAGTTCGACAATCGTCGCCGCAGTTTCAGATCACCACCGGAATAATCTTCAACCAAACTCCAGTAGGGAATCGCATAAAGCGTGTATCCCGCGAAGAAAACCAGAAGCCCGGACGCCAGCGTTGCCCATCGAACGAACGGACTCATTGCCGAGGACGGTAGGAAGCAAAGCACGAGCCCGACAGCCGGAAGCAGAAAGAAGAAGAGCAAGAGCTGCTGCCGTGGTCTCCCCTTCCGTTTCCACCAGTCGCTCAAGGTCCCAGCCAGCGGATCGGTCACGCCATCGAAGATACGAAAAACGAGAAGGGTATACCCCACCAACGCTCCGGAAAACAAGGCCTCCCCTCCCGCACCTCCCGCGTCGGCAAACCGCGTCATCCAGCCGAAAAAGAATCGCGCCAGGCACATCACGCCGATTTGGCCGCAAAGGAAGAGGATGAGCTTCACGCGCGCAGTGTCGGCGGAGATTTCGAAAAACGAAAACCCTTTGCGACCCGAGGGGATCGCCCTGACCGTTCCGCTTGCCTCGCGGGAAAAAACGGATTTTCACCCTCAAGCGCGTCCTCGTCGGACTCGCCGCCCTCCCCCTGCTCGCGATCATCGGAGGGAATTTTTGCCTGAATATCGGCTGGGTGAAGAGCAAGCTCGAGCGCCGGATCGCGGGCATGCGGGGCGGCGGGACGGTGGAGATTTCCCGCGTCTGGTGGCTGCCGTTCGCGGGAGTGAATTTGGAAGGGATTCGTTTTGCCCGCGAGGGAGAAGACACACCGCACCGCGTCGGCGCCGTCACCTTGCATCCCGATTGGACGACCCTTCACCAACGCAACATCGATATCCGACGTGTGATCGTCGACCGACCCGAGTTCTTCTTTACACCGGGAAGCCTCCTTGTCACGAATGGCGCCTCACCTCCGCAAGTGCCCGCCAATCAAACTCAGGCACCGGCGCTGACACCGCTTTCGCCGGACGCGGTTCCACCCGACTTCGACGACGCTCCCATCGTTGTGGAGAATACGACGACTCCTCCCATCACCGAGAATCAACCGCCACCACCGGCACCAGTCACGCCCCAATCACCTCCAAAGAATTCTGCCGAAGCCGCCAATCCGACACCACCGTCGACTCCGGTGCAGACTCCCAAGAAACAGAAACAGGGACCGCGGCAAATTGTTTTGAAGAATGTCGAAATCCATCGCGGCGCCATTCGCCTCGAACATGATTTCAAAGCGTTGGGCGAGATTGTCGTCGAAGACCTCAGCCTTTCCGTCAACCTCGCGGATGAGAATCCCGGCACCGGCACTTTTCGCATCGCTGCCATCAATGTCGGCGAGCGACCAGTTGCCTTGAACATCGAAAGCCCGGTTGAAGTTAAGCAGACCGCGGTCGCCATGACGAAAATCACCGGAACCCTCGGCGGCGGCTCGCTCCGTGGGGCCGCGCTTGCTGACCTTGCCCGCCGGGGAATGCCCGTTCGAGCCGAGCTCGGCTGGACCGGCGTCGAAGCCACGGAAATCCTTCCCATGAACGCCCTCGACGCCCCTGCTCAGCTTGCCTCCGGCTCGATCAATGGCCGTCTCGCTTTGCGCGGATTCCTCTCCCAACTGCCCAATTCAGCCGTCCAGCTCTTCACTGAAGTCGTCAACGCCTCCGTGGAATTCGACGCCGGATTCGAGAGGTTGAACAACATGCTGACGATCGATGACGAAGGCCGCGCATTGATCGAAGAGTTCAAAGTGCAAGTCTCCGGGGCGAACGGTCAATTCGTCGTCCACGATGCAAAGCTGTCTTCTGGTAGAATGTTAGGACGAGCGCGAGGATTCGCCCAGCTCGACAGCCGGTTCCTTCTCTCGTCGCGCCTTTACGTGGATCGCCGCACCAATGACACGGTTTACTTTGAAACCGCAGAGGGCGCGATGCCGATCCGTTTCGATCCGCTTTTCGGCACCGATTGGATTTATCACGACTTCCACGTCGCGGGAACGCCCGGAGCGCCGCTCGCCGACTTCCTGCAACCCGGCGCATTCCTCCCCTTCCCCGACATCGTCCGCCAACTCGGAACCGTCACCAAAGTAGACGCGTTCACCAGCAACGTTAGCCTCGCTCCGGCAAACTGAACGAACCATGCGCGTCATTTCCGGTTCCGCCAAAGGCGCCCTACTACGTTCCCCGTCTGAAGAGACTCGCCCGACCAAAGACCGGGTGCGGGAAGCGGTTTTTAATATCCTGCATCACGCAATCGAGTGGGAAGGCCTGCGGGTGCTCGACTTGTTCTGTGGAAGCGGTGCCCTCGGTATTGAGGCTCTTAGCCGCGGCGCGACTTCTGCGACATTCGTTGATGAAAACAAGTTCGCGACGAAGTGCGTCGAGACGAATCTCCGTCAAACCCGGCTGGAGGGCACTGTCCGCAGCGCCGACGTTTTCCGATTTCTTTCCCAACAGGCAAAATTGCCCCACCGCTTCGATCTCATCCTCGCCGATCCTCCTTACTGCAAAGACGCCGAAGAGCGGAACTTCGGACGGGAACTCGTCGAGTCCGCGGATCTCCCCGTAATTTGCGCCGATGCCGGATTCTTTGTCCTCGAAACATCGCGCGACACGGAGCTTCCGGAAAACCCGCGATGGGAAATTCTGGACCAACGCCATTACGGATCTACCATGATCCACTTTTTCCGCCTGAAATAACGTGTCGCTCCGGCTTTCGCTCTTCGTTTACAACTTGCTGCTCCCGCTGGCGATGCTGGTCCTTCTGCCGGGGTATGTGGTCAAACTTCGCCGTCGTGGAAAACCCGTCGGGCACTTGCGAGAGCGGTTTGCCTCTTATCCTGACGAAACAAGAAAGAGACTGGAGAGAATGGATCGACCGGTCTGGTTTCACGCCGTGAGCGTCGGCGAAGTGGGAATCGCCAAGCGGCTCATCGACGAACTCCGCACGCGCGAACCGGGAACACCCGTCGTCCTCAGCACCACCACGACCACCGGATATGCTGTCGCCCGCGAGCGTTGCGGGGACAGTGCCGAAG
>JBCCWV010000095.1:0-17576 GCA_039192745.1 Verrucomicrobiota bacterium | reverse complement strand
GGCGGTTCGGCGAGGGCCGCCACCGCGGCGTCGACCGAGTCGGCCTCCCGCACGACGGCGACGTCGTCACGCTCGCGGAGCAGCGAGCGCAGGGCAACCCGCCGGGCCGAATCCTCGCGGGAAAGCGCGGATTCGATCGCATCTGCAATCTCGTGAATGGGAAGCGGTTCCGGCATTCCTTGGCCCTTAGCCGCATTCCCGGGGGGCGGAAAACATATTTTTTGCAAAGATGCCCCATAAAACCTACGTTTAATGGCATTCGCAGAAGCGATTGAACCCCATGAACACTCCATTTTTCGCAATAGGTTTCGGTGGTCAGGAGATGCTGATCATCTTGCTGATCGTGCTGCTTCTTTTCGGCGCCAAGAAATTACCCCAGCTCGCCAAGGGTGTGGGCAAGAGCATCGGAGAGTTCAAAAAGGCCAAACAGGAATACGACGACGACGCGAAGCCATCAGGGCAAGACTCGCCCTCTTGAAGACTAACCAATTACCAATTTTACCGCTATGATGGGACTCGGTGGACAAGAACTAATCGTCATCTTTCTGATCATTCTCCTTCTGTTCGGGGCGAAGAAACTTCCCGAACTCGCCAAGGGTGTGGGCAAAAGCATGGGCGAGTTCAACAAGGCGAAGCAAGAGTTTGAGCACGAGATCAAACGTGCGCAGGTAGACGCGGAGAAGACGTGGGACGAGCCGGAAGGTAAACAGCCGGCCCGGATCGAGGACTCGAAGCAGGCATAGGCCTGAAAGCGCGGAAACGAGAGCGCGATGGCAAGGACGCGGCAATGGGTGTGGATCCTCGCTGCGATTGCTTTTCTGATTCCGGGGTCGCTTCTTGCTGACAGAACAGAGACGATCACTTTCGTTTCGTGGAATCTGCGGAACTATCTTCTCAACGACCATTTTCAGGGGAGCCGAAAGAAGTTCTCGTCAAAGCCGATCGCCGCGAGAGAGGCATGTGTGGCAATATTGCAGGAGATTCGCCCCGACATTCTCGGCGTTTGCGAGATTGGAGCCGAAGAGGACTTGGAGGAATTTCGTCAACGGCTGGGAGAAGTTGGCCTTGAGTATTCGGAAACCGAATTTGTGCGATCTTCCTCGGACGGCGTCAGGCATCTCGCGCTTTTGAGCCGTTATCCGATCGTGGAGCGTGAATCACAGGAGCGCCTATCCTACCGCATCGGGGATGAGCCTGTGGCCTTCCGCCGGGGAATGCTCGACGTGACGATTCAAGTTCGGGACGACTACCACTTGCGATGCTTTGGGCTGCACCTGAAATCGAAGTTCCAGGCGCCGCATGATCCGGATGAGGAACTGATGCGGCGAAATGAAGCGGCGCTCGCCCGTCAGCGACTCAGCGAGATCCTCGCGGAATCACCGAAGGAAAACCTCCTCGTTTACGGGGACTTCAACGATCATCCTGTGTCTCCGGTTGTGCGGGAATTGAAGGGGGTGCGAGGAGAGCCGGGATACCTTTCGTGGTTGAACCTTGAGGCGGAGAATGGGACGGCGTGGACTTACCATTGGAAGGTCAATGACGCCTATTCGCGGTTCGATTATGTGCTTGTTAGTAGATGGTTGTCGCTGGAAGTCCGGCGGAAGCAATCGTTACTTTTCGAGAGCCATCTGCGCCCCATCGCGAGTGATCATCGACCGCTCGTGGTCAAGATTTCGCCGAGAGATCAGCCGAGGTCAGGAGAGTGAGGTGGCGGGCTCAGGCTCCTCGCGAAACAGCTCCAGAAAGATGGATTCGAGGGCGGAGTCGCCGCCTTCCGCCTTTTCACGAAGCTCATCCATCGTGCCGAGAGCAACGAGTTTCCCTCGATTGATAATGCCGATTCGAGACGCGAGTTCTTCGGCGATATTCAGCAGATGCGTGGACATGAAGATGGTCATTCCGTTGTCGGCACGTCGCCGCAATTCGTCCTTCACGACACGGGCAAGAATTGGGTCGAGACCGACCATCGGTTCGTCGATCACGAAAACTTCGGGCTCATGCAAAAGCCCCGAAGCGATGGCGACCCGCTGACGCGTGCCATGACTGAGCGACTCGATTCTTTCATTCTCATACTCGTGAAGTTGAAAGGTTTCGAAGAGAGAATTGGTGGCCTTCGCGCCGGCCTCTTCATCGACTCCAAAGATGTCCGCGATGAAGCCCATGAACTCGCGCGGCGTCAGTTTCTCGTAGAAGACGGCGATATCCGGGACGTAGCCAAGTCTCGCTTTCGCTTCCACGGGATCGTCCTGCATGTCGAATCCGCAGATGCGAGTGGCGCCTGAAGTCGGCCGGATCAAGCCAACGAGCGACTTGATAGTGCTGGTCTTGCCGGCGCCGTTGGGGCCGAGAAAAGCGAACAATTCACCCTTGCTGACGGTCAGATTGAGATTATCAACCGCCTTGAGGTCGCCGTAGCAGATAGTGAGGTCTTCGATCTCGATCATGATCTCGGTGCAGGCTCCACAATTTGGTCGGAAATCAATTCCAGTTCAAAGACTGAGTCGGCCCGGTATAGCTCTCCGGACTCCGTGAAGTAAAGCTGCACATCGTCTTCTTCGACGAGTTTAATCCCGAGACAGAATCCTGGCGCCGTGCTGGCTCCAAAGTCGAGTTGGCATCGGCGTCCGCGAATGTCGATGGATTTCGCAAAATCGCGCAGGGACGTTTCGATCGTTTCCGGAGAACCGAGACCGGCGCCTTCCGTGATCGCGGCGATTTCCTCAACGCCGGGCAAGTTCGCCGTGTTGTTGGAGTCGGCGATCACCTCCCCATCTTGGATGAGTGTGAAATCGAATCCGCTTCCATTCTCGGACGGCATTATTTCGACGCGTGCATTCTCCTTGTGAAGGGATACCGACAACTGGTAGTCGGTGATGGCGAAGTTGGTGTCGAATTCAAAGGTCAGGTTTGTCGTGATGCGCTGCGGAGGAACGTCCGGAAGGCGGAATGTCCCGGAGCCGTGGCACCGCAATTCATAAGAGATTCCCGTGGCCTCCGAATCGTGGATTTTCCCGGAGAGGGTGACATCCGCTATCGAGATGCCTTCCCGCTTTAATTCGAGGGAGTGAAAATCGGTATTCGCAAAGAACAGGCGGGCCACGTGCCGAGGATCGACGGCGGAAAAGCGGTTGGACTCGGGGAAATAGACGCTCTGGACGAGGAGCGCGGTCATGACCACCCAGAATGTGATGATGGCGAATGAGAGCAGGCGGGCAAACATCGCGGCAAGTTCCGCCCGAAGTCCCTCAAGGGCAAACGGCGAGTCTGGGCGTTGTGACGTTGACCTCTGGAGTTCCCCGGGCGTAATTGATTTTCAACGATGGTCACCGTAGTCGTCACATTGATTTGCGTAGGATTTGTCCTCTTCGCATTGGAAGTCATCCTCCCCGGCGGGATTGCCGGCCTGATTGGCGCAGTCGCATTGTTGATTGGGATCGTCATATTGTTCGTCTCGCCAGAGTTCGATTTTCTCAGTGTGGGGGCGAAGCTCTTGATCGCATCCGGAATCATCGCGGTCATTGGAATCGGCTTCATCTGGTGGATGAAAAACTTCCACAAGATGCCGTTTATTCGGGGGGAGATTCTCGAGGCTGAAATTGCGGGCGGCGCTGCGGGAAAAAGAGACGAGCTGCAGCAGTTGATCGGAAAAACAGGGGTCGCAATCACAGACCTTCGCCCCGTGGGTAAGGTGAAAGTGGAAAAAGTCCGCTACGACGCCTCGACGGCGTCTGGATATATTGCCCGGAATGCCGTGGTTGAAATTACAGGTGTAAAGGACAGCAAGCTTCTTGTGCGCCTCGCAAATCCATCATCGACAAGTGGTGATCCAAGTGATTTGATGCCAGCGTAAACAGGTAGGACCCTCAAAGCCAAACCCATGCAAGACTATATCATCTTCGGAATCGTCGGCGTCATTGCGCTGCTTTTCTTCCTCGTCATCGCGAAGTTCTTCAATATCTGGCTTCGTGCCCGGGTGGCGAACGCGCCGGTCAGTTTCCCAACGCTCATCGCAATGTTTCTGCGGCGTGTCCCGAACGCGTTGATCGTCGATTCAAGAATCACAGCCGCCAAGGCAGGGATTGAAATTTCCACCGACCAATTGGAAGCCCACTATCTCGCGGGTGGCAACGTGAATCACGTCGTCCTCTCCCTCATTGCTGCCGACAAGGCGGGAATCGAACTCAGCTATGACCGAGCCTGCGCCATCGATCTCGCGGTGAAGGGGACATCGAAAACGGTTCTCGAAGCGGTGCAGACGAGCATCAATCCGAAAGTGATCGATTGTCCTTCTCCCTCGGCGAACAAAGACAAGATTGATGCGGTGGCCCGCGACGGTATCTCAGTGCGGGCTCGCGCTCGCGTGACCGTTCGCACCAATCTCGACGCCTTCGTCGGTGGTGCGACCGAGGAAACGATCATCGCACGTGTCGGTGAAGGTATTGTTACTTCGATCGGTTCCTCGCCTTCCTACAAGGACGTCTTGGAGAATCCTGACAATATTTCCAAACTCGTTTTGCAAAAAGGGGTCGATGCCTCCACGGCATTTGAAATTCTCTCGATCGATATCGCTGACGTGGATGTCGGCGACAACATCGGCGCAAAGCTTCAAGCCGAACAAGCCGAGGCGGATAAACAAATTGCCCAAGCAAAGGCGGAAGTCCGACGTGCAGCGGCGATCGCCAGCGAACAGGAAATGGCGGCCAAGACGCAGGAAATGCGCGCGAAGGTCGTCGAGGCCGAGGCTCAGGTCCCGCAGGCCATGGCGGAAGCGTTCCGCAGCGGAAACCTCGGAATCATGGACTATGCCCGCTACCGCAATGTCGTTGCCGACACGGACATGCGGGAGTCGATTGCTGGTGGTGACACGGCAGAGGAAAACGCCCCTTAGCGGGAGACCGTCGACTTGAGCGAACCTAAAAAGCGCACTGCGGTCCTGTTGGTTTCCTGCGCGGACCAGCCGGGACTCGTCTCGGCAGTGTCGGGGTTTATTCACGAGAAGCGGGGGAATATCCTCACGCTGGAACAGCATGTCGATCGTGCGGAAGGTGTATTCTTCATGCGCGTGGAATGGGATCTCGCGAACTTTGAACTCGACGAAGACGGCTTGCGGACGGCCTTTGAAAGCTATCTGGCGAAGCCAAAAGGAATGGATTGGTCCCTGCACTTTTCCGATGAAACACAGCGACTCGCACTCTTCGCCTCCAAGGAACCTCATTGCTTGATCGATCTGTTGGCGCGGCAAGAGTCGGGTGAACTGAAAGTGGAGATTCCCGTGGTCATCAGCAATCATCGTGACCTCGAAGAGTCAGCGAGCCGGTTTGGTGTCGACTTCCGCTACGTGGAAGTGAATCGTGAAAACAAGGAAGCCGCGGAGGATGAGCAGAAGCGGATTCTCGATTCCTACGAAGTGGAGACCATCGTTCTCGCACGTTACATGCAAGTCTTGAGCGGGCGCTTCGTTCATTGGTATCCCAACCGCATCATCAATATCCATCACTCGTTTCTCCCCGCCTTTGCCGGAGCGAGACCTTATCATCAAGCCTATAAAAGGGGCGTGAAAGTCATCGGAGCGACCAGCCACTACGTGACCGATGAACTCGATGAGGGGCCCATCATCGAGCAAGACGTGAAACACGTCACCCACCGGGATTCGGTCCGCGCGCTGGTCCGAAGGGGGCGCGATCTGGAGAAGGTCGTCCTCGCGCGGGCTGTCCATGCCCACGCGGACCGGCGGGTCCTTGTTTACAAGAACCGGACGGTGGTTTTTGACTGAGGCGCGAAAAATCGGGTGGGAATCGTGGATTGCCTCGCTATCTGTCTGCACCGCTGACCATGATTTTGTCTGACACCGCCATCCGCGAAGGAATCGCCTCCAAGGAAATCGTCATCGAGCCCTTCCGTCCGGAAGTTTTGGGTTCGAATAGCTACGACGTCCATCTCAGTCGTCACCTGGCCACCTACCGCGACGAAGTTCTCGATGCAAAGAAGCACAATGAAATCGAGCATTTCGAAATCCCGGCGGATGGCTACGTGTTAACGCCTGGAAAAACCTATCTTGGATCAACCGTCGAATACACGGAGACGCATAAGCACGTTCCGTTTCTCGAGGGCAAGAGTAGCGTGGGGCGTCTGGGAATCGACATTCACGCGACAGCGGGGAAAGGGGATGTCGGTTTCTGCAATCACTGGACGCTGGAAATGTCCGTGACCCAGCCGGTGCGCGTTTACGAGGGGATGCCAATCGCCCAGTTGATCTATTTTGAGGTCGAGGGCGACATCGCGACGAGCTATCGTGAAAAGTTGAGCGCCAAATACAACGAGCGGTCTGAAAAGCCCGTCGAGAGCATGATGTGGCGAAATCAGTTCTGAGAAGCGGGTTGCTTACAAGTCCCGGAGTACGGTCCGCCGAGAATTTCAGTTACCCTGAAGGGGTAAGAGAAGTGTGGTGGAACCCTTTCAGGGTTCGAATTTGAGGTATGGATGAATCCCAGGGTAGGCTTCCGCTACGCTTCAGCCAACCTTGGGCTGTGGGATTGAAGCCCGTTGGGCTTGTTCATGATGAGGCGATTTTGGAAGGCTTGAGGCTAAGGATTTGTCTGCCTCCCGGATCTCGTTCCTACACGAGATGAGGGGTCTAACCGATTTTTATCAAGATATGTTAGATTTATGGATTCCCTAGATTATTGTGGGCAAAAATCTGCGGCAATATGGGAAATTCCAGTTTTTCGCTGACTTCCACGGACAACCGGGTGGCACCGGAATCGCCGGAAGTGTCGGCTCGACCGGGTGATCCACGGGCGGCGGCGCTGGACGCGGCCTTCCCGGGAGCGCTGGCCATTGAGCCGGTTCTGGCGGTGGAGGAGGGAGCGAGTTTCCGGGTCACGATCGCCGATGGACGCAAGTTTTTGGCTTGGGTCGTTGCATCGAAACTCGGCGGTCTTGGGGATGCGGACAAGGCGACGCTCTTTCCCGACGCGGAAGGCGCGAAGGGATTGAAGCATGAGAACATTTTGCCGGTGTTGCATGTCACAGGAGCCGGAGGCTTCGGGGTCATGGTGACGGAGGATTTTGACGGTGAGCCGCTGATGAACCGGCTCGGGAAAACGGTGGTCCCTTTTGAAGAAGTTTCTCAATGGGTCGAGTCTATTGGAAGCGCATTGGAGGCTGCGCATGAGGATGGGGTCCGTCATCGGGCGCTCTCGCCGGCGGGGATCCTGGTCAATGATCAGGGAGAGATTCGAGTGGTCGGGATTGGCTATGCCAATGTCTTGTTTGATTTTTGGTCGAGTCTGATGCGGCCACGAAACCGGAAGATGCTTGATTACCTTCCCGGTGAATTACAACAGGGAGGGATGGCGGAAGCGAAAGCTCACTGTGATCTTTTTTCGCTCGGAGTGATAGTTTACGAAGGGTTAACCGGCGGTTTGCCAAAGGGGTCCTTTGCGGCGTTGCCGTCGCAGAAAGCGGGGGTGCCGACTTACGTTGATGACGCGGTTCTGCGTGCCATGCATGGCACGCCGGAGGAGCGTCCGCAGAATTTTCAGGAATTCCGGGCAGGATTCGTCGGCGAAAGGATGAGGGATGACGATTTTGATCTCGGGAGGAAACGGGACGGCGAATACCGTCATCGCGAGGACCGGTACTCCCGCGGGAAGCTTGAGGGCATGGGGAGTTGGCTGGCGAGTTGGCAGTTCAAGTTCGCTGTCGTGCTCGGGATGATCACGCTGGCCGCCATGGCGTGGATTCTCTACGAGCAGAAACATCTCATTACGGGATCAGAGACCTCGGGAGAGATGATGGTGACTTCGGAAGTTTTTTTGAGGGTCGAGGCGCTGCTTCGCGAAGGAAAAACGGATTCCGCCGTAGCGATGCTGATGGCGTTTGCGGAAGGAGGAGAGGTGTCGCGATTGGACATGCAGCGCACGTTTGATTTGCTGGTGGAGGCGGGACGTTACGAGCAAGCGAAGGAGGCGATGCTCTTGATGGCGTCGCGGGTTGAAGAAGGGCATCCGGAATTCGATGTCATGGCCTCGATGGCGGAAGACTTGGCGAAGAAGATCGACCGCTTCCTGGAGTTTGATGAAGTGGCAAGGCTGGCGAAGGCGAGAGGGGACTACGCCGCGGAACAGAAGGCGCTCGCGAAGATGCAGGAGATTCTTCCGGGGGATTCCAAGGCAGGATTACGTCTTGGCAAGAATCCTTTCGAGGTCGCGAAGGCTCTTGTCGGCGCGGTCGACCAGATCAAGACACTGAACGAGGAACAGGGCGAGTGGCACCTGCATCTTTCCGTGACGGCAGACCGCGCGCGGCTGGACCTGTCAGGGAATGCGAGCCTCTCCGATATATCGCCGTTGGCCGGGGTGGTTCTTCATGAATTGAATTTGTCCAACACGGGGGTGACTTCGATCTCTCCGCTCTCCGGGCTTCCACTCGAAACGTTGAGACTGGATGGAACCGAAGTTGCGACCCTGGCGCCGTTGGGCGGGATGCAATCCCTGCAAGTGCTGACTTACCGGGATGCGAAGGTGGCATCGTCGGTGGAAGTGCTGAAGCAGTTGCCCGGACTTCGTTCGGTTCTGGGGACTGACGGATCGACTCCGTTTGTCCGCGTCAAATCGCCTGTCGAGGGACAGAAAGTTTGGATCGACGGCAGTGGGCGGGTTTTCCGGGCGCTTCCGGGAAGGCCGGTGATGTTGGCGGAGCTTGAAGAGGGTCTGGCCAAGGGGCCCGATGGTCCGCGGGTCGATGTGTCGTTTGAAGAAGCCGAGCAGTTCTGCCGGACCCTGACCAAGGAGCATTTGAAGGCGGGATATATTGCGAAGGAGCAGTATTTCCGATTGCCGACGGACTTTGAATGGAGTTTGGCGGCGAATCTTCCCGAGAGTCCGCTCTTGTCCCCGCGCGGGCGTCGCATGCAGCCACTGAGTTCCGGGGAGATTCAGCGGAGACACGAGGAATCCGTCGTCTTCGAGATCAACGAGGGGGAGGCCGCGGCGCCGCTCGCCTCGACGGATGCTCTCGGAGTCGGCAGACGCGGGCGATATGAGGCTCTTGGAGGATTCAGAGACTTGCTGGCAAATGCGGGTGAGTGGGTGCAGGACGAAAGTAATTCGTTGGGGGAGCGTGCCATCGTTCGTGGAATAGTCGGGGCCAATGTCACCTCGAGGCTGCGTTTGCGGACTTATGAACCCAAGGAGGAAAAACGAAGGGATGTCGGGTTCAGACTGGTTCTGCAAGTGGCAGCATCGGCGGAGGAAGGCCAGTTTTTGGGGAGAAACGGAGCGTCACCCGCAGATTTGGCTAAAGTGTTAGTGCGTTCAGATAATGACTTCCTTCAGAAGGCGATCAAGAGCAGGTTGTTGATCAAGTCTCTGGAAGAAGATGATACCTACAGGGACTATTTCCTGCATTCCACTTACGGCGTGTTGAGGCGTGGCGATGTCAGCTATCTCCGGGTCAATCTTCCCATGTCGTGGCGCGAGGCGCGGACATTGGCGAGAAAGCTGGGCGGTGATCTTGTTAGTGCAAACGACCGGGCTGAACTGAGCTGGCTCCGGGAGAAGATTCTTCAGGATGGCGGGAAGCAGGTTCCCTACTGGATTGGCGCTTCCGCGAAGCCGGGGTCCAAAGATTGGCGATGGTCGCGGGGAGATTCTGTGCCGGAAGGGTTTTTCCAGGCGCCGTTTGCCGTTTCCGACGTGATGGGAATGCTGCTGGTGCCGGATGATTCGGGACTCAATTTATCCGGCGAATACGTGACAGAATCGCATTCTTTCGTGATCAAATGGGCCAGCAGTGACGGTGAAAAAGTCGCGATGTGGTGAGAAACATCGATTGCGTCTCTGCTGGAAGTCTGAAACGTTTTGTCTGCTACGAATATGCCGGCTACGTCAACGTCTTCGACCAGTCCTCCGGCGATTGAGGTAGCGGGATTGAGGAAAGCTTATGGGAAGTTCATGGCGCTTCGGGGGATCGACCTGAGAGTGCCCGAGGGTGCAGTCTTTGGGTTTCTTGGGCCGAATGGAGCGGGGAAGACGACGGCGATTCGTTGTCTTTTGGATTTGATCCGACCTTGTGGTGGGGATGTCAGGGTTCTCGGGATGAACCCGCAAGGTGACCCTGTTGGCGTGAAAGCGCGCTGTGGATACTTGCCAGGGGAGTTGAGATTGGATGAAAACCTGACGGTGAGCGCGACTCTGAAGTTTTTCCGCGCAGTTCGTGGAGGAAATGGTGAGATGGAGAAGCGGGCGCTCGAGTTGGCGGAACGGCTGCAATTGAATCTGCGAGCCAAAGTCAAGACGCTCTCGAAGGGGAACAAGCAAAAGGTCGGCATCATCGCGGCCTTTCTGCACCAGCCTGAATTGCTGCTTCTCGATGAGCCAACCAGTGGATTGGATCCATTGGTGCAACAGACGGTGCTGGAGTTGGTGCGTGAGGCGAGAGAGGCAGGGGCGACGGTTTTTTTCTCATCCCACGTGCTGGCGGAAGTTCAGCAGATTGCCGACGAAGTCGCGATTATTCGCGAAGGTCAGATCGTTGAGACCGGGTTGACCGAGGCGTTGACCGGCGGCGGGATGATGCGGGTAAAGGTGATTTTTGAGGCGCCGCAGGCAGTCGCAAAAACGGAACTCGAGGACATCGACGGAGTGACGGTGATAAGCATGGAAGACGATGGGCGGGTGGTGCGTCTCGCCGTCGAGGGCGGAATGAACCGGCTGCTGAAGTTGCTCGCAGCCCACGAAGTCGAGTCGCTGGAGTCACGTCCGCCAAATCTCGAAGAAGTGTTTTTGGCCTATTACTCGGAAGATTCGAACGGAAAGGGGAACGAGTGAGGGTTTTCGCCATCGTCTTTCGGCACACCATGGTGCGGCAAGCCTGGAATCTTTTTGGTTGGGCGATGCCCCTTTTCCTTCTCGGATTTTTTGTGATTCCTCTCTACGACATCGTGGCGGAGAACGCGGAAAATTTGCTGAAGATCATCGAGGGTCTTCCGAGGCAATTGCTTGCCTTTATCGGAGGATTGGAGGCGGCTCGCAA
Source organism: Verrucomicrobiota bacterium (assembly GCA_039192745.1). Taxonomy (GTDB): domain Bacteria; phylum Verrucomicrobiota; class Verrucomicrobiia; order Verrucomicrobiales; family DEV007; genus JBCCWV01. Next base: position 6,539 of record JBCCWV010000095.1, on the reverse strand, counting down.
AGTGATGACGCCTGAAGGGTTCCTCGAATTGCGCTACTTCACCTTTATGCCCGTCATTCTCGGGATTTACGCGGCGATTACCGGAAGTGGGATGATCGCAGCGGATGAAGAACGTGGCGTGCTCGATCTCGTGCTCGCGCAACCGGTAGCAAGAGCGGCGATCTTCTGGGGACGGTTTTCAGCACTGGTGGCAGGTGTTTTCATTATTTGCTTGGTGGGATGGTTAGGATTGTGGCTCGGGGTTATCAGGGCGGAGAAATTGAGTTACTCGCCGGTAGAACTCGCTTGGCCTTACATCTCCACGCTTGCCGTGACCATTCTCTATGCGGCACTCGCCTTGTTGCTCAGCACGATGCTTCCGACAAGAACTGCCTCAGCCATGTTTGTGGGGATCTATGCCTTCGCCGGGTATTTGGTGACGACGCTCGCTCGGTCCATCAAAGGATTGGAGACGGTGGCTCAGTTTTCCGTGCAAACGTACTTCGATGGCGATGCAGTCACTGGATTGAGTCCCGGACCGGTAATTGGGCTCGTGATCGTTGCGGCCGTTTTTGCAGGATTGGCGTGGATGGCGTTTCGAAATGCAGATATCCGAGTGGCGGGGGACGGCGGATGGCGCTGGCCATTCCGGTTTCGATGAGGAATGAACTCGCGTCCTGAAAGGGAAAGTGGCAAGCTCGATTGGATGAATAAGCAGCAAGTTTCCAGCATCGTTACGGTCTTAGGATCAGTGGCTTTTTGTCTCTCCATCGCGGCTTGCACGGGACCTCGGCACGCGGTCTCTGGCGATCATGACGGAGAGACGGTGGTAGAGAGCAAGCGAGCCGCGAGGCAACTGACGGGAGAGCGCCCGCTAACGCTGCAGTGGATCAGTTGGGAAAAATACGGAACGGCGACCGTGAAAAATCGTGGAGGTGCTTTGACGATCAATGGTGAACAAAGGAGCGAAGCCAACGGTGATTATTTGAAGATCAACGGCGACATCACCCGCGTGGAAGAAAGACGATTCTTCTTCGACGGCGTGATTGAGATCCGCGTCTCTCACATCAATGGCGGCGAACCCTACTTGCGCGAAGGCTCACAGGAGTTTTTCCGTTAAGGAAACCGCGGGTTTTGGCGGCTTCGCGATATGAAAAACGAGGATGGCTCCGTCGACTACGTCGATATCTACGACGATTTGGAAACCGCAGTGAAGTCCAACGCAGCGTGGACTGGTGACGCTTGATCGGCCAGAGAATCAGCGCTTTTGCGCCAATTCGACCTCTCGCACGGCGACTCCCTGTTCGTCGCGGATGGCAAACTTGAGATTCGGTGGTGTGGCGTCCCAGTCGATCTCAAGGGTGCCGAAGTTGGTTCCGCGGAAGTTCTCACCGATCCTTCTTTTGTTCGGCTCTTCCCGGTTTCCGCCGAACGCCGCATTGAGGCTAGATGAGGTGATGTCATAGAGCGGGTAGTTGACGTCTTCTTTTTCCACCGAGATTTCCGCGAGATGTCGGTCGCCGCTCAAAATGGTCACTGGCGGAACGTCATCGCGCGAAAGCAATGCGAAGAGCCGATCCTTTGCTTTCGGGAACTCGGCCCATTTTTCAAAGCGGTGCTCAGACGGCACTGTCTGAATGGAAGAGACGAGCAGATTCACCGGCGCCTTTGAAGAAGTGAGTTCTTCCTCCAACCAACTCCATTGTTCTTCTCCGAGAATGTCTCCATCTTCACTGGGAAGGTCCCGGTGGTAGCGGGTATCCATGAGGATGACTTTCACTTGGCGGTCTCCTTCACCGAATGTGTGGCTGGCATATACGCCCTGACGTTCGCGGCGTGGATCGTCGGCGGGGACATCAAGGAAATCGAGAAAACACTGCTGGCTCTCCGCCTTTGCGGCGAATTCCTTCCCGGCGTCATTCTTGCCAAAATCGTGGTCATCCCACGTTCCGATGACAATGCTCGATTCCCGAAGCCGCGAATAACCTTCGCCGTTTTTCTGACGGTCCCACTTTTCCTTCATGATCGTCATGTCGGAGGTGTCACCGTAGATATTGTCACCCATCCAAATCCAAACATCGGGGCCGAAGTCGTTGATTGCAGCAAAGATCGGGGAAGGGCGGCTTTCCTTGGCGCACGATCCAAACGCGATCTTCGTGACGGGCTCAACGGCTTGAACCAGAGGCGCGAGAAGGAGGCAGAAAAAGAGAGAAGCTTTGGCGGCGAGGGAGGGCGTCATGACGGGAACCCAAACATGGGATTCGATCACTGTCAGGCAGGATTGCGCGAATTTGACAAAGTCGAAACCGGTAAGTGACGCGATGAAATTTTGCTCACTTTCATCTGTGATCGTTTGTAAAATCGGGTATTCTCTTTTGATGAGTGTCAGCGCCCCTCGACCGAAACGAGACCTTCCGCGCATCCTCGTTGTCACTCCGGAAATTACCTATTTGCCCGAGGGAATGGGCAACCTGGCCCAGCGGCTCTCAGCGAAGGCCGGCGGCATGGCGGATGTTTCCGCCTCGCTCGTGAAAGCCCTCCACGAACAAGGCGCGGACGTGCATGTCGCCTTGCCAAACTTCCGGCGGATGTTCCACCTCGACATCGCCCAGGTTTTTGAACACGAGTTTCAAAAGGTCAGTCGCGCCTTGCCCGAACAACACATTCACCTCGCCGAAGATCGCGTTTTCTACCACCGGGAGAGCGTTTACGGCGCGGAGAACCACCTCATCGCGCTCGCCTTCCAACGCGAGGTCATTCATCACATCATTCCGCAGGTCCAGCCTGACCTCATCCATTGCAATGACTGGATGACGGGACTCATACCCGCCTTCGCGCGTGAACACGACATTCCGACGCTCTTCACGATGCACAACATCCACACCGAGCGGATGACGCTGGAGCATATTGAGGACAGGGGCATTGATGCGGCCGATTTCTGGCAGAATCTCTATTTCCAAAACACGCCAGGTTGTTACGAAGAGACCCGCGGCCAGAATCATGTCGACCTTTTGACGAGTGGAATCTTCTCCGCCTCGCACGTCAATTCCGTGTCGCCGAAATTCCTCAGCGAAGTCGTCGACGGAATTCACCAATTTGTTCCCGGTCACATCATTCACGAGCTGTGGGCCAAGTGTGATGCGGGTTGTGCGACAGGGATTCTCAATGCCCCGGACCCGATCTTTGATCCGCGCGCCGACCCTTATCTCGATTTCCACTACAACGAGGGGAACATCTACGAAGGGAAAAAGGCGAACAAAGTCGAATTGCAGCGGCGGCTCGGGCTGAACGAAGACGCGGATGCCCCGTTCTTCTACTGGCCATCGAGGCTCGATCCCGTGCAGAAGGGTTGCCAACTCCTCACGGACATACTCCACGATCTGACCGTCGATTACCCGAGGATGCAGATCGCCATTATTGCGAATGGTGTCTTCAAGCAACACTTCCTCGACATCGTTTACACGGACGAACTTCACGGGCGCGTTGCCGTCCACGACTTTCGCGAAGGACTCTCACACCGCGCCTACGCTGCGGCGGATTTCATCTTCATGCCCTCTTCCTTCGAGCCATGTGGTCTTCCGCAAATGGTCGCGCCGAAGTATGGAACACTCACGCTCGCCCACGACACCGGTGGCTTGCACGACACGGTTGAAGCGCTCAACACCGACGCCAACACCGGCAACGGCATCCTGTTTAACGTCTTTGACAGTGCCGCTTTACGCTGGTCGATCGATGAGGCCATGAAATTCCTCGAGCTCAAAGAGGATCAACGCACATGGATTCTGAATCGCGTGATGCGGGAATCGCGCGAACGCTTCAGTCATGAGGCGACAGCGATGGAATACATTCGACGTTATGAGGAAATCCTCGGGCGTCCGGTCACGCGCGAGGTCGATGAGCGCAAAAAGGTGCCGAAGACGGACGAGGACCTCGAGCCGGAATTGGAATTTGCCGACTAGATTGGCAAGAGCCGACGTGAAACGGGGAATTTGCCCCATGTGGTAAACTACCGGATGTCAATGAGTTGCGTGAAATGGCTAGCGCTGGCCTCGATGGTGGCACTGAGCGGTTGTCGCACGAGTGAGCCCTACTCTTATCAGTTCGATTACGGCAAATCCGTTATACTTCGCAACGGATATGCGGTTGCTCCGAAGAGTGCACCCGCGGCTGTACATCGAGTGGTGGCTGCGGGAAATCGCATTCAGGGTATGCCCTACAAGTATGGCGGTGGTCATCTGCACGTCGATGACACGGGCTACGATTGCTCCGGCACGGTGTCTTACGCGCTGATCAAGGCAGGTTTGTTAGAGTCCACAATGCCGTCAAAAGGCTTCAAGAACTACGGGAAAAAAGGCGACGGGAAGTGGATCACGGTTTACGCCAAGGATGGCCACACCTTTCTGACCGTCGGTGGCCTCCGCCTCGACACCGGATACCGTGGTCAAGGCCGCGGTCCAACCTGGACGACGCGGAATCGCCCCACCAGCGGCTACAAGCGTCGCCATCCCGCGGGCTTGTAATTGCCGTCGCTGGCGGATGGTTGAGTGCGGACCGTGACGATTCGCAACCTTCAGAGTCTACCGACAACCACCAATTGGTTCTGGTGGATCGTGCTCTCCGAGCGCGATGCCAAAATCGTCCCGCTGACAAAGGCGGGCAAATCCTGAAAGCCGTCTCACTAAAAATGGATGAATCCGCTCCGGCGGCGTGAAAGTAGACTTGCGACTCCGTCGGAAGAGAGGAGCTGCGGAACCCTTCTCCGTCCGCAGGGCTTTTGCTTGGTCATTGATCCCGATCGGTTCCCTCACCACACTTTGCCGAAAAGAGCAAAACGCCCTCTCTGTAGCAGCTTCACCTCAGCTTGAACGGCTCCAAGAAACAGTTTCGCAAAAGAGGGGAACTGTTTTGCAGAAGGTGCCATCTGCCGGAGCGCCCGTGCCCTCACGGGCCATTGGATATAAACCTCCAGCGGAGCCGCAATTTGCCGACGATGAAGGACACAATTAACAGGCAATTGATAGAGTCCTTCTATCAGCAAGCGCATGCCAAGGCCCGTGAGGGCACGGGTGCGCCACCTCTATCGCTGCTTTCACCTCATAGATTCCTTCAATCTTGAACTCAACCCCCACAAATCCGGCTCTTGTGCCTCTTTTGCGAGAAGCCTCGGCGGCGTTGCACAAAATCACCGGACCTAAAAATGCGAAAAGGCCCGCTGGCGGTTTCCCGTCTGCGGACCTCTTGCTGATTTAAACGCGTTTAGTTTTTGGTCTTTCTTCAGATTGCTCTGAAAAAAAGTGGGAGTGTGGGAGCTCGCCACGCTCTCTTTCCCCGATTACTGACATTTGGCGCCCAATTCCACCCGTCGAGTGGTCTTGGCTGTCAGTTCCCCGACGCTACGTTGGTTAGCAAGGACGATTGCTATTCCTCTTCGACCCCGCAGCGGGGCCGGCCCGTCGTGTCTCCACACGGACGTTTGGGTGAGACTTCTTGGCCTGAAATTCGCCAGCCTGCCGGCTCGTTCCTTTCTGACCGGGATTGGAAACCGCTGAGATTCTTCGGTGACTCCTCTCCTTGCCCCAGGTCGGCATCGCTCCCTTGCGGGCGCCGATCGTTGGCCTCGGACGACGGGTCTTGTCTCTTAACCCTCGAGTTGCTGTTCTTTTTCTCAGGCGGACGACCTCTCGGCCTCCCGCTCATTCGAAGCTTATTGTTACCCACCGGGTCCTCGCCGATTTGCGATCGACGCCTTCCCTGGGGGCACTCACTTCGCGGGGCGCTTTCCCTTTTTCCCACTCCGGTTGCGACACCGGAGCGATCTGGCGGCTGGTTGAAGTCGTCCTTCACCGCCGGGACGGGGCTTTCCCCACACTGGCTCGCAGTCGCAACTTACGGTCTGTGACCGACTGCGTTCGCCCTTCGATTCGAAATCACGAACCAACCGGGCGTCACTCGGTTTCGCGGATGATTCCGTCATGTTTGTCCCACAGCTCGCGCCGCAATGACCATGACTCCGCTCACCGCCTGATTCCCGGGTCGTTAAACGTGAGAAGGAACGACCCTTCTCAAGGGAATCGGTGACATCTGCCTGAAACTTGACCAAACAGATTTGCATGGCTGCTTTCAGGGGCCGGGAACGCCAGTTCGTCCCGACCATTTCTCCGGACTTTCATCCGGACTTATCGCGGGCCCGTTCCACTGCCGCACAAAACGCCAGCTTCTCGAACCTTCTTCTGTCAAAGATCTCGTCCCTTGCGGAACTATTTTTATCTAAGCGCAGGTCAAAGATATATGCAAGTAAAAACGATACTAAAAAGTTGAAAAACAACGACTTGTGAATAACTCTGTGAACTTCATTCACACTTACTCAATATGAGCAGGTTACGGAACCGTCACATTTGTGGGGAACTCGAAGCGACGGCAAAAGGCGGAAAAAATCGGTGGGCGGAGGGGCGAAAAATGGGATCGGGAGCTGCTAGGGAGTGAATTGAACACGGTCACTGGTCGATCTCACTCAGCCTAACACTCCTCTAGGTTCTCCTCTTACCAGAAGATCTCCTTTT
>JBCCWV010000094.1:0-17660 GCA_039192745.1 Verrucomicrobiota bacterium | reverse complement strand
GGCTGATCCTCCGCGATTTCGTCCGCCAAGTCCGCCCAGCCTGTGCCCGCGCTCTCTTCTGTCCCCAAAGTTGACGCCATCTCCTGCAATCCCTCCGTCGCCAAACTAGCCGCAATTGCCGCCTCTGAGGGCAATTCCGCCTCCATCACTGCTTCAAATGCATCCCGAACATCCTCCGAGAGATAAAGCCCGGTCTCATCCAACTCAATTTTCGATAAACTCTCGGCCGCTCGCCGGAAGTAGGCCTTCGCCGATGCCCAATCGTCCGCCGCCTTGATCGCCATTCTTCCGGCCACTCCGATACCGTCCGTTATTCCGCGGACTTGCACAAACTCCGCCCTCGAAAACGTCTCTTCTTTCTGGCTTTTCTCCGCCGGCAAATCCTGCAGAATAACGATTTCCATATCTCCGATAACCGGAGGAAACCGACGAATGATCGGTTCAGCCCCATCGGGGAAGTCCACGGTCGCGTTTGCGAGTTTTTCAGAATCCCCGGGAATCGAATTCGCCGGCGCCCCATCTCCAAATCGCACTGGTGCCGGCGGCGCCCCCGGCGGACGACTTTGATGGTGAGGCAAATTCCCGGGGTTTGCCACAAAGGCAAAACGAGACTCTGCCGTGCCTTCGAGATATTGCGAGGCGTTGATTGCGGAATGGATTCCAGACTTCAACGCCTCACGTGCTTCGTCGATATCACGCCTCGCGGTGACGGCCACAAACTGCATGACCACCGGCAAAAGGGCTTCGCTGAGGGATTCCAATTCCCGCGCTTGCTCAAGAAGGCGCTCCTGAAACACGAGCACTGCGGCATCGAATTCTTCGTCCGCCACCGCTGATATCTGCCCTCGCAGGCGCTCTTGCCGACTTAGCAAATAAGACAAATCCTCGCGATCCTCATCGATGGCGTCCTCAATAAGTTCCTTGATGATGACCTCATTGGCCGTCGCCGAACGAGACGCATCCTCCGCACCTCCACTCAACAGGTAGCCCATCACCGAATCCCCGTTCATCGCCACAAACCCCAGCTTCTGCAGGTTTTCTCCCTGTTTCCAACCAAGCCAACTCGCAAATATACCCAGCTCTTGCTGTTCGACGGCGATCATCGAAAGCAATTCGTCAAACGCTCCTTCCCCCTTCTCACCCTCATCCAATCGCAACATCATTTCGCCAAGTTCGCGCTGTCGGACCTCCAAGGTCGCCAGTGCACTAACAAGATCTTTTCCACTTTCAATCGTCTCCAACAACTGACGCGCCTTCGACTCTGCTCCGCGCGCCAACAATTCTCCGAGCTGCGTTGCCAAAATCCCCTGCGCCTCCTGCAACTCCGGCAACATCGCGATGTTGTTCGGATCGGAAATCAGTTCAGCCAACTCAGCTTGCTGTGTCGAAAGCGACTCAAGTTTCGCCGCCATCGTCGCCTCGATTGCCGAATCATCAAAGTCTCGAAGAACCTGCTGCAGTCGGGAAATGGCAGTTTCAATCGACCGCAACGCTTTCCGAGACTCATGGGCCTTACCCCGTGAACGTTCTTCCAAAAGTGCCTCCGAAATCGCGCGACGAGATGCCGAAATATCTTCGTAAGCAATAGCCTCAAGGGCCATCGACTGCCGGGAAAACGCCGACTCCCGCATGGCACTGGCGGCTTCATTCACGGATTCCTCCGCCATCGCACAATGGCTCCCGATCGCCTGCAACGGCGTCCCTTCCCTCGGCGCGTTGGCCACAAACCGCGATGGAAGAGGCAATGCCAGCCGTTCCGCTTCCATCAAGACTTCGATGGCGGACCAGAGGCGATTTGCAAAACGCTTCCGCTGCGAAGCCAACGTTTGCACCGGCACAGACTCGGCACTCCTCGACAACAGGAGAACCACCGGTTCAGACTCCGTCACCTGAGGACCACCCCATTTTTCGCTACGCCCATCCGTGACACGAACGATCAACTCTACCACCTCTTCTTCTGCCTCCGCGAGTTCTTTGAGAGAGAGTTCCAAGTTACTTTCTCCACCCAATGAACCCGCCGAAACTTCCTTCACCGTCCCGTTCTCTCCGTTCAGGAAAATCGACGCGGACTTGAGACCGAAATCATCCGCGGCCTCGAACGAAACTGGAAGCAATTCATCCGGATGCACTTCCAACTCCTGCACCGACGGAGACAATACCGCCACTCTTGGCGCGGCGTCGGCAACCACTTCCATGATGCCTTCCCATGGTTCGTTCGTCACCCCGGATTCGTCCCGCAATTCCAGTCGCCAAATCCCCGTGTAGTGCGGCTTCAAATCCACCTTCCATGTCAAAACCGGCTTCTGCGGATCTCCAGTCCGCGAATGTGCCCACAGCGGCGTTTCATTCACATAAAGAGTCGCATCCTTCACCGGGCGCGAGACCGAAAACGCCATTTCCGCCCGGGTCCCTTCGACCGCACTAATACTCAAAGCACCACCTTCGACCTTTTTCTCGGGAAGTTCTGTGTAGGACGGAAACAAATAGCGCACACTCATCGTCTCCACGCTGGGGCGAGGAATGACCTCCACCCGATGCATCGCCGAAACCATTCTGCCTTTGCGAATCCGGTAGGAAAAGGATCGGGAAACTGCCGGGAAACGGATGGTGAAATCGTCCTCGGCACTCGAATCACTGGCATCTGCGACCGCCATTTTCTCGATCGATGGATCCGCCTTCTTTTCCCATCGCAAAATCTCGGCGAAATCATCTGCGCCACGGTTGGCACGCACGCTTATCGTCAATGGCTGCCCTTCACCAATGACAAAGTCTCCCGGAGCCACGCTCAAGCCATCCGAAAAAACATTCCCTTGCGCCGATAGCGGATTCCCCGCCCTCATCAACACTCGCTGTGTCTTCCCCGGACTCAGCCAGAATCCAAGTCCCACCAAAACTCCACCAAAGACAATCGCGGCAAGCGCACCAAGAGCCGGCCTCATCGGGAAATCCTTGCGTGCCTTGATTCGCTTCACATCCCGTTTCGCCATTTTTCCCAGCGCCTTGACGAGTTCCTTTTCGCCTACCGCACTCTGTCCTCCACCTGACAATGAAACCAAGGTGCTCAATCGCTCCTGGAACTCGGGCCGCTCCTTTTCGATCTCCTGCGCAAAATCCAGAATGGTCCTCCGCTGGAACAATGGCCGAAGAACACTGACCATAAAAACCGCGGCAACAATGGCCAAACCCAAGCCCCACGCGCCAAGTCGAACGGCGATAGGCATCGAGACGAAGAGAACATCGATCAACGCCAGAACAAGCAAGGCCGCAAATCCCACTCCAATCGTCCGCAACATCCCCCCACAAAACTCATTCCACCGAATGCGTCTCCGCACACGACTGAGAACTGCAGCTACCGGTTCCGGCAACTCATCGGCGACAGTCCTGCGTGGCATGATTCACTCTCCCGCCCAATCGGTGATCACGCAAATCGGGAACGCAAACGTTCGCACGTGCCCGCATTCCGCGCGCATCGCAGCACTCAACACAACCATCGACGATTACTCGAGTCAGCCTTTCGCCGACTCCTCACCAACCTTGTAACCAAGCTTTTCAATCGCGGAGGCCACCGTCTCTTTCGACGTTTTCTCGCCATCAATGACGACAACAGCCTGGCCCTCATCATGGGAAACTTCCGCTTCCTTGACACCTTCCATCGCCGTCAAAGCCGTGGTCACCTTGCCGGAGCAACTCACACACGCCATTCCGGAAACGGGCAAGGTCAACTTTTCGCCCTTCACTACAAATCCAGTCTTCTCGATCGCTGCTGCGATCTGTGACTTCTTCACCTTTGCAGTATCGATCGAAACGACAGCCTGCTTCGTCTTCGCGGACACCTCAGTCACATCGACGCCTTCCATCTCGTAGAGCGCATCTTCGACCTTCATCGAACAAGCCATACAAGACATGCCATCCACGGCGAAGACGACTGTCGATTTGTCCGAGTCCTTCTTCACTTCTGTCTTTTCGTCTTTCGCGAATGCATTCGACGTCAAAAACAAAGCGGAGAGGGCCAAAGCGAGAGGGAATTTCTTGATGCTTTTCATGACGGCAATCTTCCCTAATCCCGGAAAATATCAATCCTCACTCAAGCTTTAACCAGCGCCGGAAGATCGCGAACTTCCGGGATTTTCGCACTGAATCCCGCGGACAGCGCCAAAAATCCCACATAAGGGTCGCCGCTCAGGATTCGCCATCCACCCCATTCCGAGGCGACCAAACGCGGGTCATCCGAGTGAAATCTGACCCGGTCAGAAATCGCTAGTAGCGGATCCTTTTCGAACTTTCGAGGGTCCAGACCCAAGCCGAGACCCGTCACTTTCATCAATGCTTCCTTCGCCGTCCAGAGATGGAAAAACGCCCGGCGCCGGTTTTGCGCTTTGATCGCGACGAACGCTTCATGCTCCCGCTCCGTCATGACCCGTGGCGCAAGGTGCTCAATGTCCGTCTTGCGATGAACGTTTTCGATATCGAGCCCCACCGGACCGCAACGCGACACCGCGAGCAACGCCACATTTTCCGTGTGGGTCAGATTGAATTCAGGGCCATTCCGCGGATCGGAAACATACGGCTTTCCGTGTTCACCATTGGCGAAACCAATCTCCCGTGGCCGAACCCCAGTTTCACCGGCCAGAACCCTCCGCACCCCGCGACGCGCGGCGAGAAACCGCCCACGCAAAAGCACATCGCGAAAACCGGTCGCAAACGATTTTTCTTCATCGCTTAGCCAGTCCTCATCCACCTCGGTCTCCCGGTCGAGCGGGATGCGCCAGAGGGCGAGCGGATCACTTTCAGACGTGGTCGCTAGTTCTTCGACCATTCCGAAAAGATGTCATCGATCTTCGCCTCCGCCGTGTCGCCACGGTGAAAAACGAACCGGTATTTCAGCGAAAGCGTCTCCCCCTTCTTCATGATCTGCGCCCCCGCACCTTCTGGTCCCAGTTTGAACGCGCCCACACCCCATGGGTTGGCTGCCAGAAGCCCGTAATCACGCGCATGCCAAACCGTCGGAAATCCACGGTTCGAAGGGTGATCCAACACGGACACTCCATAAGTCTTCCCATCAATCTCGCCCCAATACCCCACCCACTTGGCCCGCTTTCCCCAAACTTCCGGATAAGTATCAACCCCATCGCTGTTGCGCACTTTTCCGTTCGCCGAACTCACTCCACGCTTTTTGTCATTCTTTAGCCGCAAGTTCGGGTGCATCCGGATTCCCAAGCCGGAATCCTTCTCGTCACCCAGATGAAGATCGTCCACCTCCGCCGTCAGTGTCACATAATGGTCAATCACGCGATCGCCGTTCTCGCGAACGGAAAACACAAACTTCGTCACATCCGAAATCAGAATCTCACCATCGGGCATGACCCACTCGTTCCGAAATTCGACAATCCCATCCTCCGCCCGCAAAACTTCACGCGTTTCAATCGTCCCGCTTCCTTCGTTCACATGCCAAAAACTCACACCATTCGCGTCTCCATGGTTGAACCACATCGACTCGTGATGCGGATGATCGTCGGCCTCGCCTTCCGTCTCCTTGAATGGATAGTCCCGCGTCATCCGCTGTCCCTCAGGCCCGAAGACCGGATATATCACCGGCTTCCTCCGCACTTTGCCATCCCCGAAGACGACCGTCGCGAATGGTTCGCCATTCACCGTCACATCCACTGACGATTCATCCTGCTTCAATGCAATTTCTCCTGCCATAGAGACGGCACCCAGCGCAAAAAATACTCCGAGGGATTTCATGGTAACGGACAGACTGTCCTCGGAGTCGTTATCACAACAAACTGCTCAGCGAAAGGCTCATATGGTCAGAATTTGGCCTCTGGATAGTGATCAGTTACTACTTTTCTCGAAGAAATGATCGCCAACAGAACTCCCGCCTTAAAGAGCAACAATCCGACGGTTAGCCCTGCCATTTCGAGCAAATCCGAAACACCAAACAAAAGAAAAGAGCCAGCATAAACCCATTCATACCTCGTTTTTCGATTTCTTATCCACCGACAAATAACAAACGCGGCAAACGCCAACCAAGCGAGCGCTTCAGCAAAATTGAATCCGACGTATATCCACATCCCGCCCTCAATCGCAGGCCAGCCTGTCTCCACGATCGACGCCTCCCAAATCTCCTTCATCCTGCAACTCTATGCTCTGAGCCCTGCGCTCTCTGCCTTCCCCGTCATTCCTGCTCCAGCCACCCCAATTTCACAAGAAACTGATCCATCTCTGCCACCGTCTTGTCGAAATATTCATTTCCACTGGCTCGATAGTTAAAAAACCCATGCCCCTTTCCGTCGTAGGTCACAATCACACAATCGTTCCCTGAGGCGACCGAGGTTTTACGGAAGGCTTCCGCGCCTTTAAGAAGACCATCTGCCGTTCCAAAAAACATGATGCAAGGTGGCTGCTTTACTTTGGCGTATGTGAGCGGTGAGAGCTTTTCTGCGGGCCCGCGGGTCCGATTACCACCCCTTCCACTTACAAGCCGATTGTAAAGCTCGGAGAGTCTATCGTCCGGAGCAACTGCCATCGCCGGATTGAAAAGGACCATCGCGTTCGGCTTCGGACTCACTTCCAAATCATCTGACTCCGCGTTGAAGCCATCCATGATTGCCACACAAGCCGCAAGATGACCTCCGGCTGATCCACCACCAGCGCCAATTCGCTCCGGATCAACTCCCAATTTTTTCGCGTTGGCTCGAACCCATCGCATGGCTGACTTTGCGTCCTCAACACAGTCCTCCACTTTCACGTTATGCCGCGAAGAGACACGGTAATCCACCGTCACGGCAACTATCCCGCGCTTGGCGAGATGACGACATTGCTCCGCAAACTGATTCGGCGATCCACTTCGCCAACCTCCGCCGAAGAAAAACACCATGGCCGGTTTGGGTTCTTCAGCCTTGTGTCCATCCGGCGAAAAGACATACAGAGGCAGCTCCACCTCTCCCACCGTCTTGTAGATGTGACGTTCTCCACCTTCCGGCGCCTTGGCTTCTTTAGCATTATTCTGCTGGGCAGCGACCGGTCCGCCAACGGAGAACCACGCAAAAAGAAGCAATGCGGAAAACCCTTTTATTGGTCCGCCTTTTGTTGACGTTTTGCCTCCTGCTCCTTTCGACGCTTGATGATACCCTCCAGTTTCTTTTTCTCCGCCTCAAGAATCTCCGGGGCAATTTCCATGGGCGTCACTTCCTCCATATCAATTTCCTCGCCCGCCGGAATCGCCCGCATGCGCAACCCTCGATACCAGACGGGATCGCCGTGATCCTGCAGACTAAGGTTGGCACCACGCGCTTCAAGATTCCCGCCCCGAAGTCGCAACCGCTCGACATGCTCGGCATTCTTCGGATCCGCGTAGTCGAAATGAATCACCTTTTTCCCATTCAACCAGTGCTGCACGACCGTCCCCTTGCAAATCACCTTCCCCGTGTTCCACTCGCCCACCGGCTTCGTCGCGTCCTCGGAAGGCTGAATGCAAAAATACAGAGAAGCCGCACTGGTTCGTGGATTCTTCCCATCATTGTGGGCCCCATTGTCGAGGATCTGATACTCGTACTGAGTCGGGCGGTAATACAACCCGCTGTTGCTCTTCTCCCCTACCTTCCATTCAAACCGCAGCTCAAAATCATCCGGCACCTTCTCGGCCGTGTAGACCAAACTGCCTCCCTTCTTCTCGCGGAAAATCGATCCATCATCGGCGATGACCCAGTTCCCGTTATTCTTCCAGCCATCGAAATTCTGACCGTTAAATAACGAGCGGAATTCGCTGGCGTTTACGGAAGCACCAACGCTTACAAAAATCAGGAGGCCTGCAACAAGCGTGTTTATTTTCATGGGGATTTAAGTGCAAAAGGCAACCGTTCCGGTTGCCTTTTGCTCACTCAAATTTTTCTTCGTCGGGCAATCAGGTCTCGCTCCCAGGGAGGACTTCAGCCTTATAACCTCCTCTGGATTTGAAGTAGAGGAACAGTCCGATGTAACAGGCCAACATAAAGCCCGGGAAAAATGCCATTTTGGCCAGCGCGCCGAATTGTCCTGCTTTCTCAGCTGCTTCAATCACCTCGGTTTCTTCCGTTCCGGTAATCGCCTCCTTCTTCTCAGGATCAATGGCACTATATGGGCCAAGCACGTATGATTTTTCAACGGTCACTTCTTCATACAAAGCTTCGTTCTCGGCCTTGAGCTTCGCAGTCGCCGTCGCCTCTTGGAGCGAACCGATGAACGGAAAGCCAAGAACTCCCACGGCCAGCATTCCGATACCGGCAATAGCATTCAGGGTAAGCGCACCACCTTTCGGACTTTGCTCGGAGGTGATTCCAAGCATGGTCGGCCAGAAGAACGTCTTACCGATTCCATAAAGCGTCGCCGCTAGGAAAATCATGATCAGCGGAGCAGATCCACACAAGGAAAGAGCGAAAAGTCCCGCAATGGCGAGAACGGAACTCGCAATGAGGAGTCCGATCGGAGAAAGCGCATGAACGATTGGCCCTGCAAAGAACCTCAGGATCATCATAATCGCCGAAGTGTAAATCAGAACCCACCCGGGATGCCTTCCAGCCGCCTCCAACGGCTCTTCCATGAGCTTCGAGATCCAACCATCTGTCCCGATCTCAGTCGTGGCCAACGGCATCATGATAATGATAAGGATGGCCATCAAAGGTTTTCCGAAGCTTTTCGTGTAAACCGCGAATGCAGCAACGACTGCCGCCGTCAGACCGATTGTAACCGCCGTGGGCCACGCAAAAACCTGACCGAGTTGCATGAAAATGAGACCAAATCCAACAAGCGCGCCAAACGCTCCGAACTCAGAAAGCATCTCGCGGTAGCTGACTCCCGCTTGCTCACGTTCATTGACAGGGAACTTCGCACCGATCAGCATGATGAAGAAGATCACTGCCGGAATCGCAACGATTCCGAGAACGAGGCGCCAGTCGCCTTCTGCCGCGATTCCACTCATCGCAATCGTAATAAAGCCGCCGAGAACGAGTCCGCCCGGCCATCCAGCATGCAGAATGTTCAACCACTTGGTCTTTTCCTTATTGAACATCGTGGCCACGACAGGATTGATAAATGCTTCCACAGTGCCATTTCCGAGTCCTAGAATGATGCTTCCCCAGTAAAGGAGCGCATACCCCTTCTTCTGGGCTTCCACAAGAGCTTCACCTTCCAAACCTTGAATTGCCCCGTAGGCCATTGCTGCCATGGCTAGATAGATAGCATAACAAACAAAGGAAAATACCATCGCGGTCCGATATCCCACTTTGTCGATGATCAGACTGAACAAGATGATTGAGATGGCGAATGGCCAGACTCCGGCACCCGCAAGTTCGCCAATCACCACGCTGTCGATCCCAAAGTCCGTTTGGAACCTGCCCAAGAGCAGCATTCGGGAAATAAATCCGAAAGAGGTAGTAATCAGGGCAATGAAACAGCCCCAAAAGAGCATTCTGCTATTTCTGTCATTCATGGAGGTTTTTTGTTAGGTAGTTAGCTGAGATTTTCGAGTCGCCGTCGCCGGCAGAATGAGGAGCCTGAATCGAAACCCATGCCGACGCAAGGAAAGAAACCATCCCCAGACAAGTTCGGTGTTTTTTGTTGTCTCCCAATGAAACCCGGAGTATTCGCACACCTCTAAAAACCCCTTAAAACCATGACTGAAAAGGACTCGCAATCCTCGAACTCCCCCACCTCGATGAAACTTTTCTGGGCGTGTTTCATCGCACTCGTTGCGACCTCATTCGTCTTCGGCGTGCGTTCGACGCTTATCGGCGACTTGGGAAAGGAGTTTAATTTATCCCAGACCGAGATTGGCGTGATCCTCGGCGTGGGGCTTTGGCCCTTTGCGATCAGTATAATCCTATTCTCACTGATCATCGACAAGATCGGCTACAAGACCGCCGCGTTCTGCGCTGTGGCTTGTCATCTTGTCGCCATCATCTGGACGCTTCTTGCCAACGACAAGAATGCGCTCTTCTGGAGCACGTTCGTCGTCGCAATCGGAAACGGCATCGTCGAGGCCTTCATCAATCCGGTCGTTGCCACGGAGTTCCGAAAAGAGAAAGCAAAGTGGTTGAACATCCTGCACGCGGCATGGCCGTTGGGGCTTGCCCTCGGAGCATTGTTCACCACCCTCCTTGGCTCGGCCGGCCTGAATTGGAAAATGCAGTTTTCTGCCTGTCTGATTCCTGTCGTTCTTTACGCCCTCCTCATCGTGCCGTGCAAGTTCCCCGTGCAAGAGCGCGAGGCGGCTGGCGTTTCCTACCGTGACATGCTCAAGGAAGTGGGCGCCATCGGTTTCCTGATCATCGGTTGGTTCGTCTCGATGGGCATCATTCAACTTTATCTCGCCACCCGTCCTGACATCGAGATGCCGCCGCAGACTTCGATGCTTTACGCTCTCTATGCAGCCGCCGTCATCGCCATCGCCGCCTTCATTTACACAAAGACCGTAGGGAATTGGATGTTCCTTCTCATCCTCATCACGATGGGCCCGCTCGCAACCACCGAACTTGGAACAGACACGTGGATGCAGGAACTCTTGAGCGCTGATCTGCCGAATCTCGCGGTTTGGATATTCATCATGATCTCGATCATCATGACGATTCTCCGTTTCTATGCGGGACCGATCGTGCACAAGTTCTCTCCCATCGGCCTCCTCGTGATTAGCGCCGTTTTTGCTATTCTCGGGTTATTATGTCTGTGGAAAGCCGCGGGACTCGCGCTCATTGCGGCTGCTCTTGTCTACGCGCTTGGTAAGACCTTCCTGTGGTCAACGACTCTCGGCTTGGTATCGGAGCAATTCCCCAAAGGCGGCGCTCTCACGCTGAACGGAGTCTCCGCCGTCGGTGTCCTCGGCATGGGCATTCTTGGCACGACCCTCATGGGCAACATGATCGACAAGGGCGTGGACGCCGACCTCAAACGTGAACACCCGGCGATCTACGAAACGGTCAATGGCGAAGAGAAACTCACCTTCCTCGGCAAAGCACCGAGTCTTGATGCGGAGGCGGTTGACGCACTTCCGGAGGTAGAAGCCAACAAGGTGGATGCCGTTGTGAACCATCAAAAGAAGCTCGCCTTCCTCCGCCAAGCCGTTCTGCCCGCGTTCATGCTCATCTGCTACCTTCTGCTCTTTTTCTACTTCAGATCGCGAGGCGGATACAAACCTGTGGAACTAGACGGGACGGGCAACCCGGCCCACTAAGCTAGTGGAAAATATGCGGGGAAATTCTCCTCTTTCGCGTAATTTAATTCCGTGGAGCCGAAGCGCGAACAGCGGCAATCCCCCTATAAATCTTTGCATCAGCTCGCCCTCGCGACGCTGGTTGCTGTGATTTTGCTGATCTTCTTCGGCGCGCTTGTCCGTGCCTCGGGAGCGGGCTTGGGATGTCCGGACTGGCCTCGTTGCTGGGGGTCGTGGTGGCCTCCTGGGTCGATTGAAGAGGTCGATTTTACAAAACTACCGCCGGAAAAATTCCCGCCGGGCGTCACTCCCGCTGATTTCAACCTCACGAAGATGTGGACGGAATACATCAATCGTCTCGTCGGAATCATCATCGGTCTTTTTGTCATCGCCACACTTATCCGCGCCTTGATTCCGCCCACGACGAACCGCTTCCGCTTCGCCGCCTTTGCCGCCTTCGTCCTTGTCGTTCTCAATGGCTGGCTCGGCGCGCAGGTGGTGAAATCGGGACTGAAGCCGGGCATGATTTCCATCCACCTCATCTGCGCGATTCTTCTGATGGCGAGCCTCGTTTGGCTGGTGGTGAGGACCGGACCTACAAACTCAAAAGAAATTCCATTCGGCGTTCCAAATTGGATTCCGTACGGACTCCTCGCGACAACAGTCGTTCAGATAATTCTCGGTGCCCGCGTGAGGGAGGCTTTGGGCTTTTTTGAAAAGTCCGAAGCGGCAGAGACAGTTCCGCGTGCCGAATGGCTCGCGCAGATTCCCTACTGGACCGATCACATTCACCGCCTTAGCTCGTGGGTAGTGGCCTTGTTTGCCCTCGGTCTCGTCGTCTACGCGATGCGAGGAAAACTCGGCCGACTCAAGCCACAAGCGCTCGCCGTGGGCGGCTTGGTCCTCCTCCAGATCGGGTTCGGAATCGCTCTGGCTTACGCCGGCTTGCCCCCCATCTTTCAATTCCTCCATCTCGCCTGCGCCTCCGTCCTCGTCTGCCTCCAGCTCTACGTGGTATTCTCCCTCGCCGGAGCGCGAGCGGCCTCGCTCGCCCACTCCACAGCGCCAGCGACTTCATCCAATTTCCCGGCCGAAAATCCCCCCGCCGCTCAGACATAACCGAAGCGCGAGCCGCCTCGCTCGCTCCTCTGCCAATCACCTCAAGAGGAATTGGCTGACGCCCGGGAAGGGGCGAGCGAGGCCGCTCGCGCTCCGGCATTCTCCTCCCCACTCTGCTCTCTGCTCCATGCTCCGACACAAAAAGCGCCCCGCGCACGTGGTCGCGAAGCGCTTAAAGACCCACTTGTGCCGACGAGGGCGAATGAGCTCACGTTCCCGTAAGTCATCAGGTTGGCAGCCGCCCGCCGACGTCTGCCTTCCAGCGAAGGCCTGACATCAGCCACCGGGCTAAGCCGCCAGTATTGAATTAACGGTCCGGGCCATTTGGCACCCTATGTTTGCGAACACAGCAGGCAAAAGTCATTACGGTGTTCGCCAAAAATCGTAGGCATAAGCCGTTGTTTGTCCACAAATCTATCTTCGGCAATCGTACTGGTTATTCTTGACACCTTGCAAAAAGTTCTCGGCAAAGCCGAAACCCGAATTCCAATTCGAGACTAACAAAACATTATTTTTTAATCCTTTTTCCCTTCCGCTTCAAACTGCGCCCGCCAGTAGTCCAGCCGCTCTTTCACCCGCTGCTCCATGCCGTTCCCCGACGGCTCGTAGTAAACACGCCCCTCCGGCAGGTAGGCCTGCGGGACGTATCCTTCCTCGGAATCGTGACTGTAGAGGTAACGCATCTCCTCATCGCTCACCCCAGCCGTCGCCGCCAACTTCTTCCGAGTCTTGGTGCGCAGGTGGGGTGGAACTGCCAGCGTGCGACCGCTTTTCACGTCTTCAGTCGCCGCATTGAGCCCGGCGTAAGCCCGATTACTCTTCGGCGCCGTCGCCACGTAAACTGCCGCGTGCGCGAGCGGAATACGGCCCTCGGGCATGCCAATGAATTCAAAGGCCTGTTGCGCCGCGACGGCCATTCGAAGCGCGTTTGAGTCAGCCAGTCCCACATCCTCGCTCGCAGCAATGACGATGCGCCGCGCGATAAACCGAGGATCCTCTCCCGCGACTAACATCTTCGCCAGCCAATAAAGGGCCGCATCCGGGTCACTTCCGCGCATGCTCTTGATGAATGCACTGATCGTGTCGTAGTGCGCGTCGCCGTCCCCGTCATAAACGATGGCTTTTTGCTGGATCGACTCCTCGGCCACCGCACGATCAAAAACGATCACGCCATCGTCATTCGGCGGCGTTGTCAGGATCCCGATTTCCAAGGCGTTCAACGCGCGTCGCGCGTCTCCATCGGAAATTGCCGCCAGATGACTCTTGGCCTCCCCCGTCATATCGATGGCCCAATTTCCATAGCCGCGTTCCTCGTTCGCCAATGTCGCCTCGATCAAGCTCGTGATGTCTTCTTCACCCAGCGGCTCCAGTTGAAACACCTGCGATCGTGAAACCAACGGACTGTTCACATAAAAGTAGGGATTGTGAGTCGTCGCCCCAATGAAGCGCACCGTGCCGCGCTCGATGTGCGGAAGAAGGACGTCCTGTTGGGATTTGTTGAAGCGATGGATCTCGTCGACGAAAAGAATGGTCGAACGCTTCTGCAATCGCCGGGAAGCGTCTGCCGTCTCCACTTCCTTCCGGATATCTGCGACATTGCTCTCCACCCCGCTCAGATTGACGAAACGAGAGCTGGTTTGCTTGGCGATGATCTGCGCCAAACTCGTCTTTCCCACTCCCGGCGGACCATAGAAGATCAACGACGAGAACCGATCTGCCTCGACGGCTCGCCGCAGCAGTTTTCCATCGCCGAGTACATGTTGCTGCCCCACGTATTCATCGAGCGTTCGCGGGCGCATCCGGGCCGCCAGCGGAATCGCAGCGGGCGCGCTTTCCACTTTGGTCGCGGCTTCCGGCTCGGCCGTGTCATTGAACAACTCGTCCACGAAAGGTTACTAATCCGCGTCGCCAGCCAACTCAAGCCATGGCTGGACTCCACGACCAACCTGCTTAACTTTTCCCAATGCCAGCGCCCATCCGCCTGCCCCTTTTCACGCTCGTTGCCGTGACTGCGCTGTGCCTATCCCTCGGGGAAAACTTCCCATTCTCGAATTTCCCGATGTATCGTAGCTTTTCCGACTACAGTTACTACGTTTATTTCACCGACGCCGACGGCAAGCCGCTTCCGATCAAGGACTTGACGGGGCATCGCACGTCCGCACTAAAGAAAATTTATAACGACGAAGTCAAGGACACGCGCAAGGAGTTGGAAGCTGCGGGCGCCAAAATCGATGGCTATCAATTCATGACCCCCGAGCAACGAAAACCGGCTGGCGAATACACGCTGGAGTGGCTTGAGGAGAATGCCAAAGAGGGACGAGACGGGTGGACTTCGAAGGTTAAGGCCCCGGTCAGAATCCATCACGTCGACATTAAGGTCACCGATGGCAAGACGACAAAAACGGATACGGTCGTCGCGGAAAAGTAAGCATGTTAGGACAATTGAAATCCGCCAGTTCCCGTCTTTACAAGGCGATCTCAACACCAGTCGAACACCACGGCTTGGTGGAGATTCTTCCCATGCGGATTCTCTTTGCGATCGTCTGCGCGGTTTCGATTCCCAATGCATTCAACTGGGATGGCTTCGCCTATGATGGCCAACCGGACCCCGTCGGTTTGGCGCATTTTCTGGACCTGACTTTCCTCAACGAAACCGGCACATGGACAACCGTTCTCATCGTTTACTGGTCAGCTTTGGCTCTTTTCGGAATCGGACTGGCTCCCGCAGTTTCGGCGACCGTGGCGGCTCTCATCTTCAACCTCGCTGGCGCCTTCGAAGGTTCGCAAGGGGCCGACAAGCATCACTTACAGGTCATCGGCCTCACCCTCCTCGTGTTCGCCGTTCATTATATCGTCGCCGCCATTCGCGCACCGAAATCCCTCTTCCGCCCAAGCTATCTGCATCACAATCTCGCGATCTTCCACGCCAAACAGGCCATAGTCGCGACCTATCTTGTCACGGCGATCTACAAGCTCTGGTATTCGAAGTTCGAATGGATCAAGGACTCCAAGCACTTCCCCGTCCAACTCGTGAAAACGCGGGACATGGACTACTACAACAGCCTTGAAACACCTGACCCGAGCAACTGGTTCGACCGACTTTCGCCCGCAATTGAGACCTTTTTCCTGAACAATCCCAACTGGTGCCGTTTCTTCATCGGCAGCGGTCTTCTTCTCGAACTCTTTGCCTTTCTCGCTCTCGCCGGTCGCAAGTGGGGGCTTATTTTTGGCCTCGCCCTGATCCTTTTCCACCTTACCATCTCACGGGTCATGAGCCTGACCTTCGAGGAGAACATCCTCATCATCGCGATCTTCTTCGTCAACGTCCCAGGCTGGATTCACGCAGCACTGAAGAAGCCGGCACTGTAGTTGCAGCGTCTTCGCCGCAGCGAGACGTTGGCAGCGTCCCGCCGCCCAATATCCATATGCCGCCAATTCCTGGATTTATCTCTCGGCGAGACGCCGCGAAGACGCGCTGCAGCGGGACGCTGCAACTACGCTCAAGTCGACCTCCGGAAGAATCTACCCATCCAGTAGGGCACCCCGACAAAGAAGGCGATGAGAAGGAGGATGTTGTACTGGAAGGTCAAGTCCATGATCAAATGCACTATGAAGTGAAAGCTGATCAGAAGGAGCCCGAGCACTAACGCCGGTACCCGTCCGAGCAAGGCCGCGAACGCCACCAATTCGAGAATCAACCCGATGGAAAGAACGAAGGGATTAATCCAAGGATAAGCGATCAGCATTTCCCGCATCCAAAGACCAATACTCTTGAGCCAACCCACGTTCTCATCGACATGCCCGATAAGATCATTGTAGTAGCTCATCCTCTCTGTCTTGATCAACTGAAGCGGATAATTCACCGAATCCAGAACCCAGTTTCCATCGCCGAGAATTTTGCTGATACCGCTGACCACGTAGCAAGACGCCACAATTTGCAGCCCCACCCAGGTTGAAACCTGTTCCCGCTCCCGTCCGTCTTCCGCATAGGCGCTCCAATTCCAGCCCTTACGGAAGATGGCGATAATCTGCCAAATCCACTGCCCGATGAGGCAAAGGGCAAGAATCTGTGTGTTGTGGTTGGTCGAGCCTTGGGAATTTTCCAGCGTCTCGGTGCCGATCAAAAGCACGATCATGAAAAGGAGAACAACCGGAAGGGCAAGGCCGAAGACATACGCCGCACAGCAGAAGAGAAGTATGGTCGCCGTGACCCGGTGAAATTCCTCATTCGCAAAAATTGTCAGGTCCACAAAACGGGCAATCCCCACAGGATCAGCCTGCACAGACCACGTGCCGGCGTTCTGATAAACGTCCCACACCATCCACGCCAGGATCGCGCGAACGAAGAGGAGTTCGACGTGCGAATAGGCAAACGGCTGGAACCGCAGCGACTTGAACCATGCCCAGAGCTTCTTCATCCCTCACGAAAATCGACTTCACCCACCATCTCCGCTTCTTCTTCCACCGGTTTACCCTCCTTGGTTTTGATCCAGACGTGATACATCCGCACTGGCGAATGCTCGCGGAACATGGCTTTCCCTTCCTCCGAAGCATTCGTGTAAACGCGCCGCAAAATCAGATCGCCAGACTCCCGTCGTTCCTCCGCCGTCAATTCCAACTTCCGCTTGTCGAGCGCTTTCCGCACTTCACCGATCTCCGGATCATACTTTTTCTTAAACTTGCTAACGCCATATCCTGTAAACGAC
The DNA here is from genome assembly GCA_039192745.1 of Verrucomicrobiota bacterium. Taxonomy (GTDB): domain Bacteria; phylum Verrucomicrobiota; class Verrucomicrobiia; order Verrucomicrobiales; family DEV007; genus JBCCWV01. The sequence continues at coordinate 650 of JBCCWV010000094.1, read as the reverse complement.
TTGAAAGCCAAGGGCTCACCCGTCCCGTCTGCCAAATACACATAAAAGGTATGATCCGGGAATTGGTCATACATCGGGAAGTGCGAGAACGGGTAATTCTCCTTCAGCAACAGACACAGCGCACCCACGACAAAAAACGCCCAAAGGGGGAATCGAAGCAGTGCCTTAATCACAAACCACTCTGCACCGCCTAGCGGGGAATCCAACCCTCAATTTGGCATAACCGAATCACCGCCAAACGTCGAAACCAACAGGTTCTCAAGTCGAAATTCGGCGCCGAAGGTGGATCGTGACCTCCGGGCGCGATGCATTTTATTGCGCGCGCAGCGCGGAAGAATGTGATGTTGGCGCTAACATGTATCTGGCGAGCTAACCGTTCGAGAAGTGCTCGCTTCGCTCGGAGGTTTTGGCATCGCGCCCGGAGGTCGCGATCCACCTTCGGCGCCGAATCTCGACTTGAGAACCTCTTGGCTTCGACGTTTGGCAGTGATGCGGTTATGCCAAATTGAGGTTTGGATTCCCTGCGAGGCGGTGCAGAGTGGTTTGTGATAAAGGTATTGCTTCGGTTTCCTCTTTGGGCGTTTTTCGTCGTCGGAGGGTTATGTCTGGTGCTGCAGGAGAATTACCCGTTCTCGCACTTCCCGATGTAT
>JBCCWV010000093.1:0-17927 GCA_039192745.1 Verrucomicrobiota bacterium | reverse complement strand
CTTGTCCGGTGGCGGAGACAGGCTGGAAGCCTGTCTTACTATAGTTCTTTCGCGACGAACTCTTCCAATTCTCGCAACTCGCGTTCGAAGCCGCCGGAGAGGATGGGCCAGCGGCACCAGGTTTTTGGGTCGAGGTTGGCATCGTCGAGGTGGAAACTTGGGGCATAGCGCTCGCGCTTCCATTGATTGCGACTCCAAAGCTGGAAGAAGCGGACCACCCACGTGTGCACCTGCTTCGCATCGGCCTCGGGGAACTGCCGTTTCAGCAGGCGATAGCAATTCAACGGCGACTTCTTGTCGCGGATGGCGAGGCGCTCGATGGCGTCGAGAACCGGGTAAGGCATGAGGTCATCCTCATCGGTTTGCTTCGATTCGGGTGGACGCAGCTCGGCGGTGGGTTGTTGGTCGTTGACGTGTTTAAGCGCTGGTATCGGACCAACACCTTCGGGGCCGGTGGTGTCCATCCAGCGCAACCACTCGCGAAGGAAGGCCTTGTCGATCCCGGCAATGGGACTCAACCCGCCGGAGGTGTCGCCGTCCATCGTGGCGTAACCAACGGCCGCTTCGCTGCGGTTGCTCGTTGAAAGCAGGAGTGCGTTCTTGATGTTCGCGAGCATCCAGACGCTCGGGGCGCGCACGCGGGCTTGGATGTTCTGCAACGTAATGTCGTCCTGTTCCCATGTGAGTTCCCGTCCAATGCCGCCTTCGACGACTGACTTGTAATTCTCGACGATGGTGTCGATGTCGAACTCGTAGAACGTCGCGCCGATGGCCTTGGCGACTTCGGTCGCAGCCGTGCGCGTGACGTCGCCGCTGTTGCGGGTGGCCTGGTAAGCGCAGGTGAGAAGGTCGGCGGTTGTTTCGGCGCCGAGCAGCGAAATGCGTTCACCAGCAAGCTGCCGCATGACTTCGACGAGCACGGCACAGGCTGCGGAATCGGCGCCACCGCTGAGCGAAACGACGAATCCCTTCGACCGGCTTTTGCGGCAGTAATCGAAAAGACCCAATGCGACGGCACGGGTGAACTCCTCTTCTTTAAGGTGCTCGGAGAACTCCCAGTCAGGCAATTTGGCATCGTCGACGGATGCGTGATCGACGTCGGGCCAGTCGAAGGGGACTTCTGTGACCGCGTCCTCTGCTTCGTCGGACAAGTCCGGTTCGTAGCTTGCGGAGCGACTCTGCTTCATGCGTGTGATGTCCAGATCGACAATGGCGCTGATGAGTTGGACTTCGTTGAAGGAAAAACGAGCGCCGCGGGCAAGCACTTTCCCGTCGGTCGCGATCAATGTGTCGCCATCGTAAATGGCCCGGCCTGCTTCGTTGCCTAACAAGTTCGCGTAAAGGTAGGTGGCGTGAAATGATCGTGAACCCTCAATGACGAAGCGCTCGCGGACGGTGTGTTTGTCGAACGCGAAATGGCTGGCGCTCGGGTTCATGACGACGTCGACGCCACGGAGGGCGAGGCGCGCACCGGGCCGGTCGGCGACCCAGGCGTCTTCGCAAATTTCAAATCCGATGCGCACGCCGCCGATTTCAAAGAGGACGTCGCCGATGGGGTAGAAGTCGTCGTCGAATTCGAAGAGGCGGGTCACGTTTTTCGGCCATGCCCGATACCAACGCGGTTCGTAGTGGATGCCGTCGCCCGCGAGGTTCTGCTTGGCGGCGAAACCGATGAGTTCGCCATCGACAGCGAGGGCGGCGACATTGAAAATCGCGTGCTGGTAAAGCACAGGAAGCCCGAAGGAAACGACCATGCCTTTCGTCTCCGGAACGAGTTCGCGGAGGGAATCGAGGGCCATCCGCTGCACGCCGGGCGCCAGGAAAGCGTCTTCGCACCCGTAGCCAGTGATGCACAGTTCAGGGAGGCAAAGCAAAGTCACACCTCGCTCGCGAGCCTCGGCGATGGCGGTGCGAATGCGTGAGGCGTTGCCGTCCCAGTCGAGGGGCGTCTGGTTCAGAACGGCAGTGCCGGCGTGGAGGAGATTGTTGATGTTAGATTTTCGATTGAAGATTTCGTGCGAGGCGGTGGGTGGTTAGTATACCATCGAAAAACCGCCAAAACCATGATACGCCCCGCCACACCCGAGGATGTCCCCGAGATTCATGCGATGATCGGGGAATTGGCCGAATTTGAGAAGCTGTCGGATCAATTCGTGGCCACGGCAGAGGAGTTGCGGGAGGCGCTTTTTGGGGAAAATCCCGCTGCAGAAGCGATCGTTGCTGAGGCGGAAGGCGGACTCGCGGGGTATGCGATTTTCTTCACGACGTTTTCCACGTTTCTCGCGAAGCCGGGTCTTTGGCTGGAGGACGTCTACGTGAGGCCCGCGCTTCGGGGCCGGGGATTGGGAAAGAGTTAGTGCTCGCAGGGGCGAAGATGGCCGAAGAGAGGGGCTATGGCCGGTATGAGTGGTGTGTGCTCGATTGGAACCAGAATGCAATCGATTTTTATGAGTCGTTGGGAGCGGATTTGCTGGAAGAATGGCGGATCGTGCGGTCGGGGCGGGAGCAGATTCGGGGGATGTTGAAGAAGTGAGGACCCTTTATTTAAGATGGCGACGAAATATTTTTGAGTTGTGTTGCGAATGTGATACAGTCTGAAGATGTCCCAATCATCAGTAGTTCATGCGAGAATCGATCCCGCGACGAAAGAGGAAACAGAGCGTGTTCTTGGTGCCCTTGGGCTGACTCCGACAGAAGCCGTTCGACTGCTCTACCGACAGATCGCGATGCGTGGAGAGTTTCCTCTGGAATTGAAAGTGCCGAACTCGCTGACTGCCGAGACGCTTGCGAAGGCGGATCGTGGTGAAGAGGTTGAGTCTCTTGATTCAGTCGATGATCTCTACGCGTCTTGGGAATAAGTGACGCTTACTCAGACCAGCCAGTTCAAGAAGGACGTCAAACGGCAGCGGAAGCGTGGTAAGGACGTTAGTAAGTTGAAAGAAGTAATCGAAGCGCTTGTCTCAGGGAGCGAGTTGCCAGAGCGGTTTCGTGATCACGCGCTGGCTGGTAATTGGAAAGGCTGGCGAGACTGCCATGTCGAGCCTGACTGGTTGTTGATCTACAAAACGGCGGATGAGGAGTTGATCCTTGGCCGGACTGGTAGCCACGCGGATCTTTTTTGAGAATTCATGGATAACACTTGGGCACTAAAAAATGGAAAACAGAACACTGTTCCTCGCCTTTCTTGCAACGTGGGTTGTGCACTCTCTGATTGTTCACATTTGGGCTCACAAAAAGCGGCTCTGCCAATTCCAGGTTTTCGTGTCGAATGCCGCTCCTTCGATTGTAGCCGTTGCGATGACTTATGTCTTTTTAATTGCCGGTGGAGCCACCGTAGCCCAATTCGTAGCAGGCTCTGAAGCGGGGATGGACTTGTGGAGACTTTGGGCTCGTCTCTGGCCTGTTCTATTCTTTTGCACGGCAATATCGGGACTGGCGAATCTTGTCTGGACTATGATTAGCTGTTTGAAAAAAACTCATCGGAAATGGATTCCTATTGCCGCAGCAACAACGGGCATGTCGGTCTTTGCCTTCGTCACCGTTTGCGCGAATTTTCCAGATGCTTGATGACAAAAGCGGACAGTTGTTCGTGTTGTTTCCACTGTCCGCTAAGGCGCGAGGCTAGGATGATTAATCCACACTGATCATCTCCACATCGAACACGAGCGTTTCGTCCGGGCCGATCTTGGGCGGGGAGCCGCGGTCGCCGTAGGCGAGGTCGCCGGGGATGGTGAGTTTGCGTTTGCCGCCGGGCTTCATGCCTTGGAGGCCGATGTCCCAGCCCTTGATGACGTTGCCTGCTCCGAGGAGGATTTCGAAGGGGGTGCCGCGGTCGAGGGAGGAATCGAATTTTTCTCCGTTGGTGAGGCGCCCCGTGTAGTGAACGGAGACCCTGACGCCGTCGCGGGCTTCGTCGCCTTCACCAACCTCGATTTGTTCGACTTTCAAGCCGTTGTCAAGTTCGACGGTCGCGCCTTTCTCGACGCCGAAGAGTTCGGATCCGGGGCGCTTGGCGAGGTTGTTTTCGTCCCATTCCTGTTCCGAGGCGCAACCAACGAAAAGGGCTGACAAAGGAAGCAGGATGAGGGCTCTCAGAGGGGCGTTGTTCATGATTGGAGGATGCTAATCACGGGGGCAGCAGGTTCAACCCGGTTTTCATTGCCTAATCCACCGGAACCGGTATGCTGAGGCCATGAAAACGGGAGAAAAGCTCCTGTGGGCACCGGTGGTTCTGATCTTGATTTGGACAGGATCGGTTTTCGCGGATTTACCGCCGAGGAGCAATTTGTCCCGTGAGCCAGGCGCGGTCTACGTCGAGGATTTTTTGCCGGAGGAAGTGAAGCTCAAGGTGGTGGGCGACTTCAAAATTTTCCGGTCGCTTCAGGCTGAGCGCACATTCGGGACAACGAAAACAGGCGAGAGTGCGGTCTTGCTGGCGATGTCTGACAAGGCGTTTCGCGTGAGGACGAAGGCGCATCATGGCCAAGTTGCCGGTTGGGCGAGCATCAAGGCCTTTGAAGGGCCGGATAAGGAATTCATCACGAATCTCCGCAAGACTTACGAACGCTACAAGGTCGTGCAGGAGTTGATCGAGAGCGGTCAGGTCGCATTGGGAATGACGATTGACGAAGTGACGCAGGTTTTAGGTAAGCCGTCCGAAAAATCGACGCGGCTCGACAAGGAGGGGCGTCATGACGAATACAGTTTCATCAAAACGAAGCGTGTTCCGCAATACGAGTATGTGCCGGACATTTATGGTCGCTTGGTGAAGCGGACGATCTACGTCGAGGTGGAAGTGGGGCGAACGACGGTGAGCTTTAAAAACGAAATCGTGGAGTCGATTGAGGATAAGGAGAGTGATCCAAATCTCGCGACTGGCACGGTGAAGATCGTGCCGCAGCCGATTGAGTTGTATTAGGTCGCTGGGGGAGTGTGGGTCCGCCACCGATGGAAGTGCGGCGCTTGGCGCCGGGGTGATTGAGCGGACGTGGACGTCCGCGGTCCGTCGAGGAGATGCTTCCAAGGAGGCTGTGGTGCTGTCTCAGAGATGGGTGAGTAGTTTTTCGGGTGATCGAGGTATTGTTTTACCATGAAGGGCATGAAGAGCATGAAGGGTTTTTGAGTGTTGCGTTTGGCAATCTCAAGTGTGGCCCGTGAGGGTGCGGGCGCTCCGGCTTTTTGGTGTTGATCAGCCGGCTATCGCCCGAGGATGCTGTTGATGAAGCGGCCGGGGGCGGTGATGATGACGGAGGCGGTTTTTCGGCCTTCGCTGATGAGCAGCTCGGTTTGATTGATATTGGACTCGGGTAGGGCGGATCCGGCTTCCAGTTGCTGGGCGGCGAGATTAATGAGGTTGGGGTTTTCGGCGAATTTCGCGTGATGGGCTTTTTCCTTGGAGTCGACGTCGGTGAGGTCGATGACGGCCACGCCTAGTTCGGCGAGTTCCTCGTTGTCGGAGTAGTTGCCGACCCGTTCGACGTCGCCGGCGAGCCACTCGGAGAAGCTGAGCGCCTTGTCGTCTTTGGAAATCATAACGGCGATGGGAACTTTGCCGCCGATACGGCGCATTTGAGATTTGAAGGTATCGATGGAGATGTCGGGGGAGGCGAGAAGGACGCCGTCGATGGTTCCGCCGAAACTGGGATCGCCCTTGATGGCGACTTGCCGAAGCGTTTCCATCGTGAGCATCGTGCCCATGGAGTGCGCGAGAATAGTGATTTTCTTTGCGCCTGATTCCTTCGCGAGCCGGATGGTATGTTCGAGCCAGTCACGCGCCGTCATGACGCTGTCGAGGTCATACGGGTAGTCGAGAAGTTGTCCTCGCGAAGGCCATGTGAAGAGAAGGGGAACGCCTGCGTACTCCGTGTCGTGGGCGAGTTGGGCGAGGAAGAAGACGCTTTCCGAGAAGTGGGTGTTGTAGCCGTGGATGAACAATCCGACTTCACCGCTTTCGCTGTCGCGGATCGCATCCTTCAGGTTTTGACGGAATTGCTCTTCGGTCGGAACGAACCCACCATCGGCGACCGCGAAGTGACGGTCGGGATGGATGTCGCGACGCCGTTTAGGTAATTCGATTTGTCCAGACTTGTGACCGGAGGGGATCGAGATGTCGAGTTGGGCAAAGCTGATCGTGTCGTTGCGTTCGCCGGTGAAGAACGTGCCCGGTTCGAGAGTGGGCTCGCGGGTTGTGGCGACGAGGATGGACTCCACGCCGGCGGCATTTTCTGGAACGCCATGGGAAACAAGGGCGCCGGAGGCTGGTCGCTTCGAGGCGCACGAAATCAGGAAAAGCGTGGGAGCAACAAGCAGAATCAACGAAATTCGCGCCATGGAACGAGGGTGGATGCGTGGAGCGACAGTTCAAGGAGAAATCCTGCTTCCAGCAGCAGTCGTTCAGTTTCGGCGCATTCGAAAATTCGTGCAGGAGCGCAGGTCCGACAGAAGTCCCCAGGGCATTTCTGGAGCAACTTTCATAGAGTTCCGTCTGGCAAACGGGTACTCACTCAACCGAAACACAAGCGGTTGTGATCGAGTTGATCGCAGAAGAGTCTGCTAAAAAGCAGACCTCTGCCGGATGTATGATGAGTGGAATTACGCTGCCTTCGCTTCGAGATCGAGCTTGATCACGACTTCTTTGCGAATCAGGTCGTCAGTCCTGCCGGGATATTTGATGTCGAAATCAAATCGATTGATGTCGAACTCGGCTTGGATCTTGGCGACGTCGCCCGTTTGTGTGACGGTCGCGGGAAACGAAATGCTCTTGGTCACGCCGTGAAGAGTGAAGTTGCCGGTTACGGTGTATCCGTCACCTTCTTCGGCGATTGAAGTCACGTCGAATGTGCTGGTCGGGAATTTCTCCACGTCGAAAAAGTCCGGCGCTTTGAGATGCCCGGTCAGTTTCTCGTTGTCCGACCATGTCGAGGTCATGTCGATTTCCACCTTGTGGTCGTTGCCGACCGGCTTGCCGTCGACCAGTGTGAAGTGACCGGTGAACTTCTCGAAACCTCCTTCATGGGAGCCGGTAACCTTTGAGCCGACGAAGCCGATCTTCGAGTTTTCGGTGAAAGTGTAGCGGACAGCGGATTCAGGCGCGGCCTCTTCCGTTTTTTCAACGGCTTCCGTGACGGTGGCGTCCGCGGTCTTGTCGGCTGGATTGTCGCAGGAGACGAGCGCGAGTGTGGCGAGGGCGACGAACGGGGTGGCAAATGTGGCGGTTTTCATGGAACTCTTGGCTAGTGGTTTATCGAAGAACGACAAGTCGTTGGTCAGCGTGACGTCCTGTGCAGAATTTTATTCCCGCGTTTTCGCGAAATTTCGAATATTTTGCGGGGTGGAGGCGAGGGCGGGAATCGAACCCGCGAATGGGAGTTTTGCAAACTCCTGCCTTACCACTTGGCGACCTCGCCGTTAATCAACGGGCGGTGAGAATACGTCAGGTCGGTTGGGAGGTCAATGCGAGATGGATTCTTCCCGTTGGCGGCTGGTTTTTGCGTGAGGTTGGTCGATTGCCGCTATGTTGGTGTCGGAAACAAGATCGATGAAAGCTTCCTCAACTCCGGACTCAGGACCTGTGCGGTTGCGGTGCGGAGTGGTTTTTACCGGGGCCTTTGTCGCGCATCTGCGCGCGTTTTTTGCAGATGGAAAGTCGGCGCATCCGGGGAAGGTGCCGGTGATCGTTTACGTGAAGTTTGCCGAAGGGCGACGGGCCGGGGAAGAGTGGTGGAGCTTGCGATGGGAGAGCGCGACCGTTTATGAGCCTGATGGAATCTTTGAGGAAGCGGGGGTTCCCATTGGTCTTTCGCGACAGACGCGACGCGGGCTCGGATCGAAATTTGTGGACATTGACGGCGGGAAAATCATCGTCGGTTGATTATGCGTGTCCTCATTCAACGGGTATCTGAAGCGAGCGTTTCCATCGAGGGAACGGTGAGCGGAGCGATCGAGCGTGGGTTTCTCGTTTTGTTGGGAATCGAGGACGCTGATGAAGAAGAGGATGCGGCTTGGCTGGCGGGGAAGGTTGCGAAGATGCGCGTCTTTGCCGATGCGGAAGGACACATGAATCTTTCGTTGGGTGAAGTTGGTGGCGGGTTGCTTGTCGTCAGTCAATTCACCTTGCATGCGAGCACGAAGAAGGGGAATCGGCCCTCATTCATCCGGGCAGCGCGACCGGAGAAGGCGGTCCCGCTTTATGAGCATTTTGTCTCGAAGCTGGAAGCGGAAACAGGAACGAAAGTGGAGACCGGCGAGTTCGGCGCGGACATGCAAGTCTCGCTGGTGAACGACGGCCCGGTGACGATCTGGATGGACTCGAAAGCGCGCGAGTAGAACCGCTTTGCTCAGTATTCGCCGGCGGTTTTTGCCGCGCTGCGCTGGGATTCCGCGACCGCTTTTTCGTGAGCCTGGCTGGCTTGGGCAACTTCCTCGCTTGTTGGCTTACGAAGGCGAATTGCGGTGCCGCAATACATACAGCGTAACCAGCGGAAGAGGATCAAGTGCAAGGCGGCGCTTCCAGCAGCCCCGAGAAAGGGGACCCGATGCGCCTTGTTGTGGATGAAGCAGTTCTTTTTGAAGAAGAGGTGACAGGTGCAGACCTTGCAGCGGGTTTTGTTGGCAAGGGAAAGGAAGCCGATGCCGAAGACGACGAATCCTAACATCAGCCACCAGAGGTTCATGAAGCCATCGCGATTGGTGACGGCGACCCAAGGGAGAACGATTACGTTTGCGACGGCGAAGACCTTTGCGAGGAGGACGAAGAGAGAGGCGGAGAGTAAGCGGCCCGGTTGTGGGTAGGTGACGCCGCGCTCGATGTGGCGCGGAAGTTCGCCATCGAGAAATTTGGACCGTTCGATTTTTGCAGGGGTTGTGCGAACGAGACTCGGGTCGCGTTGGAGGGGGGCGGTGCGGAAATTTCCCTCCTTGGCATCATCGAGTGTGAGGAATCTTTTCGGATTCACCTCTGGAGCTGGCTCGGTGACGGGGATCGGGATCTCGTCTTCGACGTTGCGGCTTTCGGGGAGGCGACCAATGCGCCGGACTTCTCCATTCCCGCTACCTGTGGGTCGGGGGCGACGTCGCGTGGCGATGATCTCCCTCCGTTGTTTGGCCATGGGGACTTGGTCTACAGGAACAGCTTCAGGGATGGCTTCGACGACGACGGCTTCGGGGATTTTCGAAAGATCGGATTCGTTTAATCCGGCGCGCTTGGCTTCTACTTGGAGCACGCGGCCGAAAGCAGTGGGATTCGCGCCAGCCGGAGTCTGCGGAGGGTTCGATTCTGGATTCGGCGCCGGCCCATCATCGAATCCTAGCAATTCCAACTCTTCGTCGGGACTGCCATCAGCTACCGTCGTGGTGGTCTCTCCTGCGGGTTCGTCTGCCATTTTGCTGGTTGGTCCGGAGTTAGCGGTTTCTTCCGCTGACAAAAATTAGCGCAATGTTGCGCATTTGTAACCGAATTCTTACTATTTAGAGGCTAGAAATTTTTGGGGCGCAAATGGCTAATTTCCAAGTGTTTTCAGCATTTCTTCGAGATTGGCCAAGCGGGTGCGGTGCTCCTCCCGGCGAGTTTTGTTTTGTGCGACGACCTCTTCCTTCGCGTTCTCCACGAACTTTGGATCATTGAGGCGCTTCGTCACTTTCTCGAGTTCCTTCTGCGCTTTCGCAATTTCCTTGGTCAGACGCTGGCGTTCGGCATCGATGTCGATAAGGCCTTCGAGGGGCATGTGGACCTTTCCGACTGGAGTCAAAAGTGACGGCGTTTGCGCGGTTGGGAGGAATTCGTCGCCACTCTGGACTTCCTTCGCACCCGTGAGCAGTTGCAACGTCTCGACCTCTCCGGAAATCCAGTCGTTGTCAGGTTCAATGACGAAGCAAACTTCCTTGCTCGCGGCGAGATTGTATTCGGCCTTCAAATAACGCAGGCGTGTCGTCGCTTCGTAAACGGCGCCAGCCCGAGCCGAAGCGTCGGTGATGAGTTTGGCATCGATGCCTTTGAGGACCGGATCGTTTGGCAACTTCGAACGCATGAGCAATTCGCCGTCCTTGGCAAAGCCCATCTTCTCCCAGATTTCTTCCGTGATGTGCGGCATGTAGGGATGCAGCAGCTGAAGGTAGCGTTCGATAACAGCATCGACGATGGCGAGAGTGGTTTCGCGGCGCTCCGGATCTGCGCCTTCGCGGAAGTGGCCTTTCGTCGATTCCAGATACCAGTCGCAAAACTGGCTCCAGAAGAATTCGTAGAGAAGCTGTCCGCATTCGCTGAAACGATAAGAGTCGTAGGCCTTTTCGATGTTCACGCGCAGGGCGTCCAGTTTCGCGAGGATGTCGAGGTCGTAGATCGAAAGTGTGTCGGCGATCTCTGGCAGTGAAAAATCGGGATCGTGGCGGAGGGAGCGCGATTCGCTCCCCTGCATCTGGCGGTAGCGGCAGGCGTTCCAGAGTTTGTTGGCAAAGTTGCGGCCCTCTTCGATCTGTTGTTCGTCGAAGCGGATGTCACTTCCGACCGGCGCGATGCGCATGAGCCCGAAGCGAAGGCCATCGGCGCCGAACTTTTCGATCAAGTCGAGTGGGTCGGGTGAATTGCCGAGACTCTTCGACATTTTTCGACCTTTTTTGTCGCGGATGATGCTGGTGAAGAAGACATTGCCGAAGGGCTTCTCGCCCATGAATTCGTAGCCCGCCATGATCATGCGGGCGACCCAGAAGAAGATAATGTCGGGCGCGGTGACAAGGTCGTTCGTCGGGTAGAATTTCTTCTGCGTCTGCTCGTCCATCGTCGCAAACGGCCAGAGCCAACTGGAGAACCAGGTGTCGAGAACGTCCTCGTCCTGCACCCAATTCTCAGGATCGGCGGGCGGTTCGTGGCTGACGTGGAGGTTCTCACCGGCGTCGCCGGCATCGAGTGATTCCGCGTTCTGCAATTCCTCGGCTTTCTCCTTTCGATACCAAACGGGAATGCGATGTCCCCACCAGAGTTGGCGGCTGATGCACCAGTCCTGGATGTTCTCCATCCAATGCGCGTAAGTCTTGGCCCATCGTTCGGGCACGAATTTGATGTCGCGGTTCGCGACGGCGTCGGTAGAGGCGGGAACTTGCGGGTACTTCAAGAACCACTGCATGGAAATGCGCGGCTCGATCGGAACGTCGGCGCGTTCGCTGAAGCCGACGTTGTTTTGATAGTCTTCCTCGCGGAGGAGCAAGCCCATGTCGTCGAGTTTTGCGGCGGCCTTTTTCCGGGCTTCGAAGCGGTCCATGCCGTCGAATTCCTCACCGGCAAGCGCGTTCAGGGTTCCGTCCGGATTGAAAACATCGATGATTTCGAGGTTGTTGCGCACACCGATCTCGAAGTCGGCCTTGTCATGCGCGGGCGTGACCTTGAGGACGCCGGTTCCGAATTCGGGGTCGATGTGTTCGTCGGCAATGATGGGAATTTCCGCCTTGGGGAAAGGGCGCCAGACGGTTTTTCCGAGGAGATCCTTGTAGCGCTCATCGTTCGGATTCACCGCGACCGCCGTGTCGCCCATGAGGGTTTCGGGGCGGGTGGTGGCGATTTCCAGATACTCGTTTTCGTCCTCTACGAGCTGATACTGCATGTAATACAGCTTTGAATTCTGCGGCTTCATGATGACCTCCTCGTCGGAGAGGGCGGTCAGTGAAACGGGGCACCAGTTGACCATTCGCTTGCCGCGGTAGATGGCGCCGGACTGGAAGAAGTGGACGAAGGTCTTCTGGACCTCGCGCGAGTAGTCCTCATCCATCGTGAATCGCTCGCGGCTCCAATCGCAGGAGCAGCCGAGTTTCTTCAACTGCTTCATGATGATGCCGCCGTGCTTTTCCTTCCACGCCCAAACGCGTTCGAGGAAAGCGTCACGCCCGAGGTCGCGGCGAGTCTTCTGTTCTTTCTCGCGAAGTTCGCGTTCGACCTTTGTTTGCGTCGCGATGCCAGCGTGGTCGCAGCCGGGTAGCCAAAGGACTTCCTTGCCCTGCATGCGCGCGCGGCGGGCGAGGATGTCTTGAATGGTGTTGTTCAGGACATGCCCGAGGTGGAGGACACCGGTCACATTGGGCGGCGGGATGACGATCGAGTAGGCGGGCTTGTCGGAATTTTCGTCGCCGTGGAATGCGTCTTGGTCGATCCAACGATCAAACCAGTTTTCTTCGACTGCCGTGGGGTCGTAGGCCTTCGGAATTTTGTCGGACATGGGCGGGAAGTATCCGGCCCGCCGTCAAAAGCGCAAGAGCCGGGACTTTTTCCGGCGGCGCGTACTGCAATTGCCTGATAACGAGACGCTTGCGGCATATTGCGGCGAGAATTCGGAATTCGGTTCCAGTGTGGGGCGGCTTCTCATTCGACAATTTCCCAATTCTCGGGATTAGTCCCATGCCGATGATTCAGGTCCGCTGCTCCCACGAATTCTGTCGGCCGCCGCAGATCGCCCGTGTCGTTTTTATGATGTTCTACGTGGTGCTGGTTGCGGCGGCGGAGGGTGCATTCCCCTGGAAGACAGTTCGCCACGACGGACGCGATTACGTCACGGCGAAAGACATCCGCGAGTACTACAAGTTCGACAGCCTGAGCAAGCAGGGGAGTTTGCTTATCTTTCGGAGTTCCCGCATTGAGATGAAGATCAGTACTGGGCAAGCGGTGATCTACATCAACAAGGTCAAGTTCATCCCAAGTTACCCGATCATTGCCAAAGGCGGTGATTACCTGATTTCGCAACTCGACCTCGACAAACTCATCGATCCCGTCTTGCGGCCGAGTCAGATTCGTGAGGCGGGGTTTCTTCAAACGGTCGTTATCGATCCCGGTCATGGAGGTGTTGATACGGGAAGCCAGAGTCGATACGGCAACGAAAGCGACTTCGCCCTGAGAACGGCTCTCTATCTCAAAGGCGAATTGGAAAAGCGGGGGTTCCGCGTGCGGATGACGCGAGACGATGATTCGTTCCCCACTTTGGAAAGACGAGTGTCGTTCGCGAATTCGATTCGAAACTCGATTTTTGTCAGCATCCACTTCAACTCCTTCCGCCGAACTGCGGCGAAAGGTATTGAAACCTATGCGTTGAGTCCGCAGGGGACGAAGTCCTACAATTCGGGCTCCAAACCCGGCGATAAACGCCTCCTCGCGGGCAACGCGCGAGACTCGGAGAACATCGCCCTCGCCACGGCCGTGCATGCCCATGTGTTGAAGGCAACGGGCGCAGAAGATCGGGGAATCAAGCGCGAACGTTACACGGTCCTCACGGGGATCGAACACCCGGCCATTCTTTTGGAAGGTGGTTTCATGAGTAATCCCACGGAGGCCAGAATCATCGCGACCTCCAGCTACCAGAAAAAGATCGCGGAAGCGACCGCGCAGGGGATTGAGCGGTATCGGAATGCGTTGCGGAGCCGGAGGTGAGCTATGGGTTTAGAAACGGTGGAGTTCGTGATGAACTTGGAAGAGAGGTTCGGAATTAGCATTCAGGACTCCGATGCCGAAAAGCTTGTGACGCCGAGAGACGTTGTTGAATTAATTAAGCGCATACTCGATGAATCGGGGAGATCGGTGCCTCTTCAGGAAATTGAGACTGCCGTGAAAGATATGACGATCGAACAAGTGGGCTTGAAGGAAAAGGACTTCGCTTTCGACCGCCGCTTTATTCAAGATATGGGTTTTGATTAGCCAGAAATCTTCACAAAATCCCCGTCGTCTCGTCCAATCCTGCCATCAGATTGAAACTCTGAATCGCCTGACTTCCTGCGCCTTTGCCGAGGTTGTCTTCGGCGCTCAGCAAAACGGCACGCGCGGTTCTTTCGTCTTCGGCCCAGCCGATGTCGATGAAATTGGAACCGACGACGTTTTTGGTGTCGGGGCATCCATTTTCCCCAAGCAGTCGCACGAACGGGGCATTGGCGTAAGCGGACTCTAATAAGTTACCAATTTCCGCGCCGCTCTTTTCCGTTGCCACGTAGATGGTCGAGCAGATACCCGCATTGATTGGCACGAGATGTGGCGTGAAGGAGATGGCGACCTTTTCGCCAGCCGCCGCGGAAAGCTCCTGTTCGATTTCGCTCAAGTGCCGGTGCTTCGGCACGCTGTAGGGCCGGACACTTTCGTTGCATTCGACGAAGAGCAGACTCGGGTCCGCTTTTTTGCCGGCGCCGCTTACGCCGCTCATGCTCGCGACGTGAATCGTCGCAGGGTCCACAGCCTTTGTTCGAAGCAACGGCAACAACGGCAACAGGATACTCGTCGGATAGCACCCCGGCGACGCCACGAGCCGGGCGGCCTTGATTTCGTCGGCGTAAACTTCGGGCAGCCCGTAAACGGCCTCGGTCATCAAAGCTTCGTCGGGATGCGCCGAGCCATAAAATTCCTCGTAAACGGCGGCGTCATTTAACCGAAAATCCGCGCTGAGGTCGATGACGCGGATCCCGGCATCGACGAGCGGCCTTGCGAACTCCGACGCGACGCCGTGAGGGAGCGCGAGAAAGGCGAATTCGGCTCCCGTCTTGGTCATGGCGGCGGCCTCGGGCTCGATGAAGGCGAGATCGTCCGCGTTCCCGACCCCGCGATACTTGGGAAATACCTCTGTGAGCGCCGAGCCGGCGTATTGGCGGGAGGTCACGCCGACCAACTCCACCCCCGGATGCCGGAGGAGAAGGCGCAGCAATTCGGCCCCGGTGTAACCGCTGGCACCGACGACGAGACATTTTGTCCTGCTCATGGGCGGCCAATTTCGGGGGCCGGGCCCCCTTTGTCCAATCCGGGAAGGGGATTCCAAGTGCGTGAATTCGTTGATTTTCCCGCCAAAACCGCTATTCTCGCCCTCCCTCTCGCTGCCGGATTATTTAAAAATTCTCCGACCCACTACCCCGTCATGCTCAGCAATTCGGTTATTTTCTTCATTGGTATCCTCATTTTCGTCCTGTTCCTTTGGTATTTCGGGACGGATTCAGACCATCGTAAGCGCGTCATTGGCGTTATCCTGACATTGTTCACCACCGCGTTCTGCCTTTACGCAGTCTCCACGGCGGGCATTAATCGCGGGATCGACCTTGAAGGGGGCAGCCAGTTCATCGTCGAGATTAAGCCTGACGGTGAAAAAATTGTCACCGAGGCGGCGCGTGAGGAAGCGAAAGCGGTTTTGCTCAAGCGACTCGATGGTTTCGGCGGGAACGCGACGATTACGAATCAGGGAGAGCAATTTCTGAACATTCAGATGCCCGGCATCAAGGAAGAGAACCGGGCGTCCATTCGTGAGACGATTGAGAAGGTGGCGAAGATGGAACTGCGCTTGGTGCATCCGAATAGCGCTCAACTTGTTCCGCAAGTGAAGGCCGGGGTTGTTACCGAACCTGGTTACGAACTTCTTCCCGTGCGTGCGGACAAGGTTGAGAGCGAAGGTGGTGAGCAGGATCTTCTCGTGACGCTGATTCCCGATGTGGAAGGGAAGCATGTGAAGTCGGCCTTCCCATATCTCGATGTGGCTTACGCCATTTCCGTGCGACTGAACGACGAAGGCGGCGACATCATGCGCAATTTGACGGCGCAGAACGTGGGGCGTCAGCTGGCTATCGTCATGGACGGCGAGATCATTTCTGCGCCGGTTATCCAAGGTCGATTCGGGGCCGAATTTCAGATCACGGGCGATTTCGATTACGATGAAGCCAACTCCCTGGCAAGCGTCCTCGAAAACCCGCTGGGTAACCCGCTCGAAATTCAGGATGAGCGCAGCGTTGCCGCCGAGATGGGGGCTGACACGATCAAGCAAGGGGTTTACGCCGGTTTGGCGGGCCTTGGGATGACGCTTCTCTTCGTGCTCATCTATTACCGTCTCGCTGGCATCATCGCCCTCGTCGGTCTTGTCGTGAATATCTGTCTGCTCTTTGGAAGCATGGCGATCTTTGGTTTCACGCTCACGATGCCGGGCATCGCGGGGATTCTTCTCACGATTGGTATAGCCGTCGATGCCAACGTCCTCATCTTTGAGCGTCTTCGCGAGGAGATGCGGGCTGGCAAATCCCTGCCAGCGGCCATCGATTCAGCCTACGAAAAAGCCTTCTCGGCCATCTTCGATGCGAACGTCACGACGCTCATCACATCGATTATTCTTTTCCTCGTCGCGAGTAGCATCATCAAGGGCTTCGCTATTACTTTGACGCTCGGGATTCTTGCTTCCCTTTTCGCGGCCCTTCTCGTGACACGGGTCTGTTTCTCTTGGGCGACCGCCACGGGATTCCTCAAGCGCATCAGCCTCACGCAGCTCATCCCCGAAAAGAGTTTCGACGTTCTCGGCAAACGCCGCATCGCCGCCATCCTTTCCGTTTTACTCGTCGGAAGCGCTCTCGTTCTCACGCCGATGATTGGAAAGCTCGGCATCGATTTCAAAGGAGGAAACCTCGTCTCCCTTCAGGTCCCCGCTGACAAGAACGTGGAGCCCGACAAAATCGAGGAACTTCTCACGGGCTTGCCCTACACCGACGGCGAGGAGGAAAAGACCATTCAGGAAGTCTTCGCGCAGTCACAGAATTCCGTCACCAACGCGGGTGAAAGCTATATTTCCATTCGCACGGATTTCGGCAGTGGCGATGCGGTGGAGGCGAAGCTCAAGGAAGAGTTTGGTGCGGATACTTTCAATATCTCGGTCCAGAAAGTCGGACCCGTTATCGGTGATCAATTGATGAAGAGTTCCATGTGGGCGCTCGGTCTTGGGCTTCTTGGGATACTGGCCTACGTCACCTTCCGCTTCGAGTTCTCCTTCGCCCTCGGCGCGGTCGTCGCTCTTTTCCACGACCTCATCATCACTGCCGGAATGGTCGCGATCACGGGAACGGAGTTCTCGCTGGTCCTCGTTGGCGCCTTCCTCACGATCGCCGGTTACTCCATCAATGACACCATCGTCGTCTTTGACCGAATTCGCGAAACGCTGCGACTGAAGAAGGGGAACATCCGCGATGTCATGAATCAGGCGATTAGCGCGACTCTCAGCCGGACGATTCTCACCAGTTTGACGACGCTTATCACCATCGGAACGCTCTTCTACTTCGGTGGTCCGGATCTCCGGGATTTCTCCTTCACAATCATCGTCGGAGTTCTCGTCGGAACCTATTCGTCGATCTTCGTGGCTTCGCCGATCGTCTATGCTTGGGCAAAGGCGACGAAGAAGAGCCTTCGACGCGAGATTCTCGATGCCGATCAGGAACGCCAAAGCCGGGATCAAACCGCGGCGCCGGCTTGAGCATCCTCTTTTTCGGCCGGAGAGGAACCACGAAAAGGCGCGAAAATTCGCGAAAGGATTGGTTGATGGGAAGGCTTCTCTTCCCGCGTCAGCTTTTCCGTAGCATTGAATGTTGCCGTTTCGCTGAGGCCCTCCGAATTTGAAAACCCTAAAACTTTCGCGCTTTTTCGCGCGTTTTCGTGGGTTCCTCCAATCGCCGACACCGCGATTTTCCCCATTGATCAAAATCGCGAATCGACTATATTTGCCGCCCTTCCGGGCGATCTGATCGTCCATCTATTCCAAAACATTCTTTTTCAATCAGTTACAACCTATCCGCATGCCGCAAGTCGAAGTCAAAAAAGGTGAGTCCGTCGATCGCGCCCTCAAGCGCTTGAAGTCGAAGTTGGAATCCGAAGGGGTTTTGGAAGAAGTCCGTCGTCTACGCGCTTTCGAAACGCCGATCCAACGCTACCGGCGGAAACAGCGCACAGCGGCGAAAAAGACCCGCCTGAAGTTCCGCGCGAACCTCAATGTCTTCCGCCGCGAGAACACCCGCAAGGCCCTCGCCGAAGCAGAAGCCGCCGCTGCGGGAGAAGTGTCGGCTCCGGCAAGCCCCGAAGCCGCATCGGAGTAAGAAACCTCCCCTCTCAAATTTCCGAAAGCCGCCTTGGGAAACCATGGCGGCTTGTTTGAGTTTGTGTCGACGTTGGAGAACGATGG
>JBCCWV010000092.1:0-18022 GCA_039192745.1 Verrucomicrobiota bacterium | reverse complement strand
GAGGACATTTGCGTGCACGCGATCACCGATGGGCGGGATACTTCGCCGACGGGAGGGAAGGGGTATTTGGAAACTTGTCAGGATAAACTCGCGAATTCGGGCGCCAAGATCGCGACAGTGATCGGTCGCTACTTTGCGATGGACCGGGACAAGCGGTGGGACCGGAACAAGCTGGCCTGGGACGCGATTGTTCTCGGGCGAGGGGACACACCGTCCGGAACGCCGAGTGAAGGGGTCGCCGCGCAGTATGAAGCGGGCGAAACGGATGAGTTTTTGAAGCCGATGATTTTCCATCATCCGGACGAACAACGGATTCGCGATGGCGACGTCGTCTTGTGGTTCAATTTCCGTGCCGATCGTGCGCGGCAACTGTCCGAGGCGTTTTTGCATGCGGATTTCGACGGTTTTGACCGCGAGGCGATGCCGGATATTCATTATTTCACGCTCACGGAATACGACGCGACGTACGGTTGCGGGGTTGTTTTCCCGCCAGAGACGTTCGAGGACACTTTAGGAGAAGTGGTGAGCAAGGCTGGCCTGAAACAGTTCAGGATCGCGGAAACGGAGAAATACCCGCACGTCACCTACTTCTTCAACGGCGGTGTCGAGGTGCCGAATGAGGGTGAGGACCGGTTCGTGGCGCAGTCACCAAAAGATGTGAAGACCTACGATGAGAAGCCGGAGATGAGCGCGCACGAAGTGACGGAGGAACTTGTGAAGCGCCTCGGCGATTACGACCTCGTCATCCTGAACTTTGCCAATCCGGACATGGTCGGGCACACCGGTGTCGTGGAGGCGGCGGTGAAATCGGTGGAGACCATCGACGCCTGCACGAAGGCCGTCGTCGAGAAGGTATTGGATTTCGGCGGAAAGGCGTTGATCACGGCCGACCACGGAAATTGTGAGCAAATGATCAAGCCCGACGGCAGTCCGCACACGGCCCACACGACGAATCTTGTGCAGTTGATTTACGTCGGCGACGATGCAGACGAGGTGAAACTCAGTGATGGCATTCTCGCCGATATATCACCGACGCTTCTTGACATGCTCGGCGTGGAACAGCCCGCGGCGATGACGGGGAAGTCGCTGATTGAGCGCGAGTAAAATCAATCCTCGAGCGGAATGAGACCTTTCGACGAGGAACGGTATTCTGAAGTTCGTAGCCAATATCGATTCGACGAACTTCTTTTAGGTTCCATCGAGGAGTCATGGGCCCGGTGCGGGCCTATCTGGCGCAAGAAAGGTCGGATTGAAGACAAACCTTTTGGGGTAAAAGTTCCAATGTATTCCCCATGGTGGGGAAAGATGCTCGCGGTGGAATTCGCGTCAAAACATCATGAAGAATATCCCTTTCTTTTGCGCCTGCTGACGTCTTCCGATTCTTTCGAGGAACTTGCTTCTGTTGAGTTACTTGGCTGCATGGTCAGGTTCTTCAAACCAGTCCCCGACGAAATGCTGTCAGTTCAGCATCCACTTCCGATAAAGCTAAAGGAAGAAATCGAATCGGAAAGAATGTTTAGAGACTGTTCGATAACGACCGTCGGCGACTACCTTTCTTTGATCGGAAAGTAAGAGACTCTTAAAAGTCGAAACCATCGAGAAGATCATTTCTCGCCCCCTCAAGAATCTCTATTCTCATCGCCGCGCCGCGCGAATCTGCTGCTTGGCTTCTTCCCAGGAAATAGTCTCTGTATTCCCATTTTGATACTCCGCCTCCCGGTTGTCGAGGAGGTCCTTGTGCCATTGCGGAACTTCTACGGCGTGTTCCTCCTTGGAGATATCTGTCCAAAGAATTTCCGTCAGTTTCAGCTTCTCCTGAAGCGTGAGTTCGGCCGCCTCGGTTTCCGTCATCATAAGGAAACCTAGTCTAGAGAATCTTTTGAATCAACTCACCGCTGACTTCAACGCGTCCACCTTGTCGGTCTTCTCCCAAGTGATGGCGTCGGTGTCGTCTTCGCGTCCGAAGTGACCGTAGTTGGTGGTCTTTCCGTAGATGGGACGGAGGAGGTTGAGTTGCGAAATGATGTCGGCGGGTTTGAAGCTGAAAACTTCTTTCACCGCGGTTTCGATTTGTTCTTCATCGAACTTGTTCGTGTCGAAAGTATCAACGCGGAGGCTGACCGGCTCGGGGTGACCGATGGCGTAGGCAACTTGAAGCTCGCAACGCTCGGCAAGTTCCGCGGCAACGATGTTCTTGGCGACCCAGCGGCACATGTAGGCGGCGGAACGATCGACCTTGGACGGATCCTTTCCGGAGAAGGCGCCTCCACCATGACGGCCCATGCCGCCGTAGGTATCGACGATGATTTTCCGGCCCGTGAGGCCGCAGTCGCCCTCTGGACCGCCGATGAAGAAGTTGCCGGTCGGGTTGATGAGAATCTCGGTGTACTCCGTCAGCATTTCCGCAGGAAGAACCTGATCAATGAGATCTTTTTTCAGAAGTTCGCGGATCTCCGGTGTCTTGATTTCCCTGGCGTGCATCGTGGAAACGACGACGGCCGTGATGTGGGTCGGTTTGTCGTCAACGTATTTGACGGAGACTTGCGTCTTCGAGTCGGGGCGCAACCAAGTGTGCTTGCGATCTTTGCGGAGTTGGGTCAGAGCGCGGCCGAGTTCATGCGAGTAGGTGACTGGCGCGGGCATGAGGTTGGGCGTTTCGTTGGTCGCATAACCGAACATGATGCCCTGATCTCCGGCGCCTTGCTCGGCGGTGTCCTTGTGGTCGGCTGCGGCGGCGTCAACCCCTTGGGCGATGTCCGGCGATTGCTGGCCGAGATTGTTTTGGAAGAAGAAGTCCTGGGCGTCGAACTTGCACTCGTAAGCGTACTCGGTGCCCTCGGCGTATTTGGAATCGTAGCCGATCTCGATCATCGCTTCCTTCGCGACTTCGCGGTAATCGAACTCCGAAGCGGTGGTGACTTCGCCGCCGAGAATGACGAGGTTGTCCTTCACCATCGTTTCGCACGCGACGCGACTGCCGGGATCGTTGGCGAAGCAGGCATCGACTACGGCGTCAGAGATGGTGTCACAGACCTTGTCGGGGTGGCCTTCAGTCACGGATTCGGAGGAAAAAATATAGGAACCAGCCATGTATCTAGATATCTTGATATGTTGATATGAATTTGCGGGCCGAATTATTCGCCGCAAACCGACGGAAAGCAATCCAAATCCCCGGGCTCTTGATTGTGAAAAAGAAACGGCCCGGTGGTGTGCCGGGCCGTTTGTTAAGTGTTGAACTGAAAGTGTGGTGTCGCAGAGGTCCGGATTATTCGGATTTCTTGGACTTTTCTGGTTTTGCGAACTCTTCGCCTGCGCCTTCCCAGCCGGAACGACCCGCAGAGAAGTGCTTCACATTGGTGTAGCCGAGGTCGGCGGCGGCTTGAGCGGCCTTCTTATAAGCACTGCAGCGTGGTCCACCGCAGTAGGCGACGATGAGCGCGTCCTTGTCCTTGGGGAGGAGTTTCGCAAATTCCTCGGAGTTTGCCTGGTAATCGACGGCCGTGGGGATATGGCCTTTTTTGAAGGCGCGTGTTCCGTTCACATCGACGACGGTGACTTCTTCGGCGTCGATCTTTTTCTTAAGGTCCTCAAGGCTGATATCCGGAAACTCGCCAGCGGCGGCCGAAAATGCGGAGAGGGCGATAGCTGTCAGTGTAAGCAAAGCAGTTTTCATCGTAGGATATGACCCCTGAAGCGGGAATTTGTTCCCGAAAAATTCAAAAAACGCATCGACTTCCGCTGGCGCTAAACTTCCGCGGGAAAGTCAGGGCAAAGGGTAGAGGCCTCGAGTGATCGTTGTGGCTCCGCCTTCGCAAAGAAAAACAAACGTCCGTTTTTATCGCAAAGCCAGACCTCGTCCGCACCAGCCGAGAAGTAGAGCGATTTCTTGTGTTCGATTTCTTCCTTGGTATTCGAAGGGGACAGGACTTCGACGCAGATTTCCGGAGCAATCGTCAGGACGTTCTCGCGTAGCGACTCCTCAAGTCGGCTTTCGGAAATCCAAGTGACATCGGCCGCTCTGATACCATTCCGGGTGGAAACCGGAGATTCTGTGGCAACTTTTCCGTCTGACAGAAACTTTCTGAAAAGCAAGACGAGATCAGACTGTAATCTTCCGTGAGAATAGCCGGGGGGTGGTGACATGATGATGTGCCCGTATTGATTGGTCTCGACACGTTCGGGCACTTCCGCGAATCGCGGATCGGCGCAGACTTCCTTCCAGCGTTCGATATTGAACGCGTGCTGATCGGTGATTGGCTCGATGTCGAGCACGGCGGGCATCGCGAAAATTACACGGACATTCGACGTCGTTCAACCATTCCCGGTCTTGCGGGGGGCGTCATCGGTTCGTAACTTAATGGTGATGGACCTTACCAAGACTGCATTCGGCACATGGAGCGGAGGACGCTTCATGCATTTCGGGGAAATGCTCGACGAGCCCGCTTTTCTCGATCTCATCCGCGGGGCTTACCAAGCTGGCATTCGCACCTTTATGACGGCGGACGTCTATGGCGCTGGGCGTGCGGACGAAATGCTGGGGGAGGCCTTGGCGGGCGTGGACCGCGAGAGCTACTGTCTCGTCGGTGCGATCGGCCATGACTTTTACAAGGGGAAGCGCCAGGGATCTGCGGGCTATGCGCGGTTCACGAACCCGGAATTGCGTGGTCCGCAGGATTACGAGGAGTTTGTGAAGATGGCGACGGCGAAGTCTCTCGAACGTTGCCGAGTGGAAAAGTTCGACCTCTTGCTCTTGCACAACCCCGATAATCGCGGCTACGCGGACGACTATGTGTGGCAGGCGATGGCGGCGGCGAAAGAAGAAGGACTCACCGACCGGTTGGGGATCGCGCCGGGACCGGCGAATGGATTCACGTTGGACCTCATTGAAAACTTCGAGCGGTTCGGTGAGATCATCGACTGGGCGATGATCATTTTAAATCCGGCGGAACCGTGGCCGGGATTACTGCCGCTTCCGGCGGCGGAGAAGTTTGGCGTGGATATCCTGACGCGAGTCGCGGATTTCGGTGGATTGTTTCACGATGACGTGAAGCCCGGTCACTTCTTCCGTGATGGTGATCATCGCACTTATCGACCTGAGGGCTGGATTGAGGAAGGAAATGGCAAGTTGGAGAAGATGCGGCCGATCGCCGAAAGACACGGCCTTTCGACGATGCAGCTCGCAGCGATCTGGAACCTTTCCAACGTGCCGGTGAAGTCCGTGGTTCCGACCTTCATTCAGGAAGCCGGAGATGATGCCAGGCCCGTCATGGAAAAGGTCCGCGACTTTGCCGCGCTGCCCGAGGATTTGGTTTTGTCAGAATCCGAAGTTGAGGAAATCCGGTCGATCGGAGACAACACCGGCTGCATGAAGCTCAAGGGGGCAAGCCATCGGCACGAGGAGCAAACGCGACCGGACGAATGGCCGATGCGGAAAGAGTTGCTGGAACTCAGCGAACGCTGGGGCCTCGGCTCCGCGTGGTAAGGATTGATCCGCAAAGAAGGCCCCGAGGGTCTTTAACCCGTTTTCTGGTCCTTCTGCCTTTTTTCGTGCTCACGCAGCCCGGCGTGGAAGCGGTCGTTTTGCTCGCGAAGCTGCGGGTCGGCACGCAGGAATTCGAGCGAACGGTCGGAGATTTCAACGGCTTTCCGGAAGTCGCCGCGGGCGAAATGCACCTCGGCCAGCGTGTCGAGGTAGGCTCCGCTACGGGGCATCATTTTTACGGCGGTGTTCGCATGTTCCAGCGCTTCGTCGAGGCGGCGCCCGCAGCGGGCATTGAGCCAGGCGAGGTTGTTGTGCCCTTGAGCGTAGTGGGGATAGCGGTCGGTGAGCTGCTTCGCTTCGGCGTGGATGCGCTCGTAAACGGATTCCACCTCGTCTTTCGAACCGAGGTCGGCAAGTTCCCGGAATCCATCTTCGATGACGGAACTGTTCGATGGTCCGTAGGCGAGCGACCTTTCGATGGCGTCGAAAGCAGTCTTCACGTCGCCGCGTAGGATGGCGGCCATCTTTTTCGTGCGGTAGAGCGTGTTGAGATGAAAGTGGAAACTCACGGAGCGACGGAATTCGTCTTCCATTTCGTCGAGCAGGATGCGTTCTGCGAGAAACTCCCCGCGCTGCGGATCTTTCCGTGAAACGAGCCGGCTCAGAAGTTCGACGGCCTTGGAGTGTTGGTTATCGAACGGATCACTCAGGTTGTAGGCGAGATCGGCTTCATCGGTGGCCCAGTCGTGCAACCCGAAGCGAAGCAGAGTGCTTTCGGCGAAAATCAATCGCGTGGAAAAGTCTCCGCGCATGAGCAAGCGCGCCTTGCGCATGAGACGTTCGCCTTCGTCGAGTCGATTGCCTTTGGCGAGCGCCCAGCCGTAAAGAAAGAGGTTGGTTTCCACAGTCTGGTCGATCTCCCAGGCTTCCTTGTAATACTTCGCGGCCTCGTCCCATTTTTTCTGGTAGGCGGAGATGGTTCCGGCGCGCGCGAGGCTCTCCCAGTTTCCGGGCTCCTGATCATGCAATGCGAATTTCACGGCCCGGTCCCACATATGATGCCCGACACAGACGTTGAAAAGGAGGTCACGGAAGTTCAGCCGCGCGCGTGGATCATTAAAGTTCATCTGCACGCCGGGAAAGGCTTCGTCCTGAAGTTTGTTTTCCTCGGCCCATTTCAGGATCTCCTCGACTTTTGCGACTTGTTCCTCGGTGCGGCCGGCAAGGTCCGGCAGGAGAAGCCATTGAAGCCATTTGAAGACATCATCGCGTTCGGCGTCGGGGAATTGTTCGCTGATCGCGGAAAACCAACTTCGTTTGGAACTCGTTCCGTCCTGACAGAGATAGGTAAGGACATCGTCTTGATTCGCGCCGTTCTCGATGGCTTTCGCCGCGTGCGCCCGCGCTTGTTCGAGAAGCCCCTGTTGGGTCTCGTGGCCGATGATGTTCAGCGAGAGATTGACTTCGATGGCGAGGGCGTTTTCGAAAAGGGTGTCGAAGAACTGGTGACCCGCTTCGGACTTTCCGAAGAGTTTGGCAAACTCCGCGCCCACGCGGATCCAGAGTCCCTGTTCGCTAGCGTCGTTCGCCTTCCACACCATTTGTCCGAGAGCTGTCGCGATGGCAACGGCGTCCGTGGAGCCCTCTTCGACTCCGATGATCTTGAGCGCGTCGTCGATTTTGTCATGGCCCAAGTACCAACTGCAAACCTGCGGAAGGTTATGCGGACGGACGGTTTCGAATGCCTCTTCCACGTAGCCGTTGAGTCCGAGCGCGAGGGCCGTGCTCATGTATTCCCTTGGATGCTCCTGCGCATACTTTCTGATAATCTCCACTTGCGCGGCCGCCCCGGTTTCGTCGTTGGCGAGACGGTGGCGGGCCAGTTTAAAGGAATGGCTTTGGATTGTGTCGAGTCGAAGATCGGCCGCGGACTCGACGAAGGCGATGAGGTCGCCGCCGAGGATGGTGGCTTCGCGCGCGAGGTCAGGTTGCCCGATTTCTTCAGCGATTCGCGTGGCTTCCTCGAACTGGGAATCCGCGCGGAGCAGCCAGTGCAGAAGCTCGCCGGTGATGGCCCCTCCCTCTTCTTCGAAGACTTTCTGTTGCCGCTCCAGCTTGGTGGCCAGTTCACCGCGGATGCTGACATAAACCGCGTAGTCGATCATCGCCTCGCGGTTGACCGCGCTGTCGTAGAGCAATTCCCCCGTCTTGTCGAACTTCTCCGCAAGGATCAGCGGGACGATCTTTTCATCCACGGCACGTGCGAAGGAGTCGGATAGACGGTTGCGAAGTTCTGGATTGGAAATCGTCCGGATCAGCCGCATGGCGAGTTCGAACTGGTTGTCCTCGCAAAGTTCCATGATGGCGAGGCGCCGGTCCTCCTGGTTGCCGCTGCGGAACTGGTGGATCAGCGCGATCGTCTCGGCGGGAGTGTCCGGGTAGATGCCGAAGTCGAACTTGTCGAGAACCTGGCGGAGGCGGAGGCGGGCTTCGGGCGATGTGGTGTTCGCCTCTTCTTCTCGAAGTTTCGTTTCCGCTTCACGGCCTGCCTCCCAAAGGGCCTGCATCGCGGCCTCGCGAGCGAAAAATTCCGGCGAGTTGATGTTCTCCAGTAGCGTTTCCAAATTGGAATTCGAGACTTCCCCCTCTGCCTTGTCTTGCGCAAGAGTCGCGACCGTGAATATCCCCATAGCGAAGAGGGAAAATACAGCGATGGTCCGGGGACGGAGAATCATGGATCGGGAAAATTAGGCCGCGCTTCTTTGAATATCGACTACTTATTGAATGGTCCGTTCAATGGACTTTGGTTTTCCCCTCGGGGATTCCACACAGGAATGACTTTTCGCCACCTTGCTATCACTACTATTACGCTTTCTTCCGGGTTTTCTTTGCTCGCGGGGCCGTTTGCGCCCGCCGCGCTCGAACCTGGATCGACGGCCATTGCTTTCGACGATTCGCGAGTTGCCGGATGGGTGACGGCCGTAGCGGAACTCGTGCGCGGCCCCGTCGATATCGCGGTGCCGGAGGGCGCGGTGACGACGTTTGGAACTTCGAGTGACATTATCGGGCCAGCCGGGGCGTTTGGTTCGGAATTCGACCCAGTTGTCAGCCTCGGCGATGGCGGTCATGCGACCGTGACTTTTGCGCACTCCTTGCGTAATCTTCCCGGACCGGATATCGCGGTTTTTGAAAACAGCTTCAACGGCTCTTTTCTCGAATTGGCCTTTGTCGAAGTCAGTTCCAATGGCGTCGATTTCTTCCGCTTTCCCTCCGAGTCGCTGACGCCGACGACTTCGCAAGTGGGAAGCTTTGGCTCGCTCGATCCCACCGACCTCTACAATCTCGCGGGAAAATACGAAGCCGGGTTCGGCACGCCCTTCGACCTCGCGGAGTTGGATGGCGTCAGTGCGTTGATCGATGTGGATGCGGTGACGCACGTACGGGTTGTCGACGTTGTTGGTTCCATCGCCGCCCAATACGCCACCTTTGATTCCATGAGCCGGGCTGTGAATGATCCTTATCCGACGAATTTCCCGACAGGTGGATTTGATCTCGATGGTGTCGCCGTGCTTTATCCGTTTCCTGAAACTTACGCCGAGTGGGCGGCGCGTACTTTCACGGCGGGCGAGGCGTCGATGGCGGGTTTTGACGATGACTTTGAAGAGGATGGTCTTATCAACGGACTGGAAGCCGCCTTTTTGTGTAACCCTCGCGAAGTTGACGGAAAGGAAGTCTTGGAAATCGAAAAGGGTGGAAGCGGTGTGACGTTTTCCTTCGTCCGTGTGCCATGGATGCCGGAGTTTACGTACGAATTGGAAGTGGGGACGGATTTGGGAACTTGGGACCTGGCCGCAGAAAGTGAAAATGGTGGCGAGACTCAGAACGTGGACGCGTTGAACGTCGTCGAGACTCCAGTGGCTGGCGGTGTGAAGGTGAGCGTGACCGTGGATGCGGATGAAATTTGCTTTGGGAGGGTGCGCGTCAGCCGATGAAAACCGATCAAAAACAAGCGGGAGTGACCCTCTTGGAAGTGGTCGTCGTGATCGCATTGGTGGCCATTTTGATCGTGGTGGCTGTTCCCACTTACCGAAAAATAAAGGACAGCGCGGGGGCTGCCGTGTCCTCTCGACATCTCCGGGCTTTGGTCGCTGCGAATGAAGCCTATGCCTCCGAGCACAACATGACTTATTGTCCGGCGACGAGTAAGAACAATAAGGTCCGGTGGCATGGGAGCCGGGAATCGCGTCGTGGTGCGTTTTCTCCAGAAGGAGGGTTTCTCAGCCCTTACTTGCAGAATAGCACGAACGTCGTCAGTTGCCCGCTGTTCAAGGATGTTATCACTGGCAGCAGTTCCTTCGAAGAAGGAGCGGGGGCATTTGGCTACAACTGGACCTACATTGGAGGGCTGCCCCAGGATCACTTCCAAGGGAACCGGACCTTCAATGTTCCCGACAAAGCGAACACGATCATGTTCACATCGACGGCCCTCGCAAAAAGCAAGGGCTTGCAGGAATACCCTTTTTGCGAGCCCTACGAATGGGTCGATCCGAATTGGATTCTGAGTGGTCAGTTGCAGCCGAGCGTGCACTTCCGCTATGGTGGTAAAGCGTTAGTCGCGTGGTGCGATGGCCACGTTACGCTGGAAGAACCGGCTGAAATCGGCGGGCCGAACTACTACGGTGGAGACAACAAAGAATCGATGATCGGTTGGCTGGGGCCGAAAGAGGAGAACGGCTACTGGAATCCGCGCTACCGCGAATTGACGGCGGAAGACGAGAGTGAAGCGGCCCAATGAAGGTCCTGCATTTCGGAGATATCCATTTCTGGAGAATCGGCACCGACGCCGATTTCCTCTATTTGAAGCGCATACTCGGGCCGGTGAATCTGCTCTTGCGACGTCACCGAAAATTTCCGCCCGACTACGCGAAATGGATCGCTGCCGACATCGCGACACGGGATGCTGACTTGGTCATTTTTTCCGGCGATGCCACGACGATGTCGCTTCCAGCCGAGTTCAAGATGGCTGCTGAAGCGCTGGCGCCGATTCGCGAAAAATGGGGCGAGCGGTTTTTCTGCATCCCCGGCAATCACGACCGCTACTCGCCTCGGAGTGTCGCGCGGAAATACTGGGAGCTGGCGTTTCCTTTCAGTGAGTTTGATCAACGCCGGGTGATCTCGATGGACGCCGGGGATAATGTGTCGGTCGTTGGCTTCGATGCGTCTGTTCCGTGGAGGATCCGCTCAAACGGGCTCTTTACTGCGGAATTGAAGATGGAATTGGAGACGGAGCTTGAAAAGTTATCAGGGGAAGGGAAGAAAGTTATCCTTGTCGGTCACTACCCGTTTGCTTATCCGGATAAAATTATAGCCGCTGGGCATCACAAGTTGATCGGTGAGGAACTGCTGGGGGAGACGATTGCCAAGTTCAGTCCTTCACTTTATCTCCACGGTCACAAGCACGTCCGTTGGGCATTGAGATCAGATGACACGCTTTGCCTGAATTGCGGTGCAGCCGGAATGAAGTCGAGCGAAGAAGCCAAACAAGCAGGCTACCTCGAATTCGAATTCGAACCCAACACAGGCGAGGTTGGAGGGCTCACCGCACGTCTTCTGCGAGGCGACCGAGTTGAATCGGTTCCGCTGGAACTTCCTGAATAACTCAATTTATCGGGAATCAATTAGAAGCTTTCGAAAAGCCTGAATCTCTAGGTAACAACGCTGGAGTAAGCACTCGCTTTGTCTTGTGGCATTCGCTTACCCCCCTGTCTGTCTTCCTCTCGCTGGCTGAAGGCCAGCTTCACCTTAGCCTGGGGCAAAGCGAAGCGGCGCCCCAGGTTTTCGGTATCTCGAAGACCGCACGCTGAAGGTGTGCCTCACCCGGCCGCACCTCGGGTAAAGTCCGCCTTCAGCGCACGCTCCGCATACAACTTGATCCTGGGGCGGCGCTTCGCTCTGCCCCAGGCTAAGATAGAGCTGGGCTTTCAGCCCGATTCTTCCGAAACCTGAAATCGTCGAGTTAGAAGATGGACCACCGCGGGATGTTTCAGTTTCAGGTAAACACTTTCTTAGAAAGGTCCCCGACCGCCGCCTGGACCGCCGCGTCCGCCACCGGGACCGCCGCGTCCGCCGCCACCACCACGACCACCGCCGTCGTTGGTCGTGCGCATGTATAGACCGACAGCTTCACGCAACTGGTCGTCTTCGAGCATGAGCAATCCGTCCACCTGCGCTTGTGGAAGTCCCGCTTCCTGCAGCACCGCTTCGCCGGATTCGCGGTCACGCACGAGGGCCATCGCCGCGATTCCCGTTGTAGAAGTCAGGCGTTGGTCGTCGTTGGAAAACTCGTTCGCCCAAGCGAGTGCCGTCCCGGGATCGCCACGCATCAAGTCTCGATTCCCGAGCATTTCTGAAATCCCCGCGTCCTTGGCCTCGCCCGCAGGCTGGCCGGCCAACCATTCCGAAGCCGCTTCGGAGTCGGTGCGGAGCCACGATCCCATCAAGGATTCGGTGGCCTCGATCTTCTCCGCGGGATTGCTGAAAGTGTCGATCAGCGCCGCCGCTTCCAGCGGTTCGTTAAACGTGTAGGAACGAATGATGTCGCCGAGAGCGTCCATGCGCGCTTCTCCTTCGGGCAAGTTTGCCCACGCCGTCAGCGCGGCTTCCGGATCGTTGCGCGCCCAGGTTTGCATCGCTTCCTCGATCGCCATGGCTTGCGCATCTCCCTCGAGGGTCATCGCCCAATCCATCGCTTCCTGCGGATTGGTTCGCGCCCACTCGTCTGCGACCTCGCTCAAGATGCTGTTCCGCATGTCGCCTTCCTCCAGTTTCATGGCATAACCGATGGCCATTTGTGGGTCCGTGAGGACCAGTTCACCAATTACCCGCGAGAACGCGTCCTCCTGCTGCTCTTCGGGAAGCTGGCTGACCCAATCCCAAGCGGCAGAGGGATCTGTCTTCGCCCATTCAAGTGCCAAGGCCCCGGCGGTCCGGCCTTGTCCGCCGAACGGATTGTCGAAGTCCTCCATGTTCTCGAGATAATGCGCAGCAGCGGCTTGCGGATTCGTGGAGGCCCACGTGCGGAGAATGGAAGCCGAACCAAACGCACGGCCAATTCCGTTTTGCTCACCGGCAAATGCCAGAGCCTTCGCGGGATCAATCTCGGCATACCGCGCCATGAGAATCTGCATTGTCATGAGTTGGTCCGGACCACGACCCAGTGCGCCGATCTCTTCAAAAAGTTTCTCGATACCGTCCGGGCCCATGGACTTCGCCAGCTCGAGCAACGCTTCGATGCGCTGGAGCTGTCCGGGCATGTTCATGATGTCCCGGAGTGACTCCGGTCCGGCGTCGGCAAAGGCGCCATTCTCTCCGTCCGTGCCTTCTTCCCCGTCGGCCTTATCTTTCTTTGCGTCGGCTTTTAGAGTGGTAGTCGTGGCGCGGACCACGACTTGCTCCGCGGTCGTTGCGGCAACGGGTTCGACGCTCTCTTTTCCGACGAAATATCCGACGGCCCCTCCCGCTGCGGCGGTGAGCAAGGAGATGATGATGGCGATGGGCTTCATGACTTTTTCGGGGTGTAATTCACGGGTTCCGGCAGCGACCGGTCCTCCAATTTACTAACCTCCGGCGGTCTGCCAAGTTGCGGAGAATCGCCTATTTGACGGCGCTCTTGGAAGAAATCGAAAAAACTTCTAAAGTCCTCCGTGGCCCATGCGTCCCAGCCCTGAAGACACCGACTGGATGTCCGAAATACCGGAAAAAAGCACCGAATTCGCAATCGTCGATCCGCCTCAGGCGATCGTCGACCGCGCGCTTGAGGAGCACGGCAACGCGCTCCTCGGGTATGCCACTTCCATTCTGAAAGACGCCGATCTCGCCAAAGATGTTCTCCAGGACACCATGGTGCGGCTCTTCCGACAGGAAGCGGGTTTGGTGAAACCGGAGGCGCTGAAGAGCTGGCTCTACACAGTCTGCCGGAACCGGTCATTCGACATCCTCAGAAAGGAAAAACGCATGACCGCCATCGAAATCGAACACATCGACGCGCTCCCCACCGAACGCGACGACCCGCGCGAAGCCGCCGAACGGGAGGATCGCAAAAGCGAAGTCCTCCGCTACCTCGCGCGACTTCCCGAAAACCAACGCGAGGTGCTGCGCCTCAAATTCCAACACGATCTCAACTACGACCAAATCGCGGAGATCACGAAACTGAGCAAGGGCAACATCGGCTTCCTCATCCACGCCGGATTGAAGCGCCTCCGCCAACTCATGGCCCACACCGAAACCGCCGCCGCCGCGACTGTCGGCTGAAAAGCTAACATTTTACCGAATTGAAAGGACGATCCATGAAGGACGAAAATCAAAAATCAGAAATCGAAAGTCTCGAATCCAAGCTCACCGCATACGCTTTCGGCGAATTGCCGGAGAGCGAACGGGCCGAAATCGAATCCCTTCTCGAAAAAGACGAAACCCTCCGCGCCGAAGTCGAGGAGATGCGCGCAACCGCGGACTTACTCGCGGATGAGTTGAAAACCGAGGTTACCCCGGAACTCACCGACGAGGAAAAACGACGCATCCGCGAAGCCGTCGGCGCTGCCCCGAAATTCCCGGAGATTGCAAGGCCAACCGTCTTCCAACGCATCGCGAGATACGGCGCATTTGGAGCTGTCGCGGCGTGTTTAGCGGTCGCGGCGGTGGTAGCGTTTAATGCGAATCTTAAAGACGACATCGAGCCGTTGGTGGCTGTGAATGAGGTTTCTGAAGAGGAAATCAAACAGAAGTCAGAAGAGCGGATCAAGCAATTGAGGAGTCAGATCGCGAAAGCGGATGAAGATGTAGATGTAGATGATGCGCGGGTCCGACTGCTTGATATGGCAGAGCATCTTAAGATATCTGAGCTTGCCGGTGGGAAACCATCATGGATGGGAAGTGATGAAGAGGTTGCCTTTGTAGAGTTTATGGAGATTGCGGAAGGAGCGAATATGAAAGTTGAACCCTTGAATGCCAAAAAGGTAAAAGCGGAAATGCTCTCTTCTAGTTTGGCGGGGTCTTTCATGAAAAACGACCCTATCGCTGATGGGGTATCGTACCACGAGCATATCTTCGATCCTTTCTTTCAGCAGGTCGTTAGTGACGGCCTACATGCTGTAGACGAATTTAAAGATAGTGGCGGGCAATTCCAGTTTACCCTCTCCATTCGTTATTTTGGAGAAGTGGGAGAGAATACCACAGGATCTGCTACAGGGTCTGGAGATGCTATTCTATCGAGAGGGAAGGCAATGGAGTCGGGGATAGCGCCAGCAACAGCGATCACACTTGCGAAGCAGGGGCATGCGGGGTCGAAGGTTTTCGATCGTACTTCACGTTCTCCAGAGGGCGAGAATCGTGGTGCCCAAATTGTGGCGGGGAGAGCACTGCAAGAGGTTGAAGAGGAGCTGCAGGCCGCCTACGCGGAAGTGAAAGAGCTTGGAGAAACAGACACGTTGCTGGCAAAGCTTGTTTCGATCCGAGATGAAGTTGAACTGGCAAAGAAAGGTGGTGAACGCGAGCGAGCAGAAAAGTTGACGCAAGAACTCAAGAAACTCACAGACTCGATTGATTTGGAAGAGGCTAATGAGCGTCTCGAATTAATGTTCGCGAAGATCGAGAAAGCTCAGGAGATTCAAGAACGTAAGAAACAGCTCGAAGCTCTTCTTCGTCGCCAGCCATCTCTCGACCCGTCGAACGAGGATTACGGCCAGTTAAAAGACAACCCGTGGATCTCCACTTGGCAGGAGAACTTCTCGACCTTCTCCATCGACGTCGATACCGCGTCTTACTCGAACGTCCGCCGATTCATCGCGAATCGGAGTCAATTGCCGCCGAGGGATGCGGTGCGGATCGAGGAGATGATCAATTACTTTGACTACGACTACCCTCAGCCGGAGGGGGAGCACCCGTTTGGGGTGACGACGGAGGTGGCCGGGTGTCCGTGGGCTCCAGATCATCGGTTGGTGCGCATTGGGTTGAAGGGCAAGGAGATGCACGTCGGAGAGCGCCCGCCGATGAATCTGGTCTTCCTTATCGATGTCTCCGGTTCGATGAGCGACCAGAACAAACTGCCGCTGCTGAAGACCTCGATGAAGAAGCTCGTCGACCAACTTTCCCCGCGCGATCGCATCGCCATGGTCGTTTATGCAGGTAGCGCGGGCGTCGTCCTCGATGCCACCTCCGGCGATCGCAAGGACGAGATCAAGGGTGCGCTCGAGCGACTGCAATCCGGCGGGTCGACTGCTGGTGGCGCGGGCATCCAGCGCGCTTATGAAGTGGCGAAGCAAAACTTTATCGATGGTGGGGTGAACCGCGTCATCCTTGCGACCGACGGCGACTTCAATGTCGGCACGACCGATACAAATACCCTTGTCGAAATGGTCGCCGCCCGGGCAAAGTCGGACGATGTCTTTTTGACCATTCTCGGTTTCGGGGAGGGGAACCTGAAGGAGTCGCGCATGGAGCAAATCGCGAACAAGGGGAACGGGAACTACTACTACATCGACAACGAAAAGGAGGGTCGCCGCGTCCTCGTCGAGAAGTTGAGCGGCACGCTGGTGACGATTGCGAAGGACGTGAAGATCCAGATCGACTTCAACCCCGGTAAGGTCGCCTACTACCGTCTTATCGGTTACGCCAACCGCCTGCTCGACAAAAAAGACTTCGCCGATGACACCAAGGACGCCGGCGAAATCGGCGCGGGCCACACGGTCACGGCCTTGTATGAAGTCGTGCCGGCGGGCGTGGAATTGAAAAAGCCCGGCGGGACTGATCCGAAGTCCCGGTATTTCGCGGCGTCGGACGATGATGAAGATGAAATTCGCGCGGCCCCCGCGCCGAAGGAGCTCGTCGAGAGTCCCGAAATGCTCACCGTGAAGCTCCGCTACAAGCAGCCGGAGGGCACGAAGAGCACACTTCTCGAAGTTCCGTTGGTTGATGAAGGCAGCGAGTGGGCCACGAGCAGCGGCGATTTCCGCTTCGCCGCCGCCGTCGCCGGTTACGGCATGATGCTCCGCGAATCACCACACCGTGGAAACCTGAGCTACGACCAAGTCCTCGAACTCGCCATCGAGGGTTCTCACGACGGCCGTCCCGATCCGAATGGATTGCGCGAGGAGTTTATCGAAATGGTGAAGACGACGAAGCGGATGACGGCGAATTGAAAACCACGAAATACGCGAAATTGCGCGAAAGTCTTTTCCTATCCATTCGAAGCGCTTCCGCGATCTTTTGGTGCGCGGCGGACGAGCTGAAGCGCGATCCAGTCTGAGAATCTAAAATTTTTTCGCGGAATTTCGCGTCTTTCGCGGTTCCTACCCGTTCACCTTTGCATTCGTCTTCAAGCGCAGGCCGTTCAGGCGAATGAAGCCGGTGGCGTCGTCTTGGTTGTATGCGTTGGTGGGGTCGGCTTCCATGGTGGCGACGTCGGGGTTGTAGAGGCTTTGCGGAGAACGGACGCCGGCGGCGATGACGTTGCCTTTGTAGAGCTTCACGCGGACTTCGCCGGAGACGTTCTTTTGCGATTCCGTGACCATCGCCTGAAGGGCTTCGCGTTCGGGTGCGAACCAAAAGCCGTTGTAGACGAGTTGCGCGTATTTCGGGATCAGTTCGTCCCGCAAAAGCATGACTTCGCGGTCCATGGTCAGGCTTTCCATGCGGCGATGGGCGTGGAAGAGGACGGTGCCGCCGGGAGTTTCGTAAACGCCCCGGCTCTTCATGCCGACGAAGCGATTCTCGACCATGTCGATGCGGCCGACGCCGTGTTTACCGCCGAGGTGGTTGAGCACCTTCATCACGCCGTAAGGAGTGAGTTTCGTGTAATCGCCTT
This sequence comes from Verrucomicrobiota bacterium, assembly GCA_039192745.1. Classification (GTDB taxonomy): domain Bacteria; phylum Verrucomicrobiota; class Verrucomicrobiia; order Verrucomicrobiales; family DEV007; genus JBCCWV01. The sequence continues at coordinate 683 of JBCCWV010000092.1, read as the reverse complement.
CTTTGCCCTGCGATTCGAGGCCGAGTTTTGCGATCACCTCGTCGAGGCCGTCGACCATCAGTCCCACGCAGTCGCCCTTTTCGAAAAGCAACTGCACGTATTCCGGCGTGTCGGGCGCTTCTTCCGGCGAGACGCTCAGGACATACATGTCTCGGCTGTTCTCATCGCTCGCGTCGAACCACGGGTCTTCGAGGACGCCGCTTTCGAAACTGATATGCAGAAGGTTGCGGTCCATCGAGTACGGCTTTTTCGCCGAGGCCTGCACGGGGATGCCTTCTTTTTCCGCGTATTCGATCATCTCCGCGCGGCCGGGAAATTGCTCGCGGAAGTCTTCCATGCGCCACGGCGCGATCATTTCCAAATCGGGGGCCAGCGCTGCTGCGGCGAGTTCGAAGCGGACCTGGTCGTTGCCTTTGCCGGTCGCACCGTGGGCAAGCGCGTTGGCGCCGTCGGCGAGGGCAACATCGATCATGCCCTTGGCGATGAGCGGGCGGGCAATGCTGGTGCCGAGGAGGTATTGGCCTTCGTAAATCGCACCGGCCTGCAGCATGGGATAAATGAAGTCGCGAGCGAACTCCTCGCGCAGGTCGCCGATGACGCATTTGGAGGCGCCGGTATTGCCCGCCCGCTCATCGCCAAGGGCATGATCGATGTTGCCCTCGCCGACGGCGCCAACGCGCTTG
>JBCCWV010000091.1:0-18667 GCA_039192745.1 Verrucomicrobiota bacterium | reverse complement strand
GGAGAAACCACGAAAGAACGCGAAAAGCGCGAAAGTCTTTTTTGAAAAGGACGCCATAGCAGGCGTCCTTTTCTTTTTGCCACAGGCAAGGTGGATCGTGACCTCCGGGCACGATGCCAACCCCTCCGCGCGCAAGCGCGCACTCCATCCATTTGGACGATCCCATCCACTGTTCCCGCCCCAGAATCTTCTCACCCCTTTCCGTCGGCCGTAGCCAACGTCCCCAAACAGCCGATCCCAGCATTCCCAGTCTTTCCATTGAGTCCAAGCTCCGCCTCTATTTTTCGCGGAATTTCGCGCCCTTTCGTGGTTTCCCCACCCGAAAACCAGCCCAGTCCCACGCCTTTTCCTCCAAAAATTATAAAGTTTACCCAAAATTCGACTTTATTCTTGCATATTGAAATTTTAGAGAGTTTAATTACCTCGGAAAATCTTCATTTCTGCCGCCCAACAAATTATGGAAACTACGACAGCCATCGAAAATCCAAAATTCACCTTTTCGGACGAACATCTGACACTGAACTCCGCGAATCAGGAATTTTATAATCAGCTTCTCCGCGGGATGACCCACAAGTTGAACAACCTGCTGGCCGTCATCCAGGGGTTCTCCAGCCTCATCCTCATGAACGACGATCTCGACGAGACCGTCACCGAAAACCTGAACCACATGAAGGAAGCCGCGCAGAATGCTTCCGGTCTGAGCGAGCGCATTCTTCCTGCCGGCGGATGCGCGAACAGCGAGCTTCAGGATCTCAAGCTTACGGAATTCGTTCCGATGATCGAGAATACTCTTCGCGAGCCCGCCGAGAAGAACGGCGTTGCCTTCAACATGAATCTTCCCTCCGAGATGCCCACGGCCACTGCCGATCCCGGTCGCTTGAAAGAAATTCTTATCGAACTTCTCACCAACGCCGCCGAAGCGGCGAAAGAAGGTGGCGGTGAAGTTGCCCTCGATTTCCTCAATCCCGGCCAAGCATCACCGGTCGAGATGAAACAGATCGATGTCTTTGTCCGCAACACGGGCTCACAAATTCCCGCCGACAAGATGAACAAAATCTTCGAGCCGTTCTTCAGCACGAAGGACAGCAGCCACTTCGGCGTTGGACTCACCACCGCCGGCGTCCTTGCCGCGCAAATGAAAATGCGTCTCGGCATTCATTCCGAGAACAACACGACGACGGCCTGGTTGAGCATTCCGTTAGCGTAAGGCGCCGCGCCTCGTAGAGTGAAGCTCCAGCTTCGCTCCGTACGCTCGCACAGCGTCCAAATTACCAGTGCGCCCACAACGTCGTTTCTCCAAATCGTGCCGGGCAAGGACTTTGCCGACACGCCTCGAATCTTGAATCGCCGGACTACGTGAGCGAAGCCGGAGCTTCACTCTACGGTTCCGCGCGCTCTCAAATTAGATTGCCTTGTCGAGGCGAAACGTGGAATGATGGGCGACTCCCTTCCTTATGGATTCAACACCCACGCTCTCCAAGACCGCGCCGTCTTCGCTCACGGTTGGCATCATCACCGTCTCCGACCGTGCCGCCGCAGGGGAATACGAGGACCACGGCGGCCCCGCGTTGCGCGCCGAATCCGAAAAACGAAATTGGACCGTCGGCGCGGAAGCGATTGTCCCAGACGAACTCGACCGCATTCAGGAAGCGATTCGTTCTTTCTCCTCACAAGGCTGCGGCCTGATCCTCACAACCGGCGGCACCGGCATCGCCGAACGCGACGTCACCCCCGAAGCCATCCGCGGCATCATGCGCGTAGAGATCGAGGGCTTCGGCGAACTGATGCGGATGAAAAGTCTCGAGATCACCCCCAACGCCATCCTCTCCCGCAGCCTCGCCGCCGTCGTTGATCAGTCTCTGGTCATTGCCCTACCCGGCAAACCCAGCGGCGCCGTCGAGTGCCTTGAGTTCGTCGAAGGTGCGATCCCGCATGCGGTGAAGCTGGCGATGCGAGTCCCAACGAGTTGTTAGGGAACCACGAAAGGACGCGAAAATGCGCGAAAAAACGGAGGAGATTGAATGCGAGCATCCCTGGAAAGATAGACATCCTATCTTCTGCACCATTTCCCTCAAACTCACGATCGGCGGAACAATCGTGGCCGTAGCTCTCTATTTTTCAGACGTCTCTGAAGGAATTAATGCGATCGCACTTATGGTGTGTGGCTTCATCGCTGCCGTTACCCAAATTCTAGGGCTCATTTTCGGAGTCGTAGCATCGCTCCTTCAGGAGCGGACCGAACGCCTTTGTGGATTCGCCATGGGACTCCCCTTCTTTGCTTTTTTCCTGACGATTTTGACCGTCTATCTTCTGCTCCAAAATAAATAAACTTTCGCGCCTTTTCGCGTCCTTTCGAGGTTTCCTACCCTCCAATTTTCCAAAGCATCTTGTCGCTCCGAACATAAATCGCACCATCCGCATAAGCCGGCGTGCATTGAATCAGGTCGCCCAGCTTCAGCTTGGCCGTGACCTTTCCTTCGTCGCCCGTCGGATCGATGATCTGCACGATGCCTTCGCGTTCGCTCACGGCGCAAAGGCGATTTCCCGCGGCGATGACTGAACCGGTGATGGTTCCTCCTTCGCCACGTGACTTCCAAAGTCGCTCGCCGTCCTCAAGCGACGCGCAGGTGAAGACATCACCGGCGACGATGACGATGCGGTCGTCTAAGAGGATCGGGCTCGGCGTTTTCGGGCGCATCGTGCTTGCTTCCCAGAGGACTTTCGGCGTTTCGCCGGGCGCGGAATTGACGACATCGATGGCGGTGATCCCATTGGAAACCGCATAAAAAACACCATCACGGTAAACCCCCGACGGAATCGTGCTCGCGCCTTCGCCGTGGGTCCAAACGGTTTCCCCAGTCGCCGCATCAACCGCCGTCACCCCGGCGCTCCCTTGCAAAGCAACGAGTTGCTTCCCGCCATGTTCACCCAGCGGGACCGGTGTCGACCAGTTGGCCTTCTTCTCGCGCTCCACTTTCCAAAGATTCGTTCCCGTGACCTTGTCGATGCCCACGGCGATCGACTGACTGTCCACTTCGATCTGCACGACGAGGATGTCGCCGACGAGAATCGGGGAGGTCGCGAGCCCAAGGCTGTTGCTCGCGTTCGGGTAGTCGACCATGAGCCCGCGGATCCATTGCACGTTCCCGTCGAGGTCGAGGCACACCAGATCATTCGACGACCAAAGCGCATACACCCGCTCCCCGTCGGTGCACGGCGACGGCGCCGCATTGGACGTCTTTTCATGCGTCATTGTCCGGCCCGTGGCAAAAAACTGTCTCTCCCAAATCTGGCTTCCATCTTCGGTTGAAAAGCAAAACACATGCAATCGCGCCTGCGAGGGTCCGCTCCCGGCCGTGAGAAAGAGCTTTTCGCCGACAATGACCGGGCTGGATAACCCGCGGCCCGGTAAGTCCACTTTCCACTGGATGCTTGAATCATCGAGTGAGCTGGGAAAAACCGAACCGGCTGGCGCCTGGCCATCGACCCCACTGCCACGGAATTGACGCCAGTCAGCATGCGCAACGCCCACCGAAACAAGGGCCACCAAAATCGCTTTCAAAATTAATGGCAGTGTTCCAATCGGATCACCCATTCGTGAAGATTCGTGTCTATTCGCGTTCATTCGTGATTAAAGATCTCAAGTTTCAAGCTTCGTTCGGTTTCAAATCCGCCACCTTATCCGTTTCGGGCGTCGGCCCGCGATTCGTGGCGAGGATGGCGGTGCCGGTGTGGTCGGTGACGCGCATCTGGAACTGCCACTCGACCGTCCAGCGTTCCTTTTGCTCATTCTGGCAGCATTTGATGAGGATCGTGTTGAGGCCCTTCTTGAAATTCGCCTTCAATCGATACTGGTCGATGCGCATCCCGCGGTGATACTCGTCGCGGCCGAAAACCAACTCACCGTTCACCCAAACTTTCCACGCATTCTTGCACCCAAGCCGGATTTCCACTTCCTGATCTTCCGCGGAATCGAACTCCGTGTAGGCGTAGGCTGTTACTTCCTTGAGCATTCCGTAAGCCTTGTTGAAATCGACCATGCCAAACGGGTTCGCCGTCTCGAATTCCTTCCACTGGATCTCCGCATCGTCTTTTCCAATATGAGTTGCGTCCAGCGCCACCCTTTCCTCCGGAGGGAAAACCGTATCGAAGCCCGCGCGACCCAAGTTGTCGAAGGGCCCGATCGTTTTCCAGCGCATGAGAAAACCGAACTGTTTGGGAAGATCGACTTTTTCCCCGAACTCTTCCAGCTTCGCGGAGATCGTCTTGATCTGATCGGCGTCGCGAGCGGCTTGGAGGGCTTCGCGGTATTGTTCCGCGGCGACATTCTTCTGTCCCGCTTCCTCACTGCGCGTGGCTTCATCGATGTAGAATTGGACGGCAACACGACGCACCGGTTCCGCCGGGTCATTCCGAAGTTGGGCGAACAACTTGGTCGCCGCTTCGCCGTCGGTGGATCGCAGAAGATCGAGAACCATTTCGCGGGCGAGCGGCGCATTGGATGTTTCCAGCAGGAAAGTTTTCAAAGCCTCCACATCCGGAGCGTTCTTCTCGGCAACAACCGAAGCGGCGGAAAGCAACCAGTTGTCAGCGAGGTTGTTTTTGCCTACGGCTTGAAGGACTTCGAAGAACGCCGCTTCCTCCGTCGCGTCCGCAATCGCCTGCCATGCCTTGCTCGCCGCCTCGTTTCCAGCCCCTTCGCCGCCGATGGTAAGGATCGTTTCGATATCGCCAGCGAGATCCGCCTTGGCTCCGGCAAGACCGAGCGCCGCTGCGGAAAGAATCAGGAGTATTCGCTTCATGACTTGGAGACTACCATCCCGTTCGAATTCCCGTCAACCGCTGCCCATAGGGGCTTGGCCGTCCCGGCTGAGACGGCCGGTGGGCTTCCAGCCTGCCGAATCCGGATGGCATGGGACGCGCCTACTGAGGAAACTGGTTCCCTTCGGTCAGGCGAGAATGAACAGATGTGGACATCCGCGGTCCGCCGGGCAGGCGGCGATTTCTCGTCAAGAAAGGGGAGCGCACGCTTCTAGCGTGCTGTCTTCGGCATCCTGCCGAAGACATTGATGACCCAGTGCGCCGTAGGCGCAGACGAATTCCAAAGCGTTCCGCAAGATGCGTAACGCGAGCACGCTGGAAGCGTGCGCTCCCCTTTGGCTTCATCGTCTCGGGACGAATCTAATCAAGGTCGGACAACCGCTTCGCCACTTCCTCAGCATCATAGACACACCCGCCCCAGCTGCCGCCGCTCACATTCTGCAGGGCGGCCCAGAGTTTGGTGTCTTCCGGCATGTCCGGATGCTGGCGGAGGTCGGAATGGCTGGCCCGCGACTCCAACTCGGCGAAATCGCCCACGTAATCGATCGTTCCCGTCAGATTCCGCGTGTCGATTTCCACGCGCACGGTATCCCCATCGCGCAGTTTTCCAATCGGCCCTCCCGCCATCGCCTCCGGACTGATGTGCCCCACGCAAGCACCCGTGGAAACACCGGAGAATCGACCATCGGTCAGAAGCGAAACGGTTTTCCCGTAAGAGAGGTATTTCAGGGCAATGGTGATTTGCGCCGTCTCAGGCATTCCAGCCCCGACCGGACCGATGCCGATCAAGACCATGACATCACCTTCGAGGATTCGGTCGTCGCCGGTCGATTTCACCGCAGCGATGGCGGCGTCTTCGGAGCAAAAAACGCGAACCCGACCTTCGTGCCGATAAACACCGTCGTCGTCGATGACGCTCGGATCAATGGCGGTGCTTTTTACGATTGCGCCCTCTGGCGCGAGGTTGCCCTGCGGAAACGTCACCGTGCTCGCAAAGCCATTCGACGGCGGACGTATGACTTGATCCGGATCAATACCATCCAACTCGCGGAGCTTCTCCTTCATCCGCGTTCGTCTGTCTGACTTTTCCCACCAATCGAGATTCTCCCCGAGCGTGCAATTCGCGACCGTCATCGCATCCAGTTTCAACAAACCGGCTTCACGCAAATGCAGCATCACTTCCGGAACACCGCCGGCGAGGAAGACTTGCACCGTCGCGTAGCCGTGAGGGCCGTTGGGCAAGGCATCGACGAGGCGGGAAACCGAGGCGTTGACGCGTTGCCAGTCCTTGACCGTCGGACGGCGCAAGCCTGCGGCATGGGCGATGGCCGGGAGGTGAAGAATGAGGTTCGTCGATCCGCCGAAGGCCGCATGCACGACGAGCGCGTTTTCGATGGAATCGTCGGTCAGGATATCGGCACTCTTGATCCCCGCTTCATGCAGTGCCACCACCGCTTCACCCGAACGTGCCGCCATATCGCGCCAGACATTCGATCCCGACGGCGAAAGCGCAGCGTGGGGCAAAGTGATTCCGAGGGCTTCGGCAATGACCTGACTCGTCGCCGCCGTGCCGAGGAATTGGCAACCTCCACCAGGCGAGCCGCATGCCTTGCAGCCGAGTTCGGCGGCGGAGTCGAGTGAGAGTTCGCCGTGCGCGTAGCGGGCGCCGATAGTTTGGATCTTGCCAAGGTCTTCGCCCTCCTCCGTGAGCAAAGTCACGCCACCGGGAACGAGGACCGATGGAATGTTTCGCATGCCCGCCAACGCCATCATCATCGCGGGCAATCCCTTGTCACAAGTCGCGACGCCGACGACGCCTTTGCGCGTCGGTAGCGAACGAATCAATCGACGAAAAACCGTGGCCGCGTCATTGCGGTAAGGCAACGAGTCGAGCATGCCTGTCGTCCCCTGCGTGCGCCCGTCGCAAGGGTCGCTGCAAAATCCCGCGAAAGGAATGCCGCCTTTGCCGGCGATGGCTTTCGCGGCGGATTCCATGAGAAGGCCGACTTCCCAATGCCCGGTGTGATAGCCAAGCGCGACCGGTGAACCATCCTCACGCCGAATGCCGCCCTGCGTGGAAAGAATCAAAAACTCCGGCCGCCCCAACGCCCGCGGATTCCAACCCATCCCCGCATTCTGCGACCACCCAAACAAATCGCCGCTCGCCGAAGACTTCAATTGCTCCGGCTCAAACGGCAAAGCTCCCCCCGGCCCCGGCGCCGTCGTGCGCAGGGTGTAGATCTCAGGGTCAGTGGAGTCGCGGGGGTCCATTCATCCAAACCATAACGTCGAACTCCAGTGGTTGCAGCTTCCAGCTGCACCGACTTCTTCCGGCGACCAGGCGCCGAAACTGGAATCCGAGCTAGCGCGACCTCAGCAACTTTTGCCCCTCCTCTTCCACTATTTTACGACCTTCAGTGACGGTATCCCAAACCTGTTCACCGATTCGAAACCATTCCTCGATCTCCAAATCACGAAAATGCTCGGAAGGCGTTCTTGTGTAGATCACCCATTCTTTTTCAGACTTGCCGCGGGTTGTAGAATATCGCCGTTCTCTCACAGAAAGTCGTTTCATTTTGTCATGGACAGGATGGCTGAGATAGTGGGAAACACTCTTTAGTTTTCCCTCCGCAAAAAGTAATATAGATGTCCTTCTGTAACCCTAGATCAATTGGTCCTACATGATTGATACAGTCACATAACGTCGCTGCCCACTTGATCTCGCACTCAGTTCCGTCGCATTCAACTCAGGAAGATTGATGGGCCACTTGAAATATTTGTAATCCCACTTTGGCTCCTTTCTCTCTTCCGCCAGCCCGAGAGAAGGCAAGATGGCAAACGCGCCGAAGAGCCATCCGCGGAAATTCCATTTCGCGAGAGAAGTCTGCTCTAGTCTGCCACTATTTGTCAAAATGCATTTCAGTGGTTGCAGCTTCCTGCTGCATTTTAGATTTCCCACCGTGCAGCTGGAAGCTGCAACCACTATCCCGCCGCCTGCATCCCACCCCGCACAGCACCGGCCTCAGTCGCGCCGTAGTTGCCCGCAAACATCGGATCGAGCGGGCGGCTGTTGGGAACGGAAAGCCAGATGCGCAGAATGTGGCGTTTGTCTTTGGGCTCCTCGTGATCCACAAACTCACTGCGACGGTGCAGGGTGACCCAGTTGTTCAGAAACAGCATGTCACCGGGGCGTTGGCGAAAACGCACGTGAAACTCAGGGCGGCGGGCTATTTTCTCGACGGTATCGAGGGCCTCTCGTTGCTCGTCGGTCATGTCCGGCAAATCAGGACTCGCATAGGCGCGGTCGATGAGGACTCGTAGCAGGTTGCAGGCGAAGTGACCCTCATGAACAGAGAAAATCGGCTGCTGCGTCCACGGCTTTTCATTTCCGGTATCGACCGTGTGGCGGAGGTAGTAGAAGGGTTGTGTCAGGACCTCCAGCAGTTCGGGATGGTTATTCGCCAGTTCATTGTAGATCGCGGCCGAACTCACGACTTCGTTCTCGCCGCCTTCTTTCGCTTGTTTGAGACACAGGAATGCGATCACATCACAGCGGTCCGAGTGGAAACTCAGCTTCTTCCGCGTGTTCGGGCCGCGGGCACGCGGATCGTCATCCTTGAAGCCCGCGTCACGCACGCTGAATACCGTCTCACCTCCCGAGCTTTGTGAGAGAAGAGTGCCGACTTTTCCCGCCAGCAAAGCAAAGAGCTTCGTCGCCTCGTCCTCCGTATATCGTTGAACGGGAATGCCTCGCATCATGCACGCACCGGCCCCGGTCTCGAGTTTGTCGCGGACAAAGCACAGTCGTTGCACCACCGGATTCGCATCCCGCGCTTCACCGGTCGTCACGATGTCATCAAGCGCGCCGATCTCCGCTGACGTGAAGGTGTGCATCCACTCGTCGCGTTTGAGCAGCTCTTCGCCATGCCAGACGCAGGGATGATCGATGATCGGCTTTGTCATATAATTAATTTTTCTTTGCTTGATTCATACGTTGGTCACGTTTTTCGTTCTCTACATATGAATCCATTCGGCGACGACGACGAGGTGGAAGAAGACGATGTCTTCGATTCAGATTTAAGCCGCTACCTGGAAGATGTCGACCGGGCAATTGAAGCGAGGCAAGACACGCCGACCCACCTCTCGACAAGCGGCGACGACGAAATGGACGACGGAGGAATAAGCGATGTGGCCGAATACCTCGAGCTGTTTGAGAAAAACCCGGTCACGACGCACGCCAAACTCCTCATCGACCAAAAGGTTTACCTCCCCGACCCGGATTCTCTCGATGACGAAGACCTGCACATGAAGCTCTGGCAAGTCATCTTCGGTCTCGAAAACCAACGCACCTATCTTTACCACACCGACCACCTCAGCGACCGCGGGCTCTACAAGTTGCTTTGGAACGATCTTCTCAACGAGCAGGCCTACGACCTCCGGAAGTATCCCGAAGCCGCCTGCCACGTCGATGCCCTCCCCATCGAAGGCGACGAGAGCCAAGACATATGGCTCAAATACTACGCCGACGACCAGGAACGCGACGAACTCAAGAAAGAGTCACCCGAAGTGACCATCCCCTACCGCGAGATCCCGCCGCATGATCGGGATAGGTTTTTGCCGAAGAGGCCGTAGCACGCTCTTAAATTGGGTCAGACTCAAGCGAAGTCTTTGGGCAAAATCCCGCTGGGCGGCTTCGAGATCCGCGAAAGGCTAGCGACAAGCCATAAAATAGAAGCCATGGGAGGAATCAGCATGTGGTATGCGAGAAGTACCCTGCTGAGCGTAGATTTTGTTGTCTCGAATGGGTTTGCCCACCCTAGAAGAGCCGCATTTGGCAGCAATATAATCAGCATCAAAGCGTTGATCGCCCCGCAAATTCCTATCATTCTCCAGTTTCTAACACCGTCACTTTGCTTTCCGAACAAAATTCTGAAGAGTCCGATCCCGATGAAACAAGAACTTAGAGACCAAATAAGAGGCAGAACTCCATAAGCAACCACGCCGTGGAATCCAGCGGCCGGGCGCAAGTTATACGACAGAAGAAGTATAGAGAGAGTTGTAGTCCACACTCCTATCGCGAACACAGCTAGAGTTAGAGGTGCAGTTAATGACCATAAAGTTGCGTAGACTCTCAGTACCGCGGCGCTTCTCATCTCTCCATAGTTTACATCATATCGGCAAAGATGATAACGCGATTGATAACAACCTCTCGCTTCGAAATTTTCAGAACTTATTCGCCTGCACGAACTCCCCTTCGCCCTTCAGAAAACTCACGAGGTTATTCGTCGCTTTCATCGCCTGGCGCTCGACGCTTTCGTAAGTTCGTGAGCCGATGTGAGAAGTGACGACGGCGTTTTGGCAGCCGAGGAGAGGGTGATCGGCAGGGGGAGGTTCTTCGTCGAGGACGTCGGTGCCGTAGCCGCCGAGTTTGCCGGAATTCAGGGCATCGACGACGGCGCTTGTTTCGACGAGTTCGCCGCGGGCGGTGTTGAGAATGATGGCGTCGTCTTTCATTTCGGCGATTTTGTCGGCGTTGATGAGTCCGCGTGTTTCGTCGGAGAGGAAGCAGTGCAGGGTAATGACGTCGGCATTGACGAGAACATCGTCCATCGTGTCCATCCGATCGATGTCATGTGAAGCGGCAAACTCTTCGTCCCAATAAACATCATAAGCGATGACCGGCATCCCGAAGGCTTTTGCACGAACGGCGACTTCCTTGCCAATGCGGCCGAGACCGATGATCCCCATCGTCTTGCCCCAAATCTCGTGACCAGTAATGCGCTTCCATTCGCCCACACTCGCCGCGTGTCCGACTTCGACGAGGTGTTTACTGAGGCAAAGGAGCAGACCGAAGGCGTGTTCGGCGACGGTCGTGTGATTGACGCCGGGGGTGAAAAGAATGGGCAGCTTTTGCTGCGTCGCGTAATCGACGTCGATCTTGTCGAGGCCGATGCCATACTTGCTAATGACTTTCAGGCGCGGCGCGGACTTGTCGATGACCGCGGCTGTGATGGCATCGTCGCCGCAGAGGAAGGCGTCAAACTCACCGGCCAGCTCGAGCATTTTCTCCTCCGGAAGTGGGCCGCGCTCGCGAACGATTTCCCAGCCCTGGCTTTCGAGAAGCTCGTGGTGCGGGCCGGGTGTGTCCTGGTAGCTGGTGGTAGTGAGGAGGATGCGTTGAGACATGGGCACGAGTGGCCGAGAAGGAAATCGGTTTCAAGTGCCGCTTTCTTCAATCACGCGTGCGCGATCTTCGCAGCACAAAGCAACCGACAACGGCGGCGAAGAAAAAACCGGCACTCGGTTCGGGGATGGTGACGACGTTGACATCAATCGTCACATCCACGAACGCAGCGGCGGTTTCCTGAAAGAGAAAACTCGTGTTTTCCGTGAGCGTGTCGAGGGTGGGAAAGCCGTCAAGGAGGTCATCGCCCTCACCGAAGACCGCTTGGCCGGAGAGAAATTGCGCGAAGAGGCTGCTGGGATTGTTTTCTGGAGCGAACGGGAAAAAGTCGAGTTGGATCGCGCCGAAGAAATGGAACCCGTCCGTGTCCGTCACGCAGATGCTGTCGATACTTTGACCCAAAGCGAGTTCGAAGCGAATAAAGTCGGCATCGGAACCATTGGTCGCACCGCCACCCGTGACCGGACCGCCGCCGATGGTGAAGATGAATCGGTTCACGCCATCGACCATCGTGAACGGTGTCGGATTCTGATGGTCGTCAGAAAACTCACCGAGGACCGACTCGCGATGAATGACTGTGGGCGCGGCAAGAGTCGCTGCTTCCACGCAGGGAACCAGAAGCAGAAGGGCAAACGCGAGGCACTTCATTACTCAGACAGTCTCCATGAATCCGAGGTCGCTGCTATCAAAACTTCCGATATTCGGAACCACCGTCGACAGATCGGATTCGGCGACGCCAAACCATTTGGCAAGCGTGGCGGCGTATTGGTCGGAGGAAACGGATGGCACGAAGCGACCACGGCCAACGTCGAATTGTCCACCGAGTTCAAAGTCGGGAATCTCGCCGAAAACCCGACCGCCGTTCACGTCGCCGCCCATGACGAAGCTGTTGTTCCCCCAAGCGTGGTCGGTGCCATTTTGATTCGCCGCGAAGGAGCGACCAAAATCGGTGACGGTAAAAGTCGTGACTTGGTCCGTGAGACCGAGGGCGGTGAGTTCGGCCCAGAACGTGGAGAGAGCAGCGTTGACGGCCTCGAGTCGGTTGGCTTGGGAAGTGAGTTGCGTGCCGTGCGAATCGAAACCGGGATAAGACACGAAGAAGATCTGCCTTTTCAGATTCAATTCATCGCGGGCCGCAAGCATCTGGGTGACGCTTCGCAACTGTTGGAAGAGTGTGTCCCCGGGTCGAGCCTGAAAAAGCGCACCGGGCGTGCCGGTCGGGGCCGGGGAAACGATGACGCTGTCGAGAATGGCTTCGGCGCCCACGGCGTTGTTCACCAGCTTGGCGAATTCCTTTTCGAACAGGTGCGGCTTGCTGAGGTTCCGGATGTCCTCCGCGGCCTGCAACATCCCGCCGGGACCGGAAGAGGTGAGTGAGGCAACGCCGCCGGAGAGGTCGAGGCGGGAAATTTGATTACCCACAGCGAAAATGTTAGAGCGTCCGACACTGACGCTGATCGAAACGCTGGCGCCGGCGTTGAATTCGCGGGCCGCATCGCCAAGCCGACCGCCCCAGCCGGAAGTGCTGTTCTGGCCGGGCAGGGACGTTTGCCACTGCATTTGTTGGTCGCTGTGCGAGAACAACTGCGGTGGCAACGGAATGGGATTGTTCCGGCGGTCGAGATATTGCGCGGCCGTGACTGGCTCGATCAAGGTTCCGACATTGGAAACCACCGCCATGTCCCCGGCTTCGAACTGATCGCGGAAGAAACTTAGCTCGGGATGAAAGCCAAATTGCTCTGTCACACCGGGGATGGGCGTGCGCACCGGCAAGATGTCCTCACCGGCGATGGCCACGGCGCCACGATCTCGGGTGTAGTTGCTGAAAAAGTCATCAACCGGCGCACCAGAGGGCGCGGGAAGAAACGTGTTCCATCCGTCGTTGCCTCCGTAGAGGAAGACGCAGACCAGCGCTTTGTAATCACTCGGGTCGGAGGTGGAAGAGACGGCGGCCAGAAGTTTCTGGTGAAGCAATGTGTTCGACATCGCGGTGAGACCGACGCCAGCGCAAGCGCCTTTGGTCATGCCGAGATAGTCGCGGCGCGTGAAGAGGGAGTTGTTCTCGTAGAAGGCTTCTTCGTTCATGGCGGTTAGCTTTCGATGATGAATTCGGGGGAAGTGGTGACCAGGTAGAGCCCGGCTTTCGCGCGTTCGTCTGCAGTGCTGACGCCCGGGAGATAGTTTTCGAGGATGAGCCGCATCGCCGCAGGCATGCGACCGTCCATGAAGTCGAGTTCGAGCACATCGATGAGCGTATCGACGTCGGCCGCCGCCGTGGTGTAGCGGGAGAAGTCGAGAGTGGTCGTGCCGACGCCGTTGAAGATGAGTTGGTTATTGTAATTCGCCGTGTTGATGACGACGCTCGAGAGGGAGGTCTGGAACTCCGGGGATTCGAGTCCCGACTCCGCGATTTCGCCGGGTTGGGAAAAGTCGGACTCGAAGAAATTGAAGACCGTGGGTGCGTTCAGCGGCGCCTGTAGGTGGGTTTCCGAAAGATCACCGATGCCAAATCCGGAGACGGAATCGGGCGCGGCCTTCAGCGCTCGAAGGAGGTAGACGACCCGCAACAACGGCTCGCGTTGTTTGCCCCAAGTGGGTGCATCGATGGGGTCGGCACTGCGCGCTTCATTGTCGAGAAGAATGGCTTTGAACACCGCCGCAAAGTCACCGCGCACGCCGCTTCCATTGTCTTCATAGACCGTCGCAACCCGTTCGACGAATCCCGGCGTGGGGTTGCTCGTGACCGTGCGTTGGATAAGCCGCTTGCAGATGAATGGCGCGTTGGTCGGGTGGTTGCTCAACGTGTCGTGAATCGCGTCGAGATCATCCTGCGGCGTTTGCGTTGGTCCGTTCGCGGGCAGGACAACGTCATCGAGAAGGAGCTTTTCGCCCGACTCGTGGAAGTCCGCCATGATCTCCATCGGCTGGATCATGTCTTTCGGGGCGAGGAAGAAGTCCTGGAAAGCGTTGCCCTGCGAACCGGCAGAACCGGCATAGGTCATGCCGGTGAAGACGCGAGCGACGCCTTCGATGTTCGACTGCAGGTAAGTGGGAACGGGATTGCCCTTGTCATCGAGAACGGGCGTTCCATCGAGATTGAGCTTGGTAAGTCCGATCGAAAACAACTGCATGATTTCGCGGGCATAGTTTTCGTCGGGATTCACGTTGGGAAGGATGCCCGCGGCGAGGTTGCGCGTGTGGTCGAGGTAGTTCCCCATGACCGGGCTGAAGCTGATTTGCTCAATGAGCGTCCTGAAGTTGGTTTCGGGCGCCGCCACGAGCATGTCGTAGTAGTGGGCGAGCGCGTCGGCTTCATCGGCGAGGTCCGCGTCCTGTTGCGAGACGACAAAGATCTGGCTGAGCGCGAAGGCGAGTCGTTGGCGCACTTGATCATCGGCAGTGAGGACGACATTCCACCAAGCTTCAACTCTCGCTTCCTGGGTGCCCCCGCCCGCTTGCGTCAACGGGCGATGCAAGGTGGGCGTGAGTGCAAATTGCGCGTCGATCCAAGGACCGAATCCCATCGACCGGACTTCGGAAACCAACTCCGGCGTTGCGCCGAAGGTGGCATGTCGCAGAAAGCGGACGATCTCCGCATCCGTTGGCGGACCTGGCGTGATGGGGGCCTGCGTCGTGCCGGCCTCGGCGACGGTGGCGGGTGAGTCACCGGCATTATTATAGGCGACAAGGCGGTAACTGTAGGTGGTCGAGGGATCGAGCCCGAAGTCGACATATTGCACGATGCCCGGACCGACATTGGCGAGTAGTTCGAAGGGGCCGCCGGCAACGCTGCGCTCGATCATGAATCCCTTTTCGTTCCGCGACGCATCCTTCCAGTCGAGGTCGAGTCGGCCGTCAGAAAAAGTTGTCACCGCGAGATCCTCCGGTGTCGGCGGAATGAATCGCGGGGAAACGCCGTCGAGTGTTGTCGCCGAGGCCACATTCGTTGCGGCCGAAGCACCATCGGTGTTCACCGCACGCACGCGATAGGAATAGGTCGCGACGTCCAGCAGATCGAGGTCTTGAAAGCTCACTTCGTTCGGCTCGAGCGTTGTGAGGATGGAGAATCCTTCGGGGTCTTCGGCGAAGTCCCGTTCGATGACGAAGATCTGTTCGTTGTTCGCCATGTCCTGCCAGGAGAGTTGAATGGACGACTCACCGAGCGCGCAGGCTTCGAGGCCGATCGGAGATGTCGGCCGCGAAGGGCCACCGGTAATGCCGCTCGGTGGCGTTCCGAGGAGAAGTTGCCCATTGCGATAAAGAGCGACCTTGGGATTCAACTCCAGACTGCCGCTTTGATGCGAGTAATCGTTCGTCGCGCTCGTGCCACCACCGCCGGATGCTTGAGCCGCGCCGAAGAAGAAAGCGGTGCCACCATTCGGAATGAGGTTCCCGGCATCGCCGTTGATGTCGAAGATGATCGCGCTCGAGGCAGACGGATCTTCGAAGGTCGGATAGTCGATGATCTCGGCGTCGATATTGCCGGTGATGTTGCGATAGCCCTCCACGTTGTTCGGGATTTGTCCGAAATAGATGTTCGGATTGATCGAACTCGTCCCATCACGGGAGAACCAATAGATGATGCGGAATTCGTTGAGTGGAATCGTCTCGCTGGTCGTGTTTTCCAGCTCGAAACGGAAATTGATCGCGTTGCCGGAATTCGGATTCTCGTTGTTGTGCTTGAGAAGAATGATTCCACCGGGGCCGATCATCGGCGTTGCCGCGGCGGGGTCGGTTTCGGTGTTGTCGACGAGCAAGCCCGTCGCCCGCACACGGAAATTCGCCGGTGATCCCGGGGGCAATCCAGTGGCAAGATAGTTCGTCGTGCCGGGGCTGGTGAAGGCGATGATTTCAAAGTCGCCGTTTTCATTTTCCTTCTCGATAAGAAAGCCCGTGCCGTCGTCACCGCCCTCCCATTCGAGAAGAACTTCCGTCGCACTGGACGGGCTCGCCGTCAGGTTGCTCGCGCCGGGACTAACAATCACACCGGAGTCGTGTTCAACCTCAAGCCGCGCAAAACCAATTCCGGTGTTGGCCAACGTGCTGTTCGCGGTGATGCGTTGTCGGCCATTGCCCAGGCTTTGCGTCGAGTTCGTGCCCTCTTGCCACGATGTGCTTCCCGGCGTGTTGGAAAAATAGAACCGGTAAGTGACGTCGGTGAGTCCTTCCGGACAATCGATGCTCACCGCATGGAACGGATGGGTCGATTGGAGCGCCGGTATCGGACCTGTGGGAAGTTCGCCCACGTCGAGTCCGAGGGCATACTTGAGTAAGTTGGAAAACCCGTCGTTGCGGGGTGAGGCCAGCAATCCGCTGACACTGTCGTCAGTGAGTTCGGCGGCGGTGAAGTTCCGCGATTGCCAATCTTCGTAGGTGGTGTCCTGCGCGAACGATGTTTCCATCGCCGCGAATGCGACCACGAGGGGTAGCAGTCGATATTTCATGTTGGGGAGGCAAGATTGGGGATGACCTCAGCGATCATCCCGGTCAGTGGGGCAGACGGGAGGAGCTTAGGGATTCGATGATTTGACGGCAATAAAATTTACAATTTTTCTATTTATTAGAATTTACATATTTAGTTCAGCTAATATTCCGGCGATTGTGGCCACGAAAGCGCTCCACCAGATTGGGTCACTTTTGAGATCTCCGGATTGTCTAGCTTCCTCGAAATCAACCACCCGCAGATCGCCACATTTTAGCGAAAATGTTAGAATTTTCCGCCTTCAACCGCGCGCCGAATCTCATCATCTTCCCTGACGACGGAGGAAAAGATCCTGCGTAAACTCCACGAATGAGTACTTCTTTGAAAGATTCCGGAGAGACGATGGACGCTGGCCTGCAGCCGATTGATGGATTGTTGAATCAACTCGGCATCGACAATCACGCCGTCGTCGATGCCTCCAACGAACAGCTGACCCACAAGGTGGTAGCGAAGGCGCGAAAGGGCCGAAAGCTCACGCGGCGGGCTCAGGAAAAGGTACTCCGGGCCGTTTGTTCTGCGGCGAAAGCAGCAGGCGAAAAAGCCGAATACGTGATGACCGATCTCTTCACTTACGAAGGTCGCTAAACGAAATGCGTGTCGATGTTCTCATCGTCGGCCAAGGTTTGGCGGGAACGGCCGTGGCATTGGCGCTACGCGAACGCGGCAAGCGGGTGTTCGTCGTCGATCGAGATGAAGCGGTAACGTCGTCAAAGATTGCCGCGGGATTAATCACACCGGTGACGGGAAAGAATCTTTCGCTGAGTTGGCGCATCGCGGAACTGTGGCCGGTCGCGAAGGCTTTTTGGCAGGACACGGAAGACAAGCTGGGCGCTTCCTTTCTTCACGAGATGTCTATCACGAGACTCTTCAAGGACGAGGAAGAGACAAAGCGCTGGGAATCGCGCAAGACCACGGCGGGAATCGCGGATTTTCTCGACGATGAATTCAAACCGCCGCCGTTGGACGGCAAAGTGCGCGCCGAGTTTGGCGGTTTCACCATGAAGAAGAGCGGTTGGCTGGACGTGCCGAAGATGTTGATGGCTGTGCGGAAGACGCTGGAGGCTGAGTCTTCGTTTGCGATTGGAAGTGTGGAGTCAGAGTCTCTCACCGAAACGGAGGATGGTTACCGATGGAATGAAGTGGAGGCAGAGCGCGTCGTTTTCTGCCAGGGATTTGCCGCCGCCAAGAATCCATTGTTCGACAGCGTTTCGTGGCGTGCGGCGAAGGGAGAGATCATCGATGTGCGATTCGAAGAGACTTTCAGTAATGACCAAATCTTGAATCGGGGATCATGGCTTTTGCCCACGGAAGACGGCATTTTCCGATCTGGGGCGACTTATGCCTGGGACCGCCTGGACACGGAGCCGACCGGAGAAGCTCGGGAAACCCTTTGCGAGCGGCTCGAATTTCTAACAAACACACCATTCGAGATCATCGGCCAGTCCGCCGCCGTTCGTCCCATCATTCGCGAGAGCAAACTCCTCATGGGCTGGCATCCGACGAAGGCGAAAATCGGTTTCTTCAATGGACTCGGCTCGAAAGGCGTGTTAACCGCTCCGTTCTTCGCCCGGCAATTCGCGGCTGCTCTCGACGGGGACGGCGGGATTGAACCGGACGTGGACTTTCGCAAAAATCTCTGACTCCCCCACGAATCCACGATGGCCGCCATGCAACTCCCCAAAGCGACCGAAATGTCCCACCAACTGGTGGCGAAACGCCTGCGCAAACGGCAGGTCGTCGTTGACGCCACCGCGGGCAATGGCCACGACGCCGCGTTCCTCGCCGAGAAAGTCGGACCGGACGGCAAGCTCTTTGCCATCGACGTGCAAGCCGACGCCATCGCCTCCACGCGGAAACGTCTCGAAGAAGCGAACCTGCTCAAGCAATCAACGTTGATTGAAGACAGCCACGAAAATCTGACAACGATCATTCCAAAAACCCATCACGGCAAAGTGCGCGCCATCATGTTCAACTTGGGCTACCTCCCCGGCAGCGACAAGGCAGTGAAGACGCATTGGAACACGTCGATGGCCGCCATCCGCGCCGGTTTGGAGATACTCGCTCCCGGCGGGATCATGACGATTTGCGCCTACCCCGGTCATCCCGAAGGCGCCGAAGAAGCGAACGCCCTGGAGCGATTCGCAACATGGATCGATCCCTACGCTTACTGCGCCGTGTCC
>JBCCWV010000090.1:0-18994 GCA_039192745.1 Verrucomicrobiota bacterium | reverse complement strand
TGGGTAAAACCGGGTAGAAAGGATGGCGCGGTTTTCGGGCGAATGGACACAAAGTCCGGCTTTCGTGGCTGGGATCTCTGGATTGAGGACAACGGGCGGAAATTTGGCGCCCACTTGATTCACCAATGGCCCTCTGATGCGGTGAAAGTGGTCAGTAAGGGAAGAATCCTCGCCCCAGGAAAATGGCACCATCTTTTTGTCAGCTACGACGGGAGCAAAGCCGCTTCAGGCATCAAACTATTCCTCAACGGCAAACGTGTCCCCGTCGATATCCACAAGAACAATTTGGAGAACTCCATTCTCACGGAGGTGCCACTGACCATCGGCGGACGCAGCGACGGTGGTGGTCTGAGCGGTTTCGGCGTGGAAGATATTCGCGTCTACCGCCGGTTGTTGGATTCGCTGGAGGTCGAATCGATTTCGAAGGCGCGTGAATTGAGACGCCTGGCCGGACTGCCTGCAGGTGAGGAAAATCGCGGTGCCCGTCTAAGAGAGTTTTACTATGCGCAGTTCGACCCGCTTTGGGCAGGACTGAAGTCTGAGTTCGTATCCACAGAGGAGGCTCGTCAATCGGCGACAGATTCGCTTCCGGTGACCCATGTCATGCAGGAAAAAGAAGATGGGATGGCAATGGCGCACATTCTCGAGCGTGGAAACTACGATCAGCCCACCGAAGAGGTCGCCCCGAATATTCTGGAGGCGCTCCATCCGTTGCCGGAAGGTGCGACGCAAGATCGGATGGGGTTGGCGCAATGGATCGTCTCCGAAGAAAACCCGCTCACCGCACGAGTAACGGTGAACCGACTCTGGCAGCAGATTTTCGGCACGGGACTCGTCGGAACGGCAGGGGACTTTGGGATCATGGGCGCGCGTCCAAGCCACCCCGAATTGCTGGACTGGCTGGCTGTGGAGTTCGTCGAGAGTGGATGGGATTTGCGCCATATCCTTCGGCTCATTTTGACCTCGGAAACTTATGCTCAATCATCGGTCGTCACTCCGGAGAAACTGGAGAAGGACCCCGACAATCGGTTTTTATCGCGCGGTCCTAGATTTCGTATGGACGCGGAAATGGTCCGTGACTACGCGCTCGCCGCCAGCGGTTTGCTGGTGAGGGATATCGGTGGAGCCAGCGTGAAGCCGTATCAACCGGATGGAGTCTGGGCGGCAGTGGCGATGCCTAACAGCAACACGAAACTCTACGCGGCTGACAAAGGGGACAAACTCTACCGACGAAGTCTTTACACATTCTGGAAGCGAGCGGCGCCACCGGCTTCGATGGAAATCTTCAACGCACCAAGCCGGGAAGTGTGCACCGTCCAGAGGGAGCGCACGAACACACCGCTGCAGGCGCTCGTCACCATGAATGATCCACAGATGATCGAGGCAGCGAGAGCTCTGGCGGAAAGAACGATGAAGAATGCACTTCACACCGAGGCACGAGTGCATTTCATGGCGCAGGCGGTTCTCGCGCGGGGGCTCCGTGAGGAAGAAGACTCGATCGTCCTAGCGAGTTTTCAGCAATTCGCCGATTTTTACCGTCAAAACGAGGAGGAAGCACGGGCACTCATTGAAACAGGGGATTCGCCGCCTGATGCCTCGCTGAATCCCGGGCAATTGGCCGCCTGGACCATGGTGGCCAATCAGCTTTTGAATTTGGACGAGACCCTGAACAAGTGAAATCCTTGGCGAAGAAGAAACATCGACTAAACTAAAAACATGAAGACGCTGAGCGCAGTTTTGATTCCGGATGAAGAAGGTGGCTATGTCGCGCAGAACCCCGAGACCGGGACGACCACACAAGGCGAAACAGTCGAAGAGGCACTGGCAAATTTGAAGGAGGCAACTGAGTTGTATCTCGAAGAATTTCCGGTTCCAAAACTCGGCAAATCGTTGTTAACCACATTTGAAATCGATGCCCCGGCTGCCTAGAGTCAGCGGAAAATCATGCATCAAGGCGCTTGAAAGGCTCGGTTTCGAGAAATCCAGACAAAAGGGAAGCCACGTCATCATGAAAAGAGGTAGTTCCGGTTGCGTTGTCCCCCTACACAAGGAAATCAAACCTGGAACTTTGTCAGGAATACTTTAACAGGCTGGCGTCGCCACGCAGGATTTTTCAGACAACCTTTAATTGAATTCAAAACTGGTGAACACACCCGCCCACGACTACGTTCGCTACGAAACACGACGGCAGTTCTTTCGCCGGGGAGGCAATGCGGTTTCGGCGGCGGCCCTTTCGAGTCTGTTAGGCCCGCAACTCGCCGGTGCTTCAGGACTGCCCGGGCTCAATCAGCTCGCCCCAAAAGCGAAGAACGTCATCTATCTTCACATGGTCGGCGGTCCGTCGCAGATGGACATGTTCGATTACAAGCCGGGAATGACTGAATGGTTCGACAAGGACCTGCCGGAGTCGATTCGCAAGGGACAGCGATTGACGACGATGACGTCGAAACAGGCACGATTTCCGATCGCTCCATCGAAGTACAAGTTCGCACAGCATGGTGAGAGCGGAATGTGGGTGACAGAGTTGCTGCCGTGGACATCGAAGGTCGTCGATGAAATGTGTTTCATCCGGTCGATGCACACGGATGCGATCAACCATGAACCGGCGATCAGTTTCATGCAGACCGGCAACCAGATCACCGGCCGTCCGTGCCTCGGCTCCTGGGTGTCTTATGGCCTTGGCGCGGTGAACCGGAATTTGCCCACCTTTGTGGTGCTGGTCGCGCAACCGACGAATACGGAGCAAATCCAGGCGATTTCCGCGCGCTTGTGGGGTTCAGGCTACCTTTCCGGGGAGCACGCGGGGGTCTCGTTCCGCTCCCAAGGGGATCCGATCTTGTACATCAACAATCCTCCCGGAGTTCCTTCAAAAATCCGTCGCGCATCCCTGGACGGCCTGAATGCGCTGAACCGGATGACCTATGATCGCGTGGGTAGCCCCGAGACGCACACGCGAATCGAACAATATGAAATGGCGTTTCGCATGCAGTCCAGCGTGCCCGAATTGACCGCCATCGAGAATGAACCGGAATCGACTTACCGTCTGTATGGCGAGGAGGCGAGAAAGCCAGGGACATTCGCGAACACGGCCCTCATGTCGCGCCGACTCGTGGAACGGGGAGTTCGATTTGTGCAGGTTTATCTCAACAACTGGGACCATCACGGAAACGTGGCGGGTCGGCTTCCTTCGCAATGCCTCGATATTGACCAGGCAACTTATGGTCTTGTCACCGATCTCAAGGCTCGTGGATTACTCGATGAAACACTGATCATTTGGGGTGGCGAGTTCGGTCGCACGATCTACACGCAAGGGAAGCTTTCGAAAGACAACTACGGGCGCGACCACCACCCGCGTTGTTTCACGATGTGGATGTGCGGCGGAGGTGCAAAGCCAGGCGTCATTCACGGGGAAACGGATGAATTTTCCTACAACATTGTGAAGGATCCCGTGAGCGTGCACGATTTCCATGCAACCATCCTTGAGTTATTGGGCTTTGATCACAATCGCTTCACGGTGAAATACCAAGGACTCGACCAACGGCTCACCGGAGTGGAGCCAGCGAGTCCGATTCGGGCATTGATGGCCTGATTAGGCTTGGAACGACCGTGCGTTTCCCGTAATTTGAGGGAATGGAACTGGTTGCCCGATTTGAGACGCCGGAGGAGGCTCATTTGCTGCGGGCCTACTTGGAGTCGAACGGCGTTGAGGCTCATGTTTTCGACGAGCATTTCGTCCAGATGTATTGGTTTTACAGCAACGCGGTTGGTGGTGTCCGCGTAGTGGTGAGAGAAGGCGAATTTCGGTCTGCCCTCGAATTGTCCGACGAGTATCTTTCCAACCTCAGATCAAAGCCGAAAACAATCAGCGTAGCGCGGTATTGGGGACTCATTGTCATTTTCTCTTTTGCCATCGGAGTTCCAACCCTGATTTTCGGTCGAAAGGAAATAAAGATTCGGTAGCGAGATTGGACTTCGCTGTCGTAATTTCCATTAATGGCAAAGCCTTGCACTCTCATCACCGACAACGGCTCCTACCGCGCCGAATCAACGTTCAGCTTGCGACGGCTGGCGAGCTTGCTCGGGGAGGCGGTCGGGCACCCGGTTAACGCGGTCTCGCTCCTGCATTCGACGAAGATTTCTCCGAGTAAATTGGACGGCATTCCCGCGGAGACGTTTGAGCCTTTCATCCTCAAAAAGCGGGAAGAAGGAATCCATGAGTTTCTCGTCGTCCCCATGTTTTTCGGTCCCAGCGCGGCCATTAAGGAATACCTCCCTCAACGCGTGGAGGCCCTGCGGTCGGAAGGTTGGGAGGAATTGTCCGTCAGGGTGGCTCCATGCGTCATCGACGAGTTGGACGAGGACGACACGAGAATGGCCCGCATTCTCGCGGACCACGTCGTGCGCCGACGCGACGAGGAGAAGCTGTCGCGACCATCCGTCGCACTCGTTGACCACGGTGCTCCGCGGATCAAGGTGACGGAGGTGCGGAACTTTCTCGCCAAGCAGATGCGCTCGATCCTGCCGGTCGACGAGTTCCCATATGTCGAACCGTGCTCCATGGAACGGCGAGACGGAGAGGAGTATGCTTTCAACGAGCCGCTTTTGGAGAACCTTCTCGGGAGCGAAGGATTCCGCGGAGAAACGATCGTCTCCATGCTCTTTGCGTCTCCCGGGCGTCATGCCGGACCGGGTGGAGACGTGGCTGAAATCTGCAACGAAGCCGCCAAAGAAACACCGGGCCTTCGCACGTTCATGACGGAACTTGTCGCGAATCATTCGGGGTTGATCGAGATCCTCGCCGAACGCTTCCAGCAAGGTCTCGACTCTGAACCCGTTCGCTGGGTGGATTAGCCCCGGGATCGTTCAAGAAGGGCCATCATGATGGCGCTGAGCATGGCGCGCACGGCCTGGTCTTGTGACGCATCACCCACTTGAGTCATCGTGAACTTGGCTTCGAGAAACGACCGTTGCTTCTCAAGCCGGATGAGGGGAGTTCCTGCGGAATCCGAAATGAGGTAGCGCGGATGAAAGAAATACCCGGTGGCGGCTCCGAGGATGGGAATGGATCCAAACATGCCATCCATGACTTTCGCGAAGGGGTTCTCTTCCCGCAGTTGAAGGTCGGGCGTGTCTTCGCTGTCGGCCGGAAAAATGTCGTAGTGGGCTTTCCACAGAGATTTCATTCCTTTGCGTTTCATCGAACCCATGGAAACACCCCCGGCTCCGGTGAAGCGGTAGCGGGCGGAAAAATCAATCACACGGTCTGCCCCGATAAAGGCCAATTCCGTTCCTTTCGAACTGTCTGAGAAAACATTGACCTTTTCCTTCAACTTGAAGAGTTTCTGCCGCACGTAAGCGACTTCGGAACCAGTCGCATCGGTCACGGTGATCTGCGGCGCGAGAGCGAGAATCTTGAATTTGAGTTCGAGCGGGAATTGCATGCGCCGTTTCTAGCCGCAGCGCGATGGTGAAAGCAAGCTCACAGTGAGGAATTCTTTGGGTTGCCCCCCGCTTTATGCTCCCTTTCTCGTCCATGTCCGACCTGATCGCCAACGTCCTCGCCGAACGCTATGCCACGCCCGCCATGAGGGCCATTTGGTCGCCGGAAGGGAAAGTCATTTTGGAGCGTGAACTCTGGATTGCGGTCATGAAGGGACAGGCCGAACTGGGACTCGACGTCCCTGTAGAAGCCATCGCCGCTTACGAATCGGCAAAGTCGGAAGTGAACCTCACTTCCATCATGGAGCGGGAACGGGTGACTCGCCACGACGTGAAGGCGAGGATCGAGGAGTTCAACGACCTCGCGGGCCACGAACACGTGCACAAGGGGATGACGAGCCGCGACCTGACGGAGAACGTCGAGCAATTGCAGGTTTTTCGAGGGCTTGAATTGGTAAGGGATCGGGCGGTTGCTCTTTTGACGGCGTTTTCCCGCCGTGCCGAGGAATTTGAAGCGCTGCCCTTCACCGCGCGAACGCACAATGTCGCCGCACAGCTCACGACACTGGGCAAAAGGTTTGCCATGTTTGGAGAGCAAACGCTGGGAGCATTCGAGCACCTGCAGCACATCATCGAAACTTATCCGTCACGCGGATTGAAGGGCGCGGTGGGAACCCAACTCGACCAACTGAATCTCTTCGATGGCGATGCGGACAAGGCCCGGGAATTGGAATCACGGGTTCTTTCGCATCTCGGATTGCCGTCGATGCTTTCGAACGTCGGGCAAGTCTATCCTCGGTCCCTCGATCTTCGCGTGGTGAGTGCATTGACCGAACTGGCGAGCGGTCCGTCTGGATTCGCAAAGACGTTGCGAATCATGGCAGGGCAGGAGCTGGCCGGAGAGGGCTTCGCGAAAGGTCAGGTCGGCTCTTCCGCGATGCCGCACAAGATGAACAGCCGTTCCTGCGAACGCATCAATGGCTTCCACCTCATCCTACAGGGACATCTGACCATGGCAGGCGGCCTTGCCGGCGATCAGTGGAACGAAGGTGATGTCTCTTGTTCCGTCGTGCGGCGTGTCATGCTCCCGGATGCCTTCCTGGCGATCGATGGTCTTATTGAAACGACATTGACAGTGTTGAATCAGATCGAAGTGTTCGAGCCGGTAATTCAAAGAGAGCTGGAGCATTACCTTCCATTCCTGCTCACAACGACTGTGATGATGGAGGCTGTCAAAAAGGGCGCGGGGCGGGAAACGGCCCATGAGGCGATCAAGGAGCACGCTGTCGGTGTCGTGCGTGAACTGCGCAATGGAGAGCTGGCCGAAAATGATCTTTGGGAACGTTTGGCCGGTGACTCGCGGCTCGGACTTGGCGCGGCAGATCTGGCGGCTATCCGTGGCTCCGCTTCAGAGCGGATCGGCGCAGCCAAAGAACAGGTAAGGGAGTTTTGCGAAGCCGTTTCAAGCGTCGCTGATTTTTATCCCGCGGCGGCTCAGTATGAGCCAGGATCCATTCTCTAGAAAAGGAAGGGCCGCGCCGAAAATAATAAGCCGGCGCGGCCCAAACTTCTCGCGGAGCATCCCGGAACCTCCGCTGATCATTTATTTTCCCGTCCGTCCGGGGACGTCCGGTTATTGGAAATTAACGAATCCAGTCTTCAGGCAGACACGCGGGGTGAGCGAGTAAGCTGCAGGTGAGGATTTTCAAAAATCGCGTCTTTTCCCTTGCTCGTGGTTCCGACAACAAAGCTCATCATGGAACCGGCTTCGATGTGAAGGGCAGGGTAGAGAAGTGTTTCTTCGCCGACTGTCAGTTTCGGAAGGAAGACGTTCCCGATCTTTTCCACGGAGAGGCAGAAGAAAATGGTTTCTCCGCAATCAAAAGGAGACGCGTCGAAGTAGCCAACGATGCCTTGTTCGTTCAGAAGGTCCTTCACTTCGCCGCTGGCGGGATCGATGCTCATGCCGATGCCGGGAACAGCCTCGGCGTGTCCGCCGTTGAACCAATGAGATTGGACGAATCCGGCAAAAAGATTCTGGTCAACGCCGCGAAGGCGAAGCTCGATTTCAAACATGATGTCTCCTTCGTGAGAGGAGACATCGGTCTCGATCACGCGGGCGACGTTGAATTGTTCTGCGCCAAATCGCACGGGCTGCATTCTCATGGTTGTCGGTTGGTCCTGTTGGCTGGTCGGTGAGTGTGTCGTCCCGCCGAAGGATCTTCCGGTCGTCGGGAACTGTGGTGTCGCTTTTCTGAAAAGCAACAAAAACAATAATTACTAGATAATATCCTTCGAATTTTAATAAAAACAACTTAAATTTCTAATAATTTTAGAATTCCGGGATAGCGACCTACCTGAATGCTCTATGAATCAAGGATCTACGGTGTGGATTCTTGACCGTCAGGGGGACTGTGCGATGCATTCGGCATGGCGAAGTCCAAGAATTCTGACGATATGCGAAAATTCTCGGCCCCTGTCGTGGACGGGCCAGACCGCGCCCCCAGCCGGGCGATGCTCCACGCCGTCGGATTTTCGCAAGCCGACTTCGAGAAGCCGCAAGTAGGGGTCGCCTCGACTTGGGGCATGGTCACGCCCTGCAACATGCACATCGACCGGCTCTCACGTGAGACAGAACGTGGTGTCAACGCGGCCGGCGGGAAGGGGATCCTTTTCAACACGATCACTATTTCGGACGGCATCTCGATGGGGACCGAAGGGATGAAGTATTCGCTGGTTTCACGCGAAGTGATCGCCGATTCCATCGAAACCGTGGTGGGATGCGAAGGTTTCGATGGCTTTGTCACGATTGGCGGGTGCGACAAGAACATGCCCGGTTGTGTCATCGCCATGGCACGTCTCGACCGACCATCGGTGTTCGTCTATGGCGGAACGATTTTGCCAGGCTGTGCATCGATTAAAGGAGAGCAAAAGGACCTCGATATTGTTTCCGTTTTCGAAGCCGTGGGTCAGCACGCAGCCGGGGAACTCAACGACACGGAATTGCAAACCGTGACCGAGAAGGCGATTCCCGGACCTGGTTCGTGTGGCGGGATGTACACGGCGAATACCATGGCATCCGCGATTGAAGCGCTCGGTCTCAGTCTCCCCAACAGTTCCGCCCAAGCTGCGGTTTCGGACAGCAAGATGTGTGACTGCTTCGACGCCGGCGCGGCGGTGATGCATCTCTTGGAGCGAGGCATCAAGCCTAGCGACATCCTTTGCAAAGAGGCTTTTGAGAACGCCATTGTGATGGTCACCGTCTTGGGAGGATCCACCAACGCCGTCCTTCACCTTCTCGCCATGGCCCACGCGGCCAACGTGAAACTTTCCATCGACGACTTCACCAGAATCGGGAAAGACGTGCCGGTCTTGGCGGATTTGAAGCCCAGCGGTCGCTATGTGATGGCGGAATTGGTGGAAATCGGCGGCACCTTGCCACTGATGAAACGACTTTATAATGAGGGATTTCTCTACGGTGATCTCATGACGGTGACGGGCAAAACCGTGGCCGAAAATCTCGCGAAAGTGAAAAAGGGATATCCGCGAGGCCAGAAAATCATCCGCCCGCTCAGCAATCCCATCAAGAAAGAGGGGCACCTTGTGATTCTCTACGGAAACCTCGCGCCGGGCGGAGCCGTTGCCAAGATCAGCGGGAAGGAAGGCGAGAAGTTTGTGGGGAAAGCGAAAGTCTTCGATTCCGAAGAAGCGGCCATGAAGGCGATTCTCGGCGGGAAAATCAAGAAAGGGGATGTGATCGTCATTCGCCGCGAAGGTCCCGTGGGTGGGCCGGGCATGCGCGAAATGTTAGGGCCTACATCCGCCGTCATGGGACGCGGGCTCGGCAAGGACGTCGCATTAATCACCGATGGACGCTTCTCAGGCGGAAGTCATGGGTTCGTGGTCGGGCATATCACACCGGAGGCGCACGTCGGTGGTCCCATCGCCATCGTGAAGAACGGCGACAAGATCACGATCGACGCGAAGAATCGGAAGATGACTCTCGGTGTGACAAAGCGGGAGATCGAACGACGCATGAAGTCGTGGAAGCGGCCCAAACCGCGCTACAAGCGTGGCATTCTGGCGAAATTTGCCGCACAGGCCAGTTCCGCGTCCGAAGGGGCGGTCACGGATAAGAATTGCAGTCTCTAAAGCCAGCCGGTTCTCGCTTCGCGACTCACTTTGATTCGCGAGGCGAGGCTGGAACCTCACCCTGCAGAGAATGCGTTCTGTTTGTGGCTTTTTGGCTACAAAATCTCGTCCACAAACTCCCCGGCGCGAAAGGACCTAAAGTCCTCTGCCGCCTCACCTGTCCCGATGAAACGGGTGGGGATTCCCAATTCGTGCTGGATCGAGATGACACAGCCACCCTTGCCGGATCCGTCGAGTTTGGTGACAATAAGGCCGGTGAGATCCATGATCTTGTTGAACTCCTGGGCTTGATTGAGGGCGTTTGAACCTGTTGTGGCATCGACGACGAGCCAGCGTTCGCTCGGGGCATCGGGGTCCTTCTTCGCGAGGACCCGTTCCACCTTCTTCAGTTCTTCCATGAGATTGTGCCGCGTATGAAGACGACCGGCGGTGTCGCAGATAAGGAATTTGCTGCCGCTCTTCACGGCGGCGTCATAGGCGTTGTAGCAAACCGACGAGGGGTCGGCTTTGTATTGGCCTTTAACGAGAGGGATCTTCAGCCGATCCGACCAAACCTCCAACTGCTCGATAGCGGCTGCGCGGAACGTGTCTGCCGCAGCGAGGGTCACACCGAGATCGCGAGACTGAAAATAGTGGGCGAGTTTGGCCGTGGATGTGGTCTTTCCGACGCCATTGACACCCACGACGAGGATCACCGTGGGTTTGTCCTCGAAGATCTCCATGGACGGCTGCTCTTCCGGCAAGATGGTGAGAATTTCCTTCCGGCAAGTTTCGATCACGTCCTCAGCCTTTAGTTTACGCCCTTTTTCCTGGAGCTGATCAAGGATTTGCATAGTCAGCTTCACGCCCAGATCACTGCTGATGAGAGTGTGCTCGAGCTCGTCCCAGTCGAACTGCTCGCGCTTGAAGACGTTGATGACTTTTTTGAAGAAACTCACGGGCGCTCTGTCCAAATCATGCTTTGGCGATCCTGTCCAGCACGCCGTTCACAAAACGCGCGGAATCCTCGGTGCTCAGCCGCCGGGCAACTTCGATGGCTTCGTTAATGGCCACCGGAGGCGGAACGTCTTTGTCGTATTCCATCTCGAACACGGCGATGCGCAGGATATTGCGATCAACCACCGCAAGCCGATCAAATTCGAAGTTCTCCAGGGAGTCGCTGATCACCTTGTCGATCATCGGCTCCCGATCAAGAAAACCTTCGATGCGAGAGATGGCAAAGTCGCGAGCTTCTCCTTTGGCACGGCGAAACTCGAAAAACGCGGCGAACTGTTCAGTCGTCAGTTCCGGGTCAAGATCGCGATTGAAGAGAAACTGAACGGCGGCTTCGCGACCTTCGCGGCGACTACCCATTGACCACCGATGGTTTCCCTTCCGGGTGCATGCTGTGGAGCTTGTAGAAGAGTTCCGCCATGTTCACTGCTGCGCGGGCGGCTTCGATGCCTCGATTGTATTCCGGATTGAGACAGCGGACGTCGGCTTGCGCTTCGGTGTCGCAGAGGAGGACTTCGTGAATAATGGGAATCTTCGATTCAACAGCGATATCCTGAAGGCTCTGCGCAACAGAAGTGCCGACGAGGTCACCGTGGGCAGTTTCGCCGCGGATGACAACTCCAAGGGCAATGACCACATCGACGGCGCCGTGGTCGACGACATACTTTACGCAAACGGGAATCTCGAATGCGCCGGGAACACGGTAGAGCGGCACGGCCGCACTGGGGTAAATTCGAATCAGCTCTTCATTGCAAGCGTCAACGAGGCCATTGACGTAATTGCTGTTGTAGAGGCTGGCGACAATCGCGATGGTCCTTTTCGGTCCAATGGAGCGGGGGCGCCGTGGGAGGGTTGCAACCGACATTGCGGGAAGCTGCCAGTATTTTGCGGAAAATCAAGGGGCAGCGAGTTAGCAATAACCTTGGATTCAGAATCGAATCGGCGTAAAAAGCCTGAAATCGATGAGGCACTTTTTAAACCATCCACTGCTGTCGATCTTCGCTCCCGCCATTCTTGGCTTTCTTGGGGCGCTGCTCTCGGTGAATTGGGTCGCTTTGTATGGCTGGAGTTTGTTTCTTGGGCTCCCGCTCGCGGTGTCGTCACTCTCTTCATTTCTCTGGTGCTACGGCAGGAAAAAGAGCTTTCTGAGTGCGTATGGAGCATCGATTGCAAGTATCCTGATCCTTGGAGGGATCATTCTCGTCTTCGCCATTGATGGCCTGATTTGTTTGCTGATGGCTCTTCCGCTTGCCCTGATCTTAAATTTGTTGGGAACAGCGATTGGTGTGTCGGTGGCGGAAGCTTGTTCTCCGCGTGGCGGTGGAATGTATGTCCTGGCAATCTGTGTTTCGTTTCCCAGCCTGGTGGGATTTGAATATGCAAACCATGAGGAAGCGACCGTTCGACGCGTGACCACTTCGATTGAGATCAAGGCACCCATCGAGGAAGTATGGGTAAAGGTCATTCAGTTTCCTGAAATACAGGAGGAACCTCGCGGGATCTTCCGCCTTGGAATTGCCTATCCGATTTCCGCCCATATTGAAGGAGAAGGAGAGGGGGCTGTACGCTACTGCACTTTCTCGACGGGGAGTTTTGTCGAGCCGATCACCCGCTGGGAAGAGCCAGAGTTGCTGGCATTCGACGTGGTCGAGAATCCGCCTCCGATGAAGGAGATCTCATTCCATGAACACGTCCATGCAAATCATCTTCACGGCTACATGGTCTCGGAAAGAGGAGAATTTCGCCTCTGGGAAAAGGACGGTCAGACGATTCTTCAAGGCACAACTTGGTATCATCACGATCTCGCGCCTGAATTCTATTGGGGCGCTATTTCAGACCGGATCATTCAGCAAATCCACCTTCGCGTGCTCACACACATCCAGAAGCACGCCGAAGCAACGCAGTGAGCTCACAACTTGTGCCCTAGCTTCTCCCGTTTGGTGTCGAGATAGCGTTCGTTGTGGGGATTGGGTTCCAGTTTGATCGGAACTTGTTCGGAAATCTTCAAACGGTGTCCCTCGAGGCCGATGACCTTTTTCGGGTTGTTCGTCATGAGACGGATATTGCGCACTCCGAGATCGTAGAGAATCTGCGCGCCAAGACCATAATCCCGGAGGTCGGCGGGGAAGCCGAGTTTTTCGTTGGCTTCGACCGTATCGTAACCTTCCTCCTGGAGCTTGTAGGCGTGGATCTTCGCGCCGAGGCCGATGCCGCGGCCTTCCTGCCGCATGTAGAGAAGGACCCCGGATTTTTCCTGCTGAATGCGTTCGAGAGCATTGTGGAGCTGGCCTCCGCAATCGCACCGACGGCTGCCGAAAACATCGCCGGTGAGACATTCGCTGTGGACCCGGACTAATGTTGGTTTGTCAGGATCAATGGCGCCGAGGACGAGGGCGAGGTGGTTTTCTCCGTCGAGAAGCGAGCGATAGAGATGAAGGTCAAACTCGCCAAAATCCGTCGGCATCTTGATCACTTCTTCCTTTTCCACTAGCTGCTCGCGGTTGCGGCGGTATTGGATGAGGGCCTCGATGGTGCAAATCTTGAGGTCGTGCTCTGCGGCAAAATTCAATAGATCCGGCATGCGCGCCATCGTGCCGTCGTCGTTCATGATCTCGCAAATGACTCCCGCCGGTTCCAATCCCGCCATGCGCGCGAGGTCGACGGCAGCTTCCGTGTGGCCGGCGCGACGAAGAACTCCACCGGGCTTGGCAACGATCGGATCAACGTGACCGGGGCGCACGAGATCATCACCGGTGGCTCTTGGATCGGCTAGAACGGAAATGGTCTTTGCCCGGTCGAACGTGCTGATGCCGGTCGAGATGTCCTCCGCGGCATCGACGGTCACCGTGTAGTCGGTTTTGAAGGAGTCCGCATTGCGGCTCACCATGGGCGGGAGGTCGAGCCGGAGAGCGGCTTCCCTCGTGATCGGAACACAGATCCGCCCACGACCGAATTTGGTCATGAAGTTGACCGTCTCCGGCGTCGCCAATTCGGCCGCCGCGATGAGATCTCCCTCGTTCTCGCGAGCCGCATCGTCGGTGACAATGACCATTTTCCCCCTTCGCAGGTCGGCAATGATCTCTTCGATGGAATTCGTCTGCACTATATTTACCTCGTGGACAATACGTTCGCTCGGATCAGGAGGGCTCGCAAGGGGCTGGAAATCGCTTGCAGGCAAGGCTCCTTGCTGTTCCTATCGGGAAAACCTCCCACATCCATGAAGAAACTGATCAATGATCCCCTGAAGGTCGCCGACGAGCTGCTCGATGGACTTGTCGAAGCCTATGACGGCCAATGCGAGAAGGTCGGCACCCGATCCATCGTCAAAAGAGAGATCCCCGACAATAAGGTGGCTTTGTTAGTCGGCGGCGGATCCGGACACGAGCCGATTTATCACGGACTGGTCGGAACGAATCTCGCCGACGGTGCAGCGTGTGGAGACATCTTCGCCGCGCCTCCGCCCGACATTGTTATGGAGGCAACCCAGGCGGTGAATCGCGGCAATGGCGTGCTTTACCTCTACGGGAATTATGCCGGCGATGTCATGAACTTCGACATGGGTGCGGAGATGGCCGAGATGGAGGACATCGATATACGAACGGTCCTGATTTGGGACGACTGTGCTTCTGCGCCTCCAACGGAAAAGGAAAAGCGACGCGGTATCGCCGGACTCGTCCCGATCGTGAAACTGGTCGGCGCAGCGTCTCAGAACGCGAAGTCGCTCGATGAGTTGGAGGCTTTCGCGAAGAAGGCGGTGCTGAATACGCGGTCCGTCGGAGTTTCAATGTCACCTGGATCCATCCCCGCTACCGGAAAACCGACATTTGAGATCGACGATGACAAGATCGGCTTGGGTATGGGAATTCACGGCGAGCCTGGAGTGGGTGAGATCCCGATGACGACGGCGGACGAGTTGACGCCAATGATGCTGGATTTGATCTTTAAGGACTTCGCCGCGGACGAGGAAATTGAGGATTTGAAAGACGGCGATGAAATCGTTTTACTGGTGAACAGCCTCGGTGCGACGACGCAGATGGAGTGCCTGATTGCACTTCGGAAAGCCAAGCAAGTGCTCGCAGAAAAAGGGGTCAAGGTGCACCAAACTATGATCGGACCTTTCGTGACTTGTCAGGAGATGGCGGGGATTTCATTCAGCATCACGAAGCTGGATGACGAGTTGAAGGCGGCTTGGGCCATGCCTTGTGAATCCGTTTGTTACACGAAGCTTTAGCATTGAATTCGGATCAATTCCGTCCACGCTGACTGATGCCCAAAGACTCCCTAACTGTCGCCGAGGCGAAGGAGATGCTCCTTCAAGTCGCTGATAAGATCATCGAATCGGAACCGATCTTAACTGATGCCGATCGAGCACTCGGGGACGGGGACCACGGCATCGGGATGGCTCGTGGGATGAATGCGGTGAAGGAAAAGTTGGGAGATGTTGATTTTGAGAGCCTTGATAAGCTTTTTATGAATATGGGCATGGCGATGACCTCCTCCATGGGCGGGGCGTCGGGGGCGATTTTTGGAACCCTTTTCATGAAGGGCGGGAAGGCGCTTGCGGGGAAAGACACTCTGGATGCGGAGGGATTAGCGGCTCTTCTAAAGGAGGGTTGCGAGGGAGTCATGGCCCGCGG
This sequence comes from Verrucomicrobiota bacterium, assembly GCA_039192745.1. Classification (GTDB taxonomy): domain Bacteria; phylum Verrucomicrobiota; class Verrucomicrobiia; order Verrucomicrobiales; family DEV007; genus JBCCWV01. The sequence goes on along the minus strand of JBCCWV010000090.1, from coordinate 3,773 downwards.
AGGCGCGAAGCCCGGCGACAAAACCATGATCGATGCCCTGAATCCGGCGGCCGAAAAGGCGGCCGAGGTTTTGGGGAGCGGCCTGTCAAAAGCCGCCAAGGCAGTCGCGGAAGCAGGTGAGGCCGGGCGAGATGCCAGTTGTGACATGATTGCCACGATGGGTCGGGCCAAGACCCTGGGCGAGAACTCGCTCGGGAAGCCGGACGCCGGAGCGTGCTCGATCGCGATCATCCTACGGACGATCAGTGATTTTGTGGAGTAGAAGGGGGCATTTGAGTTCGCTTTTACTCCTTTCAATCCCTTGATCGAAGGGGGAAAAGCCCGTAATTTGCCGACCACGAAAATTCCATTGATGTCCACCCAGACCCAAACTGCTCCCTCTGCCCAGACATCGCCGCCCGAGCGCGGCGAACCCATGCTGGGCGCCGATTTGCTTGTGAATTGCCTCGAACGGGCGGGCGTCGAAGTCATTTTTGCCTATCCCGGCGGGGCAAGCATGCCCATTCACCAGGCTTTGACCCGCGCGAAGAACATTCGCACCATCCTCCCTCGTCATGAACAGGGCGGCGGTTTCGCGGCCGAAGGCTATGCCCGCGTGACCGGAAAAGCCGGTGTCTGCATGGGCACTTCGGGCCCGGGAGCGACGAACTTGGTGACGGCCATCGCCGATGCTTTTCTTGATTCGACCCCGATGGTGGCGATCTCCGGCCAAGTTCCGCAATACATGATTGGTCGGGGCGCGTTTCAGGAAACCGACTTCTTCGGCATGACGCTTCCCGTCGTGAAGCACAGCTATCTAGTCACAGACATCAGCGACATTCCGCGGATCGTGAAGGAAGCATTCCACATCGCCGAGAGCGGGCGGCCTGGTCCTGTGGTCATTGATATTCCCAAAGACGTGCAACTGGCGAAGACGCAGCCTGTTTTCCCGAGCACCTTGGAGCTTCGCGGGTACACACCGGAGCGGGAATTGGATGAAGTCGCGTTGAATGAGGTGATCGGCCTTATCGGCGAGGCCAAGCGACCGATGATTTACTGTGGTGGCGGTATTGTTAGTGCCGATGCCGCGGCTGAGTTGCAGGAGTTCGCCAAGCGGACGCAGATCCCTGTCGCAACGACGCTCATGGGAATCGGAAATTTCCCGGAAACCCACGAATTGTCGCTGAAGTGGTTGGGGATGCACGGTACGGTTTATGCCAATAACGCCGTAAACGAGGCCGACCTTCTGCTGGCACTCGGTGTGCGATTTGACGACCGCGTGACGGGCAAGGTCGAGAAATTCGCCGAGCACGGGACGATCGTTCACATCGACATCGATAACAGCGAGATCAACAAGAACAAGGCCGTGCGATTGCCGATCGTGGCGAATGTGAAAGAGGCGCTCGTGCGCATGAATGAGATCCTTGAACAGAACGGCAAAGAGGCCAAGGAAAGCGGTTTTGACGGATTCCCGGACTGGTATTCAAAAATTAATGAGTGGAAAGCAGCTCATCCGCTGAAGTTGCCGGAGAGCGAGGACGTCATCCATCCTCAACAGGCGATTCGGATGCTCTACGAGTTGACCGAAGGCGATGCTATTATCACCACCGGCGTCGGCCAACACCAGATGTGGGCCGGTCAGTTTTACGACTTCAACAATTCCCGTTCGTTTGTCACGTCCGCCGGGCTTGGCTCGATGGGTTATGGATATCCGGCAGCGATGGGAGCCAAAGTGGCGTTTCCGGACAAGGAAGTGATCGATATCGACGGCGACGGTTCATTCCTCATGAACATTCAGGAACTCGCCACGGCCCGCGTAGAAAAGATCGCTGCCAAAGCGCTCGTCTTGAATAATCAGCATCTCGGTATGGTGGTGCAATGGGAGGACCTTCAGTATGAGAGCAATCGTGCGCATACTTTCCTGGGTAACCCCGAGCATGATTATGATCCGACGCACAAGGACCAGGAGAAAATCTTTCCGGACTACCCGACCCTCTGCGCCGGTTTCGGCGTGAAGTGTGAGCGTGTGATTCACAAGAAGGACCTCGAGCCAGCGATGAAGCGGATGCTTGAGTCAGACGAGCCATACGTCCTCGACGTGATGGTGCCTTACACAGAACACGTCCTTCCGATGATCCCTGGAGGGATGACCTACAAGGACGTCATCACCGAGCCCATTCCCCGAAAAGCCTGAATTAGCAGCGCTTTTCGACCTTATTCCGCGGAGGCATCGTCCGCGAGTCCTTCGGGCATTTCTCGATCGCGCACCTGCGGTTCCATGGAATGTAGATGGACTCTCCAAACGCCGTCGTATTTCTTAAGAGAAATCAGGTCGAGGGCCGTGACTTCCTTGTCCCGATTGTCATGTCGAGTGCGCACAAGGACATGAGCGAGTTCCGAGTCATCGAAAACTTCTTCCGAAACGCTCATGACCTTGACGCTCGTTGTTGAAACGATTTGATCGAGGAGTTCCTGATCCACTTCGTAACGCGCCTGCAGGCCATTGTGATAGGCGATGTAGAATTCAGTCGGCTCCATGGCTTCTACCTCGCGTAAAGAGGTTTTGTCGAGGCGGCGCACCATCGCCATCTCGTCGTCGATGGTGGGTGCCATTTTCACTCTTTCAATGAACCGGGCTTGAAGGGACTGCAGGGAGACTTCGTCGAGCAAGGCCGCGCTTTTTTCGAATTCCTGCGCCATCGAGTAGCGAAGGTAGCTCACGACGACCTTGGTGGCTTCGTGTTGGTTCGGGTCCGCTTGCGCGTTCGCGCGGGCGGCAGTGAAGAGGGCAACGAGTGTGAGTGGGATGATGAGAAATCTGGCCATGGTAGCAGGGAGCGAGATTGGGACGAAACAGTAATGCGATGAAGCCTTTTGTCCATCGCTCAGCGGGAATTCGACAACCTTCTGCGGCTATGCTTGCTTCCCGGAGGTTTGGGAATCTACGACCGCGAATACTCACAAGACTACCCGTTCGAATCACGGGAGCGCTTCGCGGCGTCTCAATTGCGGCCCATTGTCTTCGCGGCCATTGCCCTCAATGTGGGACTGTTTCTCCTGCAGAATTTTGGCATCGCGTATGACGAAAGAGGGAAGGCGCCCATGGGCGGATTGGAATGGGATACGCTCCTTCAAGCGGAGGTCTGGCGGTTGGTCAGCTACGGGTTTGTCCACGCCAACTTTGCGCACCTCGCGATGAACATGCTCTTTCTGATCTACTTTTGTGGGGGAGTGATCGCGGAGAAGGTTGGCGCGTTTCATTTCTCGATGCTCTATCTCCTGGGGGGAATCGGCGGTGGGTTGGCGAACGTCTATGTCGACCGTACTGGATATTTGGTCGGTGCGTCTTCCGCTGGGTTCGCGATGCTTTGTGCGCTGGCGACGATTGATCCTGATCGGTTGATTTTTCAGGTGGGGTTCTATCGTCTGCGGATTGTTTCTCTCGCGAGAGCTTTGGTCATTCTGGCCGGCCTGCTTTTCCTGTTCGAGTGGTTTAGGGCGCCGGAATCCAAGCGCGTCGACATCGGGCATTTGGCTCACTTGGGCGGCGCACTGGTCGGATGGAGTTATGCTCACGCAATTGGCAGGGCTGGGGTGCCTTTTTCAGTGCAAAGTCTCAGACGAGAACGCGAGGAAATGGATTCGGAGAAATCCGTTTGGAACGAGGGAACTGCGAAGAAAGAAAAGGAGGACCCGAGTGTGGACGCCATCCTCGACAAGATCAGCGAAAAGGGAATCGACAGTCTCAGCGAGAAAGAGCGAAAGCTCCTTGAACAAGCGAGCGAAGAATCATG
>JBCCWV010000089.1:0-19627 GCA_039192745.1 Verrucomicrobiota bacterium | reverse complement strand
GGTCGTTGGTCGCCACATGGTGACGAACGCGCTTCTGGCCGCTTCTGCCGGATGGCTCTCGGGCCTTTCCGTGGAGGAAGTCGCCTACGGTCTCGGTGGCGTAGAAATCTCAGACGGTCGATTGAAAATCAGGGACTTGCGGGGAGTATCGATTGTCGATGACAGCTACAACGCCAACCCTGATTCCATGCGTGCGGCGGTGGATACGCTCGCGGAACTCGATTGCAAAGGGCGGCGCTTTGCCGTGCTTGGTGGAATGGCGGAACTCGGGGAGACTGCCGAAGAAGAACACCGAAAACTTGGTGAGTTAGTTAGGGCGCGAAAGATAGATTTTCTTCTCAGCGTTGGAGATCAGGCTCGTGGGATCACCGATGGATTGTCTCCGAACGGCGGGGGGCGACCGATGATTGAGCACTTTGGCGAGCATGAGGATTGCGCTGAGTTTCTTGAGGCGAATATATCATCCGGGGATCTGATCCTCGTGAAAGGTAGCCGGTCGGCGCGGATGGAGAAGGTGATCGAGCAAATGGAAAAGAAGGAGGGCGGCAAGTGATCAAGCTCCTCATCGATTACCTGAATATCGGTCCGGATGACGTGCCGTTTAATTTGCTTCGTTACATCACGTTCCGTTCCGGGGCGGCTGCGATGATCACGTTTGTTGTCTCGGTTCTTATTGGCAATTGGGTCATTCGGAAATTGATTTCATTAAAGGTGGGGCAACCGATCCGGACTGCGGACGAGGTACATAAGTTGGCTGAACTTCACGGGCAGAAGGCGGGAACACCGACGATGGGGGGTGTGTTGATCCTCGGAACCTTCGTTCTCGCGATTCTGCTCTTCGGAGATCTTCAAAACCCCTTTGTTTTCGCCGTCGCCTTCGTCACGATCTCTCTCGGCGCGCTGGGATTCGTCGATGACTACGCCAAAGTGGTGAAAAAGAACTCGGACGGTTTGAGCGCGCGTTGGAAGCTCATTATTCAGGTTCTCGTCTCGGGCAGCGTTGGCGCATTCCTCTTCTTCTATCCAGATCCCGAAGTTCGTGACGTGATCTCCAAGATTTATCTGCCTTCGGTCAAGGAGCCGATTCTCGATCTCGGTGTCTTCTGCATCCCGTTCTTTGTTCTCGTGATCGTCGGAGCCTCCAACGCGGTCAATCTCACGGACGGACTCGACGGACTCGCGACCGGATGCACGATTACGACGGCCGGGGCGTTCGCCATGCTTTGTTATCTTGCGGGTCGTCCCGACTTTGCGGCCTACCTCGACATTCCGCATCTTTCGTATTCGAGCGAACTCATGGTTTTGGCTTTTGCGTTAGTTGGAGCCTGTCTTGGTTTCCTTTGGTTCAATTGCCACCCGGCGAAGGTGTTCATGGGAGATACGGGATCGCTGGCCATCGGGGGTTGCCTCGCGATGTTCGCGATCTGTTGCAAACAAGAGATGGTTCTCGTCATCATTGGTGGGGTGTTCGTCATGGAAGCCGGGTCGGTAATCCTACAGGTCGCGAGCTTCAAGATTCGGAAGAAGCGCATTTTTCGAATGTCTCCGATTCATCACCACTTCGAGCTCAAGGGCTGGAAAGAGAGCCAGGTCATCACCCGTTTTTGGATTCTCTCGATCATCTTTGCCTTTGTCGGCTTGGCCACCCTGAAGGTCCGATAAATATGGATTGCTCCGGAAAAAATATCGTCGTGTTAGGACTCGGTCGCAGTGGGCAAGCTGCGGCGAGACTGGCGTGTGCGCGTGGCGCAACGGTGACAGTTTGCGACTCGGGTGATCCGGATCGATTGGCGGGTGCTGCGAGTAATCTTAAGGGCGAAGGAATTGATGTAGTGATAGGGGAGCAGGCGGAAAAATTGGAACAATGCCCGCAGGTCGTCATTCTCAGCCCAGGAATAGATGAATCGTGGCCGATTTCCGCTCAATTCGCGGAGAGTGGAGCGGAAATGATTGGCGAGATGGAATTCGCCTACCGTTTTTGGAATGGCGAAATCGTCGGGATAACGGGGACCAACGGCAAGACGACAACGACGGAACTCGTGGCGGCTTTCCTCAACGCGGGTGGCATTGAAACCGAGCCGGCGGGCAATCACGGAAAGCCTTTTTCCGAATTGATTATTGAGTCGACGAAGAGCACGACGGCCACGTTGGAGATCAGTTCGTTTCAATTGGAGAACATCGTGGACTTCACTCCGAATGTGGCGGTGTGGCTGAATTTCGCCCCTGATCATTTGGACCGCTATACTTCGCTCGAGGCCTACAGGAACGCGAAACTTCGTCTTTTTGAAAACGCCGGATCGGAAACGGTGATCGTCCATCGAACGGGTGAACAAGTTCCGACAGGTGACTCGCGCACGATCACGTTCAATGCGTTCGACGACGGGGCGGACTACTCGTTTGATGGGACGCACATTCGAGGCGCTTCCGGGGAGACCCTTGAACTTGCCGCGACGCGTCTTCGCGGTCGGCACAATGTGGAAAACCTGATGGCGGCTTGGGCGGCGGCGGACAGTCGCGGAGTTTCTGTTGAAGCCGTGCGATCAGCGGCTGCCGCCTATCAACCGCCTCGTCATCGAAACGAGTTCACCGCAGAAGTCGCTGGACGGGAGTTCTTCAACGACTCAAAAGCGACGAACCTGCATGCGTTGGAGTCTTCGCTTCGCGGATGTTCCGAGAAGGTCGTTTTGATAGCCGGCGGAAAAGAGAAGGGGCTTCCGTTTGTGAATTTGAAAGAGACCGTCGCGTCCAAGGTCTCCCATGCCTTTCTCATTGGTCAGATCGGTCCCAACGTCGCCGACGTTTGGGGTGAGTCGGTGCCGTGCACGGTTGCGCCCGATTTGGAATCGGCGGTTTCCGGAGCCTTTGAAGCCTCAACGACTGGTCAATCCATCCTCTTCTCCCCAGGCACATCCTCCTTCGACATGTTCAGTGGTTACGAAGAACGCGGAGACGCGTTCCGCGACGCCGTGGAAGCACTAAAAAAGAGCATTTAGCCATGAAAAAAGATACAAAGAACAAACAGACAAAAAACAAAAAGAAGAAGGGCTTCAGGCTCTTCGCGCGCACGCACAGTGTGTCGGCGCATCTTGATCACGATCGAGATTGGCAGACTGACGTCCCGGACATCAAGCTTTCGCGGGCCTTCGTCTTTGTCCTTCTTCTGCACGTCATTGCGGTGGTGGGTATTCTCGCCTTCGAATTCTTCAAACCCGACCTAGCCGGTGAACCTCTGGCTGGAACCACGGCTGCGGAAGAGAAACTCGCGGAGATCGAGCGAAAGGAGAAAAGCGAGCAGGCCCGTCGGTTGCGGGATACCTCGGACGGATACTATCGATACACGGTGAAATCGGGTGACAGTCTGGAAAAGATTGCGAGCCGGTATGGTGTTGGCGTTTCCGAAATTTCAAGTTTGAATGTTCTTCCAGACGGAGCGGGAATTAGCCTCGGGGCTATTCTTCGTTTGCCGATTTCCGAGGACATTGCCAAGGCACGTGAGAAGGAGATGGCGCGTCTCGCAAAAATGGAAGAGCAGGCGCGACGTGAACGCGAAGAGAGAACTCGTGCGGAACGGGCAATCCTCTCGGGAAATTCCGCGCCCGGATTGGTGAACGCGCCGAAGGCCACGGAAACCACACCCGAACTCGTCGAAAATGCGCCACCGGCAAAGAAGACGACTGAAGGGGATTTTGCACCATTGAAACCCTCTGAGAGTAAATCGATTGCGATGAATCCCACGAAAGAGAAATCAGTCGCTCGCGACTCCATCGTTCGGCCGGAATCCACCCCGGATGTGAGTCCGCCGAAAGTCACAAAAACCGTCAAGCCGACTCCGAAGGTCACGGCCAAAACTTACACGGTCCAGCCGAAGGACACGTTGTATGGAATTGGTCGTAAGTTCGGTGTGACTTACAAGCAGATCCTCGCTGAAAACAAACTGGTGGATCCTAACAGACTCAGCGTGGGGCAAGTTCTCAGGATACCGGGACAGTAAGCGAAAAGGGGATTCAGCTTATGGAAGATAAACGCACACATTTGCTCGTCGCTCCGGTCGTGGCGCTCCTTGCTCTGGGCGTCGTGGTGTTGATGAGCACGAGTGTCTTCATTGAAGGCCGGATCGATATGTATTTCGACTGGAGGAAACATTTTCTCTGGGTCGGAGTAGGTATCGCCGCGTGCGTTTTCTTTGCATCGGTCGACTATCGAAAGTGGAGGCAGTATTCATGGCCTGCCTACGCGTTCGTTTGTGTTCTGTTGGTGCTTTGCTTTGTCCCGATCATCGGTCAGGAAAAGAACGGAGCCGCACGTTGGATTGGGTTGGAGGTCATCGGATTGTCGTCGGTGAGCTTTCAGCCGAGTGAACTCGCGAAACTTGTTTTGGCGATCGTCCTCGCGGCCTGGTGTTCGCGTCATGTGGACAAACAGAAGAATTTCCTGCACGGGTTCGTCTATCCACTGGCAATCGTGGGGCTTCCGATCGCATTGATCGCGCTGGAAATGGACCTTGGGTCCGCCGCGCTGATTGGCCTCGTCTCTATCCTCACGATCTTCGTCGCCGGTGCGCGGATTCACTACATGCTGGGCTCGGTCGTTCTTGGATTGGGCGCGCTGGCTCTTGCGGTATGGACCAATCCAAACCGCATGGAGCGTATTTTTGCTTACCTTGATCTCGAGAATCACGCGTCGGACTTGGGACTGCAACAATGGCGCGCGCTGATCGCGTTGGGGTCAGGAGGGATTTCCGGTTTGGGGCTTGGTAATGGGAGAGAGAAGCTGATGCACATGCCATACGCGCATACGGACTTTATCTTTCCCATTGTCGGAGAAGAGTTGGGTTACGTCGCCACGACGTTGGTTCTTTGCGCTTTTGCCGCACTGCTCGTTGGAGGAATCCTGATTGTGCAGAAAGCTCCAGACAGGTTCGGGAAGTTGTTGGGGTTTGGTCTGTTGATGATGATCCTAGTGCAGGCCTTGTTGAACATTGGAGTAACGACGGCAGTCCTACCGAACAAGGGATTGCCACTACCTTTCGTCAGTTACGGCGGCTCGAATCTGGTGATGTGCCTCTCGGCAGTCGGGTTGCTGATCAGTATTTCCAGATTTGGAGGCGCGGCGCGGGCTGTCCCTTCGACGGAAATTCCCAGCAGGGCGATGCTTCGCGGGGTTTAGCGGGGATTTTTCCGGAAGTTTTCGAATACCGGTCCAGAGGGTTCCGTCGGACGGAAGAATCCATTTCTGGCTTATGGTTTACCGTCGCTCCAATCTTGTCGTATTCGTCGTCTGTTTTCACACTCTGGTCTCGTTCGTTGCTGCGAGTCCGGTTCCTCCTCTCGAAAAAGAGGTCGCTCATAGAATCATCGCGGAATATGAGGGGATGCGACTGGTTGATGTGCAGGTGGCGATTGTGCTGGAAGGAGAGGCACCATCCAAGGGGTTTACTGCCAAGCATGCCTCAAAGGTGATCTACATAGCCCGTCGTTTGGAAGAAGGCGGGAGATACCGGCGCCGAGCCTGCGAGATCGTTTTTCAACATGACCGTGAGTATGGATGGTATCTGAAGGTGGTTCGCAGTTCGGACCTGAAGGACACGATCGAGATTTGGTCGGAACTGTGCGGGTGTATCCGAATTGGCTGAATAGCGGAGCTGCGCGCTCTTGCTCACTAACGCGCCAACGCTGGCTCGGCGCTTTTCTCCGGCTCGTCCTGTTGTTTGGGCTCGGAGTTCAGTTCCATCGGGACACGAATAATAAAGGCAGTTTCTACGCCGGGGACACTGAGGGCTTCAATGGTGCCGCCGTGGGCTTCGACGGCCCGGCGAACGATGGAAAGCCCCAGCCCGGTTCCTTTCTTCTCGGAGGGATGGTGTTTTTCAACGCGGAAGAAACGCTTGAAAACAAAGGGTAAATCTTCCTGCGGAATCCCGCGTCCGTTGTCAGTCACGCGAATTTCCCAAGTGTCCGTCACGCGGCGGATTCGGACAGCGATTCGAAGGCTGTCCTCGTCGTTTTCCTTCAAGGCGTTCTCGATGAGGTTGAAGATGACCTGATCCCAATAGAATCGGTCGCCGATGAGTATCGGGTTTTCTCCCTTTCCGATGGATAACTTCACTTTGGCGCCCTTTTCCTCGATGAGGGGAGCGAGTCGTTCGATGACATCTTCGACGCAGTCTTTAAACTCGAAAGGGGCGAACTGCAGGGTGTCTTCCTCGGACTCAAGTCTGGAGATGGCGAGCATGTCTTCCACGAGCCGTGCGAGACGATCGCCGTGTTTTTGCATGACGCCGACGAAGCGCTGCGCGGACTCAGTGTCTTCCAGACCGCCTTCGGCAAACGTCTCGAGATATCCGTTGATGATCGTCAATGGTGTCCGGAGTTCGTGCGAGGCATTGGCGACGAAGTCCTGCCGGACTTGTTCAAGTTGTCGCTCATCGGTGACGTCGCGGAGGACGATGCGGATTCGGGTCAGGGTGTTTGTGTCAGATCTCTCAAGTGGAGCGATGTCGACGTCGAGGATGCGTTCCGGTGATTCCTTATAAGTGGCGGAATGCACGTGGATCGTCCCGTTCACGGCGCTCCGCGTCATGAAAGATTCGCCGAGCATCGTAGTGAGTTCCTCATTGCGAATGAGTTCTTTGGACTTTTTATGCACGGGGTCAGCTTCCCATCCAAAGAGATCGAGGGCAGTCTGGTTGGCGAAGCGGATGCGGCTGTGGCGATCGACGACGAGGACAGCGTCGTTAAGGCCTTCAACGACCGAGGCGAGGAGCTTGTCCCGCCGGTCGATGCGAGCCATGAGTTTCTTTGCGCGGAAGAGTTGCTCAAAGACTTCTTCTTCCAGTTCGCGAAAGTAGAAAGGGGCTTCCCGGTACTCCTTGGCCCCCAGCCGACTGATGTCGCGCCGCCGAATCGCAGCGGTCAGCCTCCGTGCTGCATCGCGCACCCGCACGAGGCTGGTGAATGCCGCGATGGCAACGACGACCGAAATAGCAGTGATGATGATGAGATACTTCACTTAGCCGGTGGCCAATCTGGTTGACCGGTTCCAAGTGCATCATCCTTCAAGGATGCCCGTCCGAAAAGGGAAAAAGGCGGATCGATCTGAAGCTGCCTTCGCTCTAGGCCTCCACGAGGCTGGGCTCGCGTTCCTTGAAGCGGTATCCGATCCCGCGCACGGTTTCGATCCAGTTGGCAAACCCTCCCATCTTCTCGCGGAGACGTTTGACGTGGGTGTCGAGGGTCCGCGTCTGCGCGGCGTCGCGATATCCCCAAACTTCGCGCAAGAGGTCCTCGCGCTTTTGCGGCTGGCCGGAGCGTTCGACAAGAAGAAGAAGGAGTTTGAACTCGGTCGGAGTGAGTTCGACCTGCTCACCGTCGAGGAAGAAATGAAGGGAGTTCTTGTCGAGATGGAATTTCCCCAGTCGCACTTCTGTGGCACCGACGGAGGTATTGACTCGACGAAGGAGGTTTTGCACGCGCAGGACGAGTTCTTTCGGACTGAAGGGTTTCGTCAGGTAGTCGTCGGCGCCGAGTTCGAGACCATTGATGACGTCGTCGAGCTGGCCTTTGGCGGAAAGCATGAGGACGGGTATGTCCTTTGTCCGCGAGTCGAGGCGGAGTTCTTTAAAGACACCGTAGCCATCGAGACCCGGGAGCATGATGTCGAGTACGATGAGATCCGGTGTTGTTCGTTTCGCGAGTTGGACGGCGGCTGGTCCGGTGGCGGCGACAATGGCCTCCATACCTTCGCGATTGAGGTGGAAGGTGATTAAATCACTGACGTCTATTTCGTCATCGACGACTAGGATTTTTTGCATGGTAGCGTGAGGTGAGAGGGCGGGGAAGCGCCCACGGAACGTAGTGGAAGCAGCGCCGGGCGGAAAAAGATCATTGCTACGAGTTCGTCACAATTAAAATTTTTTACCCATGTTGAGCCATCGTCCGCGAGGCTTCGGAGACGTTCAGAGCGTGGTTCCCGATCTTTTCCAACTGGTTCTGGATCTCCATAGTCAAAACCTCTGCCTTCACGTTTCCGCCCCTCTCCATGCGGAAGACCGCCGATTTGTTGAGATCGCTGCGCAAGACATCAATGCTGTCTTCCAGTTCTTTGGCCGTTTGCAGGTCGGCGAGGGACAGTTCTTCGAAGAGGAATTCCGTGTAGAAGTCGATAAACGAACGGACTTGCGCGGTCAGGCTGTGAATTCCGCGGACTGCCTCATCAGTTAGCGCTGTCCCTTGCTTTCGCCATCGTTCGGCGAGCCGTCCAATGCGGAAAATCGTGTCGGCGATTTCCTCAAGTTCGGCGGTGATACGGAGCATGGCGGATATGGAAACGGCATGCGTGGTATTCAGTTCTGCGGTCGAGCAACGGATGAGGTATTCCGAGATGTCATTCATCATTTCGTCGGCGGTTTCTTCCATTTCCTCAAGTTCGGCGAACGAGACTTCGTACTCGTCGTCGTCTTTGATGGTGGGCAGCAGACGCGTGACCGTATCGAGCATCTTGCCGGTCAACTCGGAAAGTTCGCGCGTGGCGTTCTGGGCTTCGGGGAGATTGAGTTCACCCAGTTCCGTGATGCCGCCGGTCATGAACTTGAGGCGATGGATGCCCAGGTCGGTGGCGGGTTCGGTGCGGTCGCGAACCCAGAGGCGGGTCAACGCGGCGATTTGCGGGGCGAACCACGCGAGGAGAAGGATGTTTGTGAGGTTGAACAAGGTGTGGAAGATCGCGAGGGCGAAGCCGAGTTGCATGGATTGGGCATCGCTGGTGGCATCGGTCTGCGGTCGGAGAAAATCAGGGAGTTGTTGGGCAAGCCATTGGGCGAGATTGGTGAACGGGTAGAAAACGGACAACATCCAGAGCACGCCGATGACATTGAAAAGAATGTGCGCGCGGGCTGCGCGTTTGGCGTTGGCCGTCGTTCCGATCGACGCGATGAAGGCGGTGATGGTGGTCCCAATGTTTTCGCCGAGAATGATGGCGCACGATTCCGGGAAATCGATCCAGCCATTGATCGTCAGAGTGATCGTGATCGCCATCGCGACTGACGACGATTGGACAACGAGGGTGATCAGAATGCCGATGCCGAGAAAGAGGAAGATCGACATGTATCCCTGGCCGCTGTAACGCTTTGTGAAATCAAGGAATGCCTGGGCGGTTTCCTTGTCGGCGGGAGTTTCGCTTTGAAGCAATTCGTAAAGATTGGGAACCGCGTCTTTGAGGAGGGCGAGGCCAAAGAGGACGAGACCCAAACCGATGGTGGCCTCCGCGTAAGTCTTGATCCTCTGGCGAGCAAAGAAGAACACGGGAATGGAGAAGCCGATGACAGAAAGGGCGAGCTTGCTGAGTTCCACATCCACGTAGGCCACCATCCATGCGGTGAAAGTGGTTCCAAGATTCGCGCCCATGATGACGCCGATGGAGTTGATCAGGGAAAGGAGCCCGGCATTGACGAAGCCCACCACGATGACGGTCGTCGCGGAGGAGGTCTGGAGCAGGAGAGTGGTGGTGAATCCTGTAAAAATTCCCGTCCCACGGTTTTGTGTCATGGTCGAGAGGATGCGCCGCATGCGCCCGCCGGCGGCTTTCTGGACGCCCTCGCTCATGACCTTCAGGCCGAAAAGGAAGACCCCGAAGCTCCCGACAATTTGGAAGAACTCCAGCATGAGTGGTTGAGTGGGCCGGAATGTAGGAAGCTTGGTCGGGTCCGTCGATAGGAAAATCCGTTGATTACGAATTCCTTCCGCGTCTCCACGTTTGATCTTGGCGCGGGTCGATACGAGTTTATCCGCGTGATTGATCGAATCAAAAAATTTGGCGCTCGGAGCATCGAGCGTCAGGTCGCGGAACTGGCCGCCAAGGTGGGAACTATTGTGGATCCTTCATGAGTGAAGCGGAGAAAAAGGTCGCGAAGCCCCGCAGAGAATGGCTGCCCTATGCCCCGGCTGGAGGTGCGGCCGTGCTGGCCGTCATTTTGGTGCTCGCGGGTGCTTTCCAATGGGCGACCTCGTGGTGGCGGTCGCAGTTGGGTGGTCTCGTTTCCGGAGGTGGTCACGCGGACTTTGTTGTGGGTCAGGCCTTGTTTGTCCTGCTGACGATCGCTGCTGTGGGGGCGGGTGCGGTGAGATGTGGTCGTGCGCGGGAGAGTGTGCTCGTCATTGTTGGCGGGGTGCTTTGCGTGATTGCGCTGGCCACCGCGTTGCCGACGCTGGGAGTTTTCGTGGAACCACTTTCAGCAACGCTGGGGATCCTTCTCGCGAGCGTGCCGATTTTGGCGATTTTCCGTCGGCCGCTGGGGGATCGTCAGCGTCGAGTGGAGGCGATCTTCGACCGCCGGGCTTCAGAGCGGATGATTGAGGTTTGGAAATCGCGAACTGAGCTTTTGCCGTGGAAGCCGCAGCGGAAAGAAGTCGCACTGGTTGAGATTCGTTTGCTCAATCGCAAGGCTTTCGAACAGGAGATTTCCGAAAAGGACTTCTTTGCCTTGTCGCGATTTCTGCGCCGACAACTCGAGGCGGTTTTGTTAAGTGATGGGGGTTTTGTTAGTGAAAGTGGCACCGACGGGTTTACGGTGGTTTATGGATTTGAGCCACGTGACGGCGCCATTGGTGCGGCAATAAATGCGGCCAACGAGTGGAAAAGTAAGGAACAGCGAATCCGGCAAGAGTGTGATAATCGATGGGGTGTGGAGCCTCGATGTGGCCTCGGTGTGGCTTTCGGCGAGGGATTGATCGCTGTGGAAGGGGGTGACATTCGCGTCGTAAGCGATTTGAACGAGACGGCGGAACGATTTGCAAAGTTGAATCTTCGGTTTGAATCCAAGGTGCTTCTTGAGCCGTCAGCCCGCGAAGCCGCGGGAGATTCGGTGACTGCGCGGTCGCTGGATTTCGAAGGTCGCGCCGGAAAGTGGATCACGGGAGAGGTGTTCGAACTGGTCGGCTTGGCATCCGAGTTGACCGAGGACGAAAAAAGCAGTTTGGAGGCTTTCGAGGAAGGAATGGAAAAACTGCGGGATGGCAATCGTGCCGATGCGAAAGAGGCGTTGATTCGCGCCCGGCAATCGGGCGTCACCGATCCGGTTTTGGAACGGTTCGTGGGATTGGCATCAAATTGATGTGGATTTGTCGACGGGAAGTCCCGTTGTCTGGCGTTCCTGCTGGTTTCTGGCGAAATTCCCTGCTTGCCCGAAGCGGTGATTGCGAGTCAACTATTAGGGAAGAATGGAATCCTGGTATCTCAAGAAACACGACGACGGCTCCGTTTACGGAC
The DNA here is from genome assembly GCA_039192745.1 of Verrucomicrobiota bacterium. Classification (GTDB taxonomy): domain Bacteria; phylum Verrucomicrobiota; class Verrucomicrobiia; order Verrucomicrobiales; family DEV007; genus JBCCWV01. The sequence continues at coordinate 8,365 of JBCCWV010000089.1, read as the reverse complement.
CGGCCACGATGGATCAACTCCGTGACTGGGCACTGGCGGCGAAAGTCTCGCCGATGGACAAGGTTTCCAACGACAAGCGCCGGACCTGGAAGCGCGCGCCGATGGTCTCCGAATTGCATATGGATTGGCTGGTCGAAGTGAGTAGCGAATTCACTTACGGCCCGACGACATTCGGGACGGTGCAGGAATTTATTTCTTCCGGCGAAATTGGTGACGACACAGTGGTCATCAATTGCCGTGATGGGAAAAGGCACCGTGTGCGTGACCTTCCAGTGGCCCTGAATAGTCCGCGGAGGCCATCCGCCGACGAAGTCATCGAGCAAATCCAGCGCGATGCGACCAACGAAGTGCGTTCGATCGGCGAAACCGACAACGACAAGATTTTGCGTCTTGAGCGGGTAATCCTTCAGTTGCGACTGGCGCTAAACGAGGAAGAGACGCGGTATCGGAAGCTTCGGCAGCTTTATGTGGAAGCGACCGGGCGGGAGCCTTGAGGGAGTCAGGTTCCGGTTTCGAAAGCGTGACCGATTCGTAAGATCGTGGCTTCGTCCATGGGCTTGCCGAGTAATTGCAATCCGACAGGTAGAGGTTTGCCATCGACTTCGACCGTTCCACACGGCGTGCTGAGTCCACAGATGCCCGCGAGGTTGGCAGCGGTGGTGTAGATGTCGGCGAGATACATTTGTAATGGATCGTCGGCATTTTCGCCGATCTTGAAGGCGGGGGCTGGCGTGGTGGGGGAAACGATGGCGTCTACTTTTTCGAAGGCCTTTTGAAAATCGTCACGGATGAGCGTGCGTACTTTTTGCGCCCGCAAATAGTAGGCATCGTAGTAGCCGGAGCTGAGGACGTAGGTGCCGAGCAGAATGCGGCGTTTTACTTCGTCACCGAAACCTTCATCGCGGGTTTTCATGTACTGCTCCATGAGGTTGGTCGCTTTCTCAGAACGATGGCCGTAACGGACGCCGTCAAAACGCGCGAGATTCGCCGAAGCCTCGGCGGTAGCGATGATGTAATAGGTGGCGATTGCGTAATCGGTGTGCGGGAGCGAGATGTCGATGATCTCCGCGCCTTGTTCTTCGAGCTTCTTGATGGCGGATTCGACCTTTTCGCGGACGGCAGGATCAATGCCGTCGCCGAAATACTCCTTGGGCATCCCCAATTTCAGGCCTTTGACGCCGTCGCTGATCCCGCTGGTAAAGTCGGGAACGGCTTCGTCGAGCGAGGTGGAATCGTTGGGATCATGACCGGAGATGGCGTTGAGAAGCAGGGCGGCGTCTTCCGAGGACTTGGTCATCGGGCCGATCTGGTCCAGTGAAGAGGCAAAAGCGACCAGGCCGAAGCGGGAAACCCGTCCGTAGGTCGGCTTGAGACCCACGCATCCGCAAAGCGCGGCGGGTTGGCGTATGGAACCGCCGGTGTCGGAACCGAGAGCGGCGACGGCGATGTTGCCCGCGACGGCTGCACTGGATCCACCGCTGGATCCACCGGGAATTCGGTCGGGGTCGTGGGGGTTGCGTGTGATTTTGATGCCGGAGTTCTCCGTCGAGGATCCCATGGCGAACTCATCCATGTTCGTGCGCCCTAACGGAATTGCTCCGGCTTCTTTCAGCTTCGTGGTGACGGTCGCGTCGTACGGGGCAATGTATTTATCTTTGAGGATTTTTGAAGAGCACCAGCAAGGCTGGTCTTCAACGTTGATGACATCCTTGATCGCAATGGGAATTCCGCCAAGAGGGAGGTCGGTGTTCGCATTCTCCGCTGCGGCGAGTGCGGCCTCTTTGTCGAGGTGCGTATAGGCACCGATGTTTCCGTCTCCCGATTCGATGGCGTCGATAACCGATTGCGTGGCTTCGCGCGGGCTAACTTCCTTGGCGCGCAGCTTTTGCTGAAGATCGGCGATGGTGAGTTCGGCGACGCTCATGCTTCTTCGATGACTTTGGCGACCTGGAACTGATCGCCGGCACGTTTCGGTGCATTTTGAAGCGCCTTTTCCACGCCGAATCCGGGTCGGGATTCGTCCTCTCGCATCACGTCGAAAACGGGAGCGGCGTGGGCTGTCGGTTCGATGCCCTCGATGTCCAATTCCTCAAGTTTTTCAATATAGCCGACGACTTTCTCCAACTGCGGCGCGAAGCGGGCGAGCTCGTCGTCGGTCAACTCGATGCGTGCGAGGGTTGCGAGTTTTTGGAGGTCGAGGGAGGGCGCGGCTTCGCTCATGGCCGGGGAAATACATGCAGGAAGGGCGGTTTTCAAGGGATCGCGGAGTCAGGAAGCAGACTTCGGGCTTGAGCGGCGGATTTTCCGAGTAGCTTGGGCGGCCAGACCAACTCCTCGCCGCCATCAGCCTCGATTCGTCCAAAAAAACCGTCGCTTCCTACTGCACGACCTTCCTTAAGCCGGAAATGCTCCACATTTACCGGCAGGTGACGGGGCTGCAGCGATTCAAGACGTTTGTGATCACCCGGGAGCGAAGATGTGAGGATCGGTTTCCCTTCGATGACGTCGAGTGGAAGGCGAAGGTTCGCAGCAACTTCATTCGGCGGTTTTGGCTGAAGCACATCAAGAAGGCGCCGCCGATTGTCTATCGTGGTGAGTATGGGGTCCTCGAAAAGACTCTCTCGCGGCGGAAGGCCGATCTCATGCACGTCTATTTCGGGCATACCGGTGTGCACCTCTTGCCATTCATTCAACAATGGCCCGGGCCGGTGGTGGTATCTTTTCATGGGATGGACATTCAAACCCGCCGTCATCAGGAAGGGTATGAAGAGAAACTGCGGGCGCTCTTGAAGACCGTTCCATTGGTGCTCGCGCGTTCGCATTCCCTTCGCGATCGATTGTTGGAGTTGGGTTGCGATGAGAAAAAGTTCCGCCTCAATCGGACGGGGATTCCGTTGGAGAATTTTCCGTTCAAGGAACGAAGTGCGCCAGCGGATGGCGCGTGGAATTTCGTGCAGGCCTGCCGGTTGATTGAGAAAAAGGGGCTCGATGTCGCGCTGAAGGCCTTTGCTTCCTTTGCCCAAGACCATGCGAAAGCCACTTTCACCATCGCGGGAGAAGGGCCGTTGGCTGAACCGATGAAAAAGTTGTCCGCGGAGCTGGGAATTGCCGAGAAAGTCAAGTTCGCCGGGTTTCTTTCCGAGGTCGAGTTGCGCTCTCTCTACGAGAAGTCCCACGCCTTTGTGCATCCAAGTCAACTTACCGAAGATCAGAATCAGGAAGGCGTGCCCAACAGTATGCTGGAAGCGATGGCGACCGGGTTGCCGGTTTTGGCGACGCAGCACGGAGGAATTCCCGAAGCGGTCGAAAGTGGTGTGACAGGATTGTTAGGGGCGGAGCGCGATGTCGATGCTTTGCTCGACGGGATGCGTCGGCTTGCAAATGACGAGGATTTATGGCGAAAAATGGGGAACGCGGCGAGCGCCAGTGTGCGGGAGAATTTCGAGCAGTCAGCGCAGATTGAGAAACTGGAGTTGGCCTATGAGGAAGCGATCTCGTTGGGGCAGTGAGTGAAGTTGATCGTTGACGGGCAGGGGCGTAGGCGCATGGATGCCGGATGAGTGAATCCATTTGCCGATGGGGGATCATGGGATCCGCCGGAATCGCCCGGAAAAACTGGGAAGCGATTTCCAATGCTCACAATGCAACCCTCGTCGCCGTTGCAAGTCGTCACGAGGATCGTGCTGCGACTTGGATCGGTGAGAACCAGGCGGAGGTCGCATTTGATCCCATCCCTGAGGCGGTGGGAGGATACGAGAATCTGCTTTCGCGAGACGACGTGGACGCGGTTTACATTCCGTTACCGACTGGATTGCGGAAGGATTGGGTTTTGAAGGCAGCGGAGGCGGGCAAGCACGTGCTTTGTGAAAAGCCGTGTGGGATGAGTGTCGCCGACTTGAAGGAAATGATTGCCGCGTGCGAGCAAGCGGGAGTTCAGTTCATGGACGGTGTGATGTTTATGCACAGTGACCGTTTGCAACGGATGCGTGAGATCCTCGACGACGGCGAAAGCGTGGGGACACTCAAACGCATCGCTACACAGTTTTCTTTTTTGGGTGACGATGATTTTCTCGGAGAGAATATCCGGACCCACAGTGCGCTCGAGCCGTTTGGCGCGCTGGGTGACCTCGGATGGTACAATATCCGGATCGCACTTTGGGCGAAGGGATACGAATTGCCTGCCAAGGTCACAGGGCGAATTCTTTCTTCGAGCGGGCAAGATGAAAGCCCAGACCGCGTTCCCACGGAATTCTCCGCCGAGATGATCTGGGAGGATGGTGTGTCGGCGAGTCTTTACTGCTCTTTCCTGACAGAACACCAGCAATGGTTTCACATCAGCGGAACGAAAGGGTCGATGATTTCCCGGGACTATGTGCTGCCCTACGCAGGGGAAAAGCCTTCATTCGCCACCTCCAGCGCGGTTTTTGACCAGAATGGGTGCCACTTTGAAATGAAGCACTCCGGAAATCAGATCGAAATCGAAGAGTCTCCAAACAACGCGCCCGACGCCCAGGAAACGAAGCTCTTTGCCAATTTTTCGAGTCTGGTGCTGGGCGGAAAGCCCGATCCATTCTGGCCGGACGTTGCCTTGAAAACGCAGATCGTCCTCGAAACATGCCTCGCTTCAGCCAGGGATGGGGGTGCGGAAGTGGCGATTTCGGTTTAACTTTGATCAATGGCGGAAACGGATGTGACCCGCGAAACGCAGACGCCTGACGACCAGCCTTTTGTCGTCAGTCTCTGTGGCACGTACCTGAAGAAGGAGATGCAAAGCATCTACCGGCAGATCACGGGTTTAAGAAAGTACCGGACCGCCGTTTATGCGGAGAAGGTGTCGAATCACGATCTTTTCCCCTTCGAGCCAGTTATCGAAATGGATCGACGGGGCCGGCCGCGGCCGCGTGGGAATTTCATACTGCGGTTTTGGTACAAGCACATGGTCAAACAGTGGCCGCCGCCCCGCCCGATCGTGAAAGAGGTTGTAGGCTTTCATCCTTACAACCTCCTCGATCTTCTTCAGCAGCACCGACCGGACGTCGTTCACGTTTATTATGGCCACAAGGCGGTGAAGCATATCTGGATGCTTATGGAGTCAGGGATTCCCTTCGTGATTTCCTTCCATGGCGTCGATGTTGTGAAATTCATCGAAGAGAAATTCTATCTGGAGAAACTCCGGATCGCCTTTAACGAGGCCGAAATCGTCATGGCGAGGAGCCAGTCGCTGCTCGACCGCTTGAAGGATCTCGGATGCCCTGAGGAAAAGCTTCGCATGAACCGAACGCCGATTCCGATGGAGGACATTGTGCCGTTCGAGCGCAAACCGCCTTCGGATGGGCAGTGGCGATTGATTCAGGCCTGTCGCCTCATTCCGAAGAAAGGCATTTTCACGGTGCTCGACGCGCTGCCGAAGGTGTTACGGAAGTATCCCAGTATGAAATACCTTCTGGCCGGAATCGGTCCGAGTCGCGAAGAGATCGCTGAAGCAGTGCGGGTCCGCGGCTTGAGTGAAAATGTGGAAATGTTAGGATGGTTGGATCAGAAAAAACTGCGGAAACGCTACGAAGAGAGTCATATTTTCCTTCATCCGAGCCAACTGACGCAGGACCAGGACCAAGAGGGGGTGCCGAACTCAATGCTGGAAGCGATGGCGGGAGGATTGCCTGTTGTGGCCACGTATCATGGAGGAATTCCTGAAGCGGTGACGAACGAAGAAGACGGATTACTCGTTCCGGAGCGCAGTCCTGACGAGCTTGGTGACGCGATTTTGCGGATGATGGAAGAGCCGGGCTTGCTGGAGGCGTGTTCCCGAAAGGCGGCGGTTTCTTCGCGAGAGAATTTCGGATTTGATGCGCAGATTGCCAATCTCGAAGGGCTCTACGACGAAGCGATCGAGCTATTTCGCAACGCCAAGAATGCGGACGGGGAAGAAGGTGGAGAAGCAAAGGTTCGTCGATCAAAAGCGCGTTTGTTGGAACGGGTGCGCGGAAGTTGATCAGAGTCGGTCGAAGAGCGCCAGCCAAGCAACGCCCCCAACCGCGATGAGGGAACCGATCACGGAAAGGAGAGTAGGTCGGTCTTTTTCGAGAGCAGCGGAAAGAGGAATCAGCAGAATCGGACTTAACGCAACAATGGCGAGGACGATGGCGCTTGGTTGTAGTGTGAGGGCGTGCTGAAAGCAACTAACCCCTAAAACAGGACCAAAAAAGGCAGCGCCAAGCAGATATTTCCACCACCCGGCTTTCGGGCCTCCTTTTGTCGTCGCGTCATTTTTGGAGAAAAATTTCCATGCGACGATTGCAAATAGAAGTCCCGCGAAGACGCGCTGGCACGCTTCGCTGAGTCCCGTCATTTCGTGTTGGAGAACTTCAGCGGCTTCCTGGGCGACGCGACTGATGCTGCTTCCGAATCCCTGGCCCATCCCAGCGACGACAGCGGCGATGAGGCCAACAGCGTAAGAGCCGGTTCTCGGCATGTTTGATTTTCGCGCCGCGAGAAGCGCAAGAGCGAGTCCGCTGAGGATGGTGGCAATGGGAAACCACTTTCCCGGTTCAATCAGTTCTCCAAGCCAAAGCCAGTCGCCGATCGCTCCGAGGATAGTGGCGAGGCTGAAATTGATCAGCACGGTCAGACGCGCGCCAATGCGTGTGAGGGCAAGGTATAAAGCCACATCCCCGATGCCGAATCCGATCAATCCACTGAGAAAAAGCCATGCAAAGGTGGTCGGGTGGATGCTGTGGGGGTCGATGATGACTGTGAGTGCCGCAAGCGCGGCAAAGGCGACGGCGAGGCGAATGTAGTTCGCCCGCAAACTTCCCAGCACGTCGCCCAGTTTTCGACCCGAGACGGCGGAGAGGGCGAAAAGAAAGGCGGTTAGAAGTGCAAAGATCACACCTCATCCATACTGGAAGGATTTTTCTTGTCACGCAGTGGAGCGTCGAAGAGGCTGCGAAAGTGAAAACGAAGGGCTATATCTACGGGGTCGTAGCGGCGATTATTGCTTTGAGCGGTGAGCGCACAAGTGCTCAGGCGCCAGTTGACGGAAGTAACGAAAAGTCTGCGGGACTTTTTGAATCGACGATGAAGCACGTGGACTTCGGTGGTCCCGTTTTCGCCTATCTGGAAGTGAGGGGAGACATGGAGACGCTGGCGAATGGCCTCCAGAAATTCTCAGAGTTGGAAGAATTGAAAGGCAAGTTGCCGCCGGGGCAGGAACTCAACTTCCCGCAGCTTTTGGAGACTATTGGCCTTGGCGGGATTGAGGCGTTGGCTATGAGTTCGCTGGAAAACGAGAACGGCTATTTGAACAAGGCGTTCATGAAGCTGAGCGGTCCAAGGAAAGGATTGCTCGCGATCCCCGGCGGACAGGCGGGTCCATTTCTCGCGTCTAAACTTGTGCCGAAAGATGCCGATTTCGTCCTCGAAGGGGATCTCAAGCTCTCGGAACTCCGGCCGATGATGGATGCGTTTGTTGCTCTCGCTGATCCGGAAATCAAGCAAACATACGAAGGGGCAATGCAAGTGCCTCTGCCCGTCGGAATGACTGCGGGAGAAGTGCTCGCCAAAGCCAACATCGGCGCCCTGATGTTTGGTCGGATTGATCCAGAGGGCGAACGGATTCCATTTCCGCAGGATCCGTCTTTCAAAGTCCCTGCTTTCGATGCGGTTTTCGTCATCGAGGGATTGACCTGGGTTGTCGACTCTCTCGTGCAGATGGCACCGCCTCACATGCAACAGGTTATCGAGGGCGAAAAAGGAAGCAGGAAGTTCCAACTGCCGCCGTTCGGGCCGGGTCCTTTCGAACGGATTCAATTTGCGATCATCGAAGACGCGGCGAACGACCGGATCGTCATTACTTCTTCGCCAACCTATTGGCAGGAGTGCGAAGCCGATTCACCGAGGCTTGGGGATAATGCGGACTTCCGTGAAGCAATGAGCGGCTTGCCGGAGGAAGGGAATGGATTGGGTTTTGTTTCGCGGCGGCTGAAGAAGGAAATTGAAGTGATGTTGCTGGAGTTGATGAATGATGGACTTCAAGAGCAAGAGGAAATGCCTCCTGAGTTTCTGGAGTTGATGGAGACTTATTTTTCGATTGCCGATATGCCGGAGGCGGTGGTTTATGCGAGTCTCCAAGACGGGATTTTCTTTGGCGGGAATAATTCCGCGACCATGGCGGAGGTGTTGGTTCCTTATGGTGGTATTTCACTTGTTGCCATTCTCTCGGCAACCGCTTTTCCCGCCATGAATGCGGTCCTTGCGAACGCCCGATTGAATCAGGCAATGCAAGAAGGCAGAGCTATCTATGTAGCCGTCGTCAATTATGCGGCTGAGAACGACGGGCAATACCCGGAGTCGCTTGCGGAACTGG
>JBCCWV010000088.1:0-19822 GCA_039192745.1 Verrucomicrobiota bacterium | reverse complement strand
TGAGTAACTGTGGAGTTCTCAGAATTCGTGACTTTTCCGGCTGGCGCCTGCTTTCCGGGCAAAGCAAAGCCTATGATGAATCCCATGGAAGCAATGAGGACAATCCTAGGCAGTGGTGACAAATTAGTTTCTGATCCAATCATCGATTGCTGAGAGGGTTACAAATCCGAGGAAGATGATGGAGAGTCTATCATATCTGATGGCCACGCGGCACCTTTACTTGAGGCGGCAAATTAGATTCTCAACACGGTGGCGTAACCTGCCCAGCTTCTTGTCGTAAGGCAGAGGATGCTTGCGATTGGTGCGCGGCCACGATGCTTTGAAGAACCTTCGACCAAAGCCCGCTCCGGCACGCCCGCAGGAAGTAGCGATACACGCTCTTGCTCTTGCCAAAGCGCTCCGGCAACTGGTTCCACTGCGATCCCGTGCACAGAATCCACCCGATCCCGTCTAGGGTCCCACGAAGATCTTTTGAGTTCCTCCCCTTTGTGCTCTTGTTAGTCTCCCTCCAGTCATCGGATCAATTTTTTTAGCTCCTCGTAGAGTCGCTCCGACATTTGGTCAGCTAAGTTGGCCATCGTTCTTGTGATTTGTTCCTTCTTCACTCTACACCATTGCCCAATGTTCTGCGCGGGCACTGAAGTTGGAATCGGTCAAATTCTCATATGCCATTTGCCCGAAGTCTCACGACTTCGGCTACATGGATTAAACATCTGTGACGTCGACCACCTCAATCTGTAGAACTAATCAACGTAATCCTTGAGGACTGATCAAGGAAGTAGGTATCGGACTGAGATAAGTCATTGTAGCGAAGAACCGTCACTAGCCAACCAACCTTTCCTCTAAATCTAGGGCGAAGAGTTTTGCTTGTATCTAAATAGTTGTTCCTAAGAGACCGTCCAAAAACACCATATGATGCGCTAAAGACAAACGGAGGGTCCTTGAACACTACTTGATAGCGTTTCTTGTGATGTTTGAGAACAAGCTCGGAAGCCAATGCTATCGAAAGCTCCGGAGCCTCGATCGGTGTTGGAGCCGAAAGCGCAGAGTTGAGCCCCATCCCCACGATGATTGGAAAAAGGAGAAACTTCATTTTACGATGGCCGGTGGTTTTTAGCATATTTACCCCTTCGCCGCCTCGATGGCATCTTTCGCCTGTGTCGCCGGTGAGGCTTTCAGGTCGCGCCAGATAACTTTGCCGTCGCGGATGAGGAAACTTTGACGGGCGGACATGCCGCGCGGGCTGGTGGGGACACCGAAGGCTTCGATGACGTCGCCCTTTTTGTCGGCGAGGAGCGTGAAAGGTAATTCGTATTTGTCGGCGAAAGCCTTCTGGTCCTCAGCGGTATCTGCACTCACTCCGTAGACTTCGAGACCGGCTTTCTTCACCGCTTCGAATTCATCGCGCAGATTACAGGCCTGCTTGGTGCACCCGGGCGTGTCCGCCTTGGGGTAGAAATAGACGAGATAGGTGCCCTCTTTGAACTTTTCGCCGAGGTCCACTTTGTCCCCGTTTTGGTCCTCTGATTTCACCTTGGGCGCGGCGTCGCCAACTTCAAGGGGTTCGGCAAGAAGAGAAAAAGGCATGAGAAAGAGAGAGAAGATGGAGATCAGAAGGGATGTGCGTTTCATAACTGGAGACTGCCATTGAAGCACTCGCCTCACCAAGCAATTTCCATGGCACAGTGGTGCATATCCATCTTCCGAGTTCGCATCGCCTCCCGGCTTTCGACGGGAATGCTCATCATCCGCCCCACTCTCAGGCACTCTACTGGACATTCCAAGAATCCTCTCATTCCCCGTCCGGCTGCACGAGATTGTATTCGGCATCATAGCTTTCCATCTGTTCTCTTCGGAAGCGATCCCCTTCGAGAAAGTGCGGATGCGGAAGCGAGACGTCCCACGCACCGAAACGTCGCAACATATCGCGAACGCGTTCGGGATGGGCTTCGGCCAAATCATTCAGTTCTGCCTGATCGTCCTCGACATTGAAGAGCATGGGCAGCCGGTCAGGGAGGCGAATCATCTTCCAATCTCCCTCTCGCAGGCAACCGCTGATCGTGAATCGCCACATCAGTTCCCGGGCAGATATTTTTTCCTCCCGCCCCTGGAGAAGTGGGACAAGGTCGATGCCGTCGAGTTGATCCGCATCCTCAACGGTGCCACCGGCCAGATGGACGAACGTTGGTGTCAGATCGAGCGACGAAACGGGCTGGGAAAAGGTTCCCCCTCCCTCGAACATGCCCGGCATTGAAACGATGAAAGGGACACGAATTCCCCCTTCCAGCAGGTTGCCCTTGGATCCTCTGAAGGGTGCGTTGCTTCGAATGCCCGCAACGCTCCCGCCCTTCCTCGACCGCTTGATGGGACCGCCGTTGTCGCTGAGGAAGACGACCATGGTGTTGTCATGAAGGTCGTGCTTCCTCAACTCATCAACAATGCGTCCGACATTGACGTCGAGGCGGTGCACCATCGCACAATAGGTCCGGCGAGGCTCGTTCTTGATATGTGAGTAGAGTGCCAAATCCTCATCCGTTGCCTGAAGAGGACCATGCGGCGCATTGAAGGAGGCATAGAGAAAAAAGGGACGATCCTTGTGACGGCGAATGAAATCGACGCACTCGTCCCCCTTGTCATCGGTGAGATAAGTGATGGGCTGAGGCTCCTTGTAATTGCAGATAACGGGCCGCAGATAGCTTGCCCTGCTGCCGGGATCGGACCGGAAGTAGTCATGTCCTCCGCCGAGATATCCCCAGAACTCGTGGAATCCCCTTTTGAGCGGATGAAAATGGTCGGCCTCTCCAAGGTGCCATTTGCCGACGATGCCGTTCATGTAGCCGAGATCGGAAAGGCGGTCGGCAATTGTCCTGACATCCAGAGGTAGGCCAGAATGCTCCTCGTTGAATTGCTTGAGTGGTCGCTGCGGCAAGTTGTTGTCGAAGCCAAACGAGGGCTGGTTGCGCCCGGTAAGCAACCCTGCCCGCGACGGAGCGCATACCGGCGAGGAGACGTATCCTTGAAGACAAACGACGCCATCCCGAGCCAAAGCGTCGATCCGCGGCGTTTTGATCTGCTTGCTACCCGTGAAGCCACAGTCTCCGTAACCCAGGTCATCGGCGAGGATAATGATGAAGTTCGGCTTCCTCTCCGCCGCTTTGACAGAGGTGGCGGGAAAACAAGTAGCGAATACTAACAGAACGATAAAAAAGACACTCGCTCTGATTCCCTGCAGGAATGGATTATTTCTATTCTTCATCAGTTTCTCGATGTGGGAAAAGAATGACGAACGACGGACACTCCGTCGAGTAGAACCTCCCGCCGAACCGTGACCATTGAGTGTTCAATTGTCACCCAGCAAGAAGCCGAGCCCCCCTTGGTCGCGTCGCCCGGCTGCGCAACCTCGGTCAAGAGAAAGGTTTCGAGCCGGGCTGCTCGGTGGAAACTTTTACTCAATGCCGGGGGGGTCAACCGACCGATCACCGGGTGACGGTGCCGACGATTACCCATTGAGCACCCAACCACTCCGATACTCCTTCTTCAGGAGTTGGTTCGCTTTGGGACTGTTGGTGAACTCCATTTTGTCGGCGTTGTATTCCAACTTCTTACCGACATCGAAGGCGACTGAGCCCAGCAGAAGCTGCTCGATCATGATCCCGGAGTAATCAAAGTTGCAGGAAGTCTTGAGATCCGTTTTGCAGGCGTTGGTCCACTCCTCTCCGAAATCGGCGACCGTCTTTTCCGGGATGTTGATGTTTTGAGTGTTGAAGTAGGACAGGTCGGATTCCTTACCATAGGGAATGACGGTGCGGGTCGTAAAATCGGCGACGATGAACCCTTTGCTCCCTTTAAAAAGGGCTCCGTGGCCTACTTTCTCCAAGTCGAGGTACTTGAGTGGAGATTTTGGCATGTTGCCCCCTTGGTGCCACGACACGCGGATTTGTCCTCGCCAGTCATTGGCGGGATTGACACAGAAGGAACTCATACGGGAGGGAGATACGTTCGGATTGTATGGTTCTCCTTCGGCTTGGGCTGAGATAGGATAGTCGGCCTCCAGCGGATTGAAGGCGAGGTCCATGGTGTGGCTTCCCATGTCTCCAATTTGCCAGTTCCCGAACTCTCGATACATATTCCAAGACAGGCAGTTTGATCCCCTCGGCCAATTGGAGACATCAGAGTCAAAGTAGGATAACTCGTAGACTTTTGTCTTGTGGTTGTAGGCGATGAAGTAGTCTTCGCTGAAGGGTTTCATCTGCGACGGGCCGACCCAGAGATCCCAATCGAGGTAATCGGGCGCTGAGCCCGTTCCCGCGGGATAATCCGTCTTGTCGTGAGTCCGGTTGCCCCAAGCGTGAACGTCTTTTAGATCGCCGATAGCACCTTCTCGAATCAGGGCTTCGATGTAGTCGAAGTTAGGGTCGAAGTGCCGCTGCGTTCCACATTGGGTCGCGACCTTATCCCTATTTTTTATGTAGGTCTCGCGAACGGTCCGCGCTTCTTCCACGGTATTGGCAAGGGGCTTTTCCCCAAAGACATGCAGACCGCGATTCATGGCCCAAATGGAAACAAAGGCGTGGTGATGATCCGGAGTGCAGCAGACGACCGCGTCCAGATCTTTCTGATCCAGGCATTTGCGCCAGTCCTTATACTTCTTCGCCTTCGGAAACTTTTCGGCGGCGGCATCCATCGCTTTGGCATTGACGTCACAAAGCGCGACGACGTTTTCGTTCTCCAGCATGCGGAAGTGGGCGGTCGCCCGCCCCCAACAACCGATCAGGGCGATGTTCAATTTGTTCCCGGGGCGATTCTTCCCGAAGAGACTTCCCGAGGGCATGACGAGGAGCCCGGCTCCGGCGGCGGCACTCTTTGTCACAAAGCTGCGGCGTGATGTAGATGGATTAGACATGATTCAAGGTTCTAGGGGTTTGTTTTGTTATATTTAGCACGTCCGTGTGGACCAGTCGATCCGCTAATAAGCATTACGAAGTAGCTGCTGGATCGCCTCCTGCTCCGTGCCCTTCGGACGGCATTCCACTCCGACGTAACCGCGATATCCGAGATCGTGGGCCGCTTTCAGGATTGCTTTATAATTGAGCTCACCCGTTCCCGGCTGATGGCGGCCGGGAGTATCCGCAAGTTGCAGATACCCCACTTGATCGAAGCCACGGTCAAGATAGGTGATCAGAGCCCCTTCGGAGAGCTGCATGTGGTAGAAGTCCCAGTTGATTTTGATCATGGGCGAGTCCACCGCACGACAGATTTCGACGGCAAGCTGACTGCCATTGAGCAGATTCTTGCCGTGATCAACCGGGTTGAATGGCTCGATGATGATCATAACTCCCGCTTCTTCGCAATGCGGAGCCACACGCTTCAAGGCTGCCGTGTAGTTCTTGATTTGATCTTCCTCGGAAACTCCTTCTGACCATCGATGCCCCACCACGGTCATCTTTTTCGCATTCAGCTTTTTCGCGACGGTGAGCGCCTCTTTGATCCCGGCCTCGAACTCGTCGATGTTCTCGCCGGAAGTAATCGACTTTCCCCAAGCCGTGAAATTCACGACCTTCATGTCGAGTTCCTGACATTTGGCCGCGATCGCGTCGATGTCCTCGCCGTTGTATCCCCAAAACTCAATGGCATCAAACCCGTCGGCGTGCGCCTTTTCGATCTTCTCCAGCATTGGAGCTTTCTTTCCTCCATACCACAGGGCCATGTTGGCGGAAAATCGCGTCTCCACATCAGAAAATGCCAATTCCTCCGCTGGCCCTGCGGCAACGAATGAAAATAGCAGGAACCCTGCAATGAAAGACGGCTTATGGGGGGTTTTTCTTCGGTTCATGTGAAGAAGGTATGTTGTATCCAGGCTTTTCTCATTCGTTTTCCCAAAAAGGATACCTGTGCGCCGGCGGGCAACACTCCCTGCTCGCACGATTCATTTTCGTCAGCGGGGCCGCCATTCTCCGTTCAAGTTGGCTTTCACAGGGCGGGGAGGTTTTGCTCTGCACAAAGGGAAACTGCCACTGATGCTTACGCCTCACGATGAAGCCCCGGGGAGGACTCCCGCCCCTTGCCAAGTGGCCTGTTTCCGTATCTGCTAGAGCATGGCAATCCGAATCCTCATTCACGGCTCCAACGGTCGAATGGGCGTCGCAATCAAGGAGTCCTGCGACAACGATCCCGACGTTGTGGCGAGCGCCGGTGTGGACCTCGATACCGAGCTCACGCTCGACGAGGCCATCGATCATTGTGATGCTGTCATCGACTTTTCCCTCCACTCGATCACGTCGAGCGTCGTCGAGTCTTGCCTTCTCCATCAAAAGAAACTCGTCATTGGAACGACCGGGCACGATGACGCGGAACTCGCCGCTATTCGAGAGGCCTCCGAAAAGCTGCCCATCGTCTTTGCTCCGAACTACAGCGTCGGTGTGAACACGTTATTCTGGCTAACACGGCGCGCGACGGAAATCCTCGGGACAGAATTTGATCTCGAAGTCATCGAAATGCATCACCGCCATAAAGTCGATGCCCCCAGCGGGACGGCCCGCCGCCTCGCAGAAGTCTTGGCCGAAGTGCGCGAACTCGATTACGCAAAAGACATGCGGCACGGTCGAGAGGGCATTGTCGGCGCTCGCACGACGGACGAAATTGGCATTCACTCGATGCGCGGCGGCGATGTTGTCGGCGATCACACGGTCGTCTATGCGAATAACGGAGAACGCGTCGAACTCACCCACAAGGCATCGAGCCGAAGCACTTTTGCCAATGGCTCAGTCCGGGCCGCGAAGTGGGTCCAGGACAAACCGCCCGGGTTGTACGACATGCAGGATGTGCTTGGACTGAAGTGAGAATAGGAGACGATTTCACGGAGTGCGCCCTTGCTCTCGGCAGCAACCTTGGAGACCGGCTCGAAAATCTTCAGAGGTCGGTGGCGATGCTGGAACTGAAAAACGTCGAGAAGGCTCCGGTCTTTGAGACGGAACCCGTCGATTGCGCCCCGGGAACGCAGCCGTTTCTAAACACGGTCATCGTGGCGAGGACGGATCAAAGCCCAGAGAAATTGCTGGAATCAGCACAATCCGTTGAGCGTGAACTTGGTCGCCCGTCCAATCACGGCACCAACGAGCCTCGCACCATCGACATCGACATTCTCTTTTGCGGCTCCCACGCCTGTCTCAACCCGGAACTGACGCTCCCCCACCCCCGGCTCTTTCAGCGAAGATTCGTCCTTGAACCGCTCTCTCTTTTGCGGCCTGATCTGCTCCTCCCCGGCCGTACTCTATCGGTCCGGGAGGAACTTGAAGCCCTTGAATCCGACGAACCTCCACTCCGCCGAATGATTGACGCATGGTGAACCCGAGAATCACAAAGTCCGCAGCCAGGGATCGACCGATCGCAGCCCTCACTGCTTACGACTACCCGACTGGTCGCATTCTCGACGAGGAAGGTGTTGATTTCATTCTTGTCGGCGACTCGCTCGGTATGGTCGTTCATGGCATGGAAGACACTACGGGCGTCACCCTTGAGATGATGACCATGCACACTGCGGCCGTCTGTCGGGGAGTGAAGAACGCCTTCGTCGTGGCTGACTTGCCCTATCAGACATACAAAACTCCCGAAGAAGCCGTGAAGAATGCGGCCCCTCTCATCGCCGCAGGAGCCAATGCCGTGAAGCTCGAAGGCGGAGCCGGACATGCTCCGCAAATTCGTGCGCTTACCGATTCCGGCATCACGGTCGTCGGCCACATCGGGATGCTTCCACAGCGCGTCCGTGAAGAAGGTGGCTACAAGAAGAAAGGCCGTACCGAAGAGCAGGCCAACAAACTGATCGAAGACGCCAAGGCTGTCGAAGAGGCCGGCGCTGTCGCCATCGTTCTTGAAAGCATGGTCGCCAGAGTCGCCGCCGATATTACCAAACGCTCCGGCATCCCCACGATCGGCATTGGGGCTGGATCGCACTGCGATGGCCAAATCCTCGTCGTCCACGACCTTTTCGGCGCCTACCCTTGGTTCTGCCCACCTTTCGCGACGCCCAAGGCCGACCTCGCCGAAGACATGCGCGGTGCTGTTCGGTCGTATATCATTGATATTCAAGAAGAAAACTAGAATCCGCGCTAATTCTAGTTTTTATGGTTTGCATATATTTTATATATATGGTAATAATTTAGGTATCTTGAATATTTTTCAGCCACCCCTTGGTGGCCCGAAATCCACCACCTGAGATGCCCACCAAGCTTCCAGCCAAACGAACGAAGAAACCTGAGACTCCGTGGAAACCCGCGGCGCGACAAGTCTCGCGGATCGTTGGGGAGACGAAGGTATTGAATCCGATCGGTCCCGAGGCACTGCCTGCCCGGCGACGGAAACCGGTGAACGAGAAAGTGGCTCACTCGGAAGATTCCGTCGAACGCCTCCTGAAAGAGTGGTTGCGATTGAATGAGAAGATTGGGAAAGCCCTGAATGGCAATCCTACTCCGGATGCTCCGCCCGCCACCACGCCAACCTGTTCCAAAAGGGTTCCGTTTCGTGCGACGAAGAAAATGCCGGTGAAAGAGAAGGCGGAGAAAAAACCGCCACGCGTATTGACGCCACGTCACCCCCGCGAAGTGCAAAAGAACATCGCCCGCCTTGAGTTCAAACCCGAGATCAAGAACGGCAAACTCTATTTCAGTTGTCCCTGCTGCCACTTTCCCACAACCGTCTTCGCTCACTATGCCGGAAAGCAGACACGTTGTTCCCGTTGCCTCTCCGCCATCAAGGCTCCCGACCCTGAAAACGGCCGCGCTGGCCGCAATCTTGAGCAGACGGTCGAGTCGATGCTTCACCCTGACCGGTTCGTCGCCGTCATTCCCCGTCGCCGGAGTCTTTGGACGGTGGTTCCGATGCCTCCACTCCACGTGGCGCTCGGGGCTGTGGGCGCCCTTGCCCTGACTCTCTTCATCGGAGTCGGCAACTTCATCGGATCGAAGGGACAAATCGCTGAAGGTCCTCAGAAAGAAGGACGTTTCGTGACTTCTCGAGAGTTTTTCGAACTCTCTCCAGACTTGGGAAAAAAGAAAATCGTCACTCCCCCCGCCGACCACCGGGCACGCGCTGCAAACGTGGTCGAGCAATTCGTCGCTTCCGATTCCACCGCTGCTCGCCGCCAGTTTGTGAAGGATGCACGGAGCATCTCGACGCACTTGGGAAATTATTACGGGAAGACCCAAATTCTCGGAGAACGCGTCGTCTCCACCTCGCCGCTCTCATACTACATTGATAACGGCGAAACCATTCCAGTCACCGAAGTCATCACCTTGGATGCCGATCAAGCGCAGCGGGTTTACATGGTCGAACACCGTCCGGACCGCGACTACATCGATTGGGAAGCGTCCGTCGGCTACAACCCGCGAACACTCTCAGCGGTGATTGCGCCGATGACCAACGACGGGAAAACCACCCCCAAGGAGAAGCCCCTGCGTTTGCTCGCCAACATCGACAACTACTACAACTTCGAGTTTAACAACGAGAGCGACCTTCTTTGCGTCCGTCTCGCCGATCCCAATGAACCGGGCGTCTATGCTTTCGGTTATATCGAACGCTCCCATCCTCACGCCAAGGCTCTCGCAAGATACCTCGCCCGCACCGACAGTTGGAGTCCGCGCCCGCTGACCATCGGCGTCAGAACACTCGCCGGTTCGGCTAAGACACGGCAGTTGGAGATCGTGAATTTCCGCGGAAGTCACTGGCGCTCAGAAGCGACTGCTGAGGACAAGCTGAGAGTCGTCGCCCAGAATTGAAGCGGCCAGTCCATCGCGCTCAAAGAGGACGCCTGTCCTGCCGACCGCGGGCGCCCGAACACTCCCTTGATTTATTCCGGTCGCTTGCCGATGCGCGCGCCAAGGCGCTCTAACAAAACGTCCATCCCCTCGCCGGTCTCCACCGACACCGGAACCACTTCGATCCGATCAAACCTTCGCGAGATCTTCTCCGCGTATTCCTTGCCCTCCGGCAAGTCCATCTTGTTGGCGACGATCATCCAATCCCTCTTCGCCAACCCTTCGTCGAACAGACTGATTTCCTTTCGCAGCTTTTCGATGTCTTCAATGGGATCACGGCCTTCGCTGCCCGCTGCATCGACCACAAAAATCAAAAGTTCACAGCGAAGAATATGCCGGAGAAAATCATGGCCAAGGCCGACATTTTGACTCGCCCCTTCGATCAATCCCGGAATGTCCGCCACCGTCGCGCGACTGAACCCCTCGAATTCCACGACACCGATCATCGGTTGCAGGGTCGTGAACGGATACATCGCCACCTTTGGCTTCGCCGCGGAGATCGCCGACAGAAGCGAACTCTTTCCCGCGTTGGGAAACCCGACCAAACCCGCATCCGCGATTCGCCGAAGTTCCAGGTAAAAGTAATTCTCCTCCCCCGGCTCGCCATCCTCGGCCTCAGTCGGCGTCTGGTTGGTTGAACTCTTGAAGTGCGTGTTTCCTCGCCCGCCCTTGCCGCCTTTGGCGAGAACGAACTTTTCGCCCGGCGTCGTCAGATCGGCGATTTGTTTCAGGGTCCTCCCGGGATGTTTCAATCGCGAGTCTTCCTCAGCCGCGAGGTAAACCACCGTCCCAGGCGGCACCTTCGCAACGGCAGGTTTACCCCGCCGACCGCTCTTTTGCTGCATCGCCCCGCCTTTTCCGTCCTCGGCAAGCAGGTTAGGGTTGTAAAAAAACTGGCGGAGATTGTCTGTATTCTCGGCGACTTCGAGAATGACATCACCGCCGTTACCCCCGTCTCCGCCGTCGGGTCCGCCTTTTGGCACAAACTTAGCCCGCCGGAAGTGCGCGCTTCCGTTTCCTCCACATCCGGCGCGGGCGTAGATTTTGATGTGGTCGACGAAAAGGGCCTCTTTCATTCCGATGCGACCGCGAGCATAGCTTCCCGTTGGGATTTTTCCCGTTGATTTCGCCGGAGACTTGACCGCCAGTTGGCGTTTTATGCGAACTCTCCGATTTTTCTCCGTGTTGGCGGCCCTTGCCGCCGCCGGGTGGCTCGCATTCGGCAAAAAGCCCTGGATAGATGGTCTGCAATCCCTCGCGGAAGACGATCGCGCCCGGACCATCCACTACGTCCTGAGCGGAAGTTGGATGTCGGCATGGGGAATCCTCGCCATTGCCATTGCTGTCTTTTTCGTGGCGCGATGGCTCGTGCGACCGGTGCCAGACGATTTTCAAAAGTCACCGGCCTCGATTCCTCGGCAGTACCGGCTCGTTTTCTGGGTCGCAGCAGTCCTCGCGACCAGCACGGGGGCATGGACCAACAGCCAACGGCTCGACCACTCGCTGTGGGGGGACGAAGAGTCGACGATGCGGCGTCTCGCCGTCGGCCAGTGGTCGCGGGACGACGATAGTGACAGTCTTCGCTTCCGTCAGGCCCCGTGGATCGACACGTTGTGGCGCTACGGAACGCCGAACAACCATTTCGTGAACACGATCCTCGCGCGGGCCACCCACGAGACGTTTTTCGAGGAGAGCGACGATCCCCAGGCCATGTATTTCTCCGAGCGGATTCTCCGGTATCCTGCTTTTCTCGCCGGCCTGGCGGGCATCGTTCTTCTGGGCTGGTTTGTCGCGGCGTGGGGATTTCCGCGGGCGGGCATTATCGCGATGTTCATCCTGGCCGTCCATCCGTGGTTCATCCGCTACGGGGTGGAGTGCCGTGGATACGCCTTCAGTTTCGCGTTCGCCCCCTTGTGCTGGCTGTTGTGCTTGAAAGCGATTCGACGGGCGCGCTGGCCTTATTGGATCGGTTTCGCGTTTTCCGAATTCCTCCTCTTCTGGTCCTATCCGGGGAATCTTTATTTGCTCATCGGGGTCAATCTCGCCGCCCTTGGAATGATCGCGACGAACAAGGGAGCGCGTGGTCCCCTGTTCGGCCGGTGGCTGACGGCCAACATTCTCGCCGGGTCGCTAGCGCTGGTCGCATTCGCCCCATGTGTGGTCCAGTTGCTGGAGTATCTCGAGAGAAACGCCCCGATGGCGAACCACGATTTGCTCTGGCTGAAAGACCACCTCGCCTACTTCACCAGCGGCATCCCCTGGCAGGAGACGGGCGGTGCCAATCCGCGACTGTTCGACCTCAGCGACTTCCCCCCTGCAGCCGCTTGGCCGATGGTCCTCTTTCCTTGCGTGTTCTTCCTTCTCGGCGGCTTGCGTGCGCTCGGCGGAGACAGTCGCGCACGACTCATGCTGGTCGCGTTGATCGTTCCATGGCTCCTCTTTTTCTGGTTATCAATCCGAGGGGAAAACCGGGTCTATCACTGGTATGCGGTGCCGTTCCTTCCGGGATTCCTCGCCTTGGTGGCGGTTGGGGTCGAATCGCTAACCTCCGTGCTGGAGCGAAAAAGAGCGAGGGACCTCGGTGCACTCGTCATGCTCGGCTTTTACGTCTGGTGGTTTTCCATCGCAACGATGCCGGTGCGGACGGCATTGACGAACTTTTCCGTCGTGCCGTTGGCGGAGTCGGTGCGTGCCACGCGGGAGGTTCTAAACCCTCGCTTGCCCCTGCAGATCGACGAGAACGTAGTGACGATCGGGTTCTGCATGGCAGCCCGGGGCTACGATCCGGCTGCGTACTTCCTGAAGACCGACGACGTGGAGAAGTTCATCCGCATTCTCCGCGCTGCGGGCGAGACGGAGCGGGACGTTTTCCTGAATTTCGGTCTGCTGGGCCTTGCCCGGATCGATTATCCCGGCCTGATGGAATTCGCGGAGGACCCGGACTACTTCCAACCGCTTCCTCACACTCCGATTTTCGGCCAGACGGACTTCGGAACGCGCTACGTCTTGCAGTGGACCGGCAAACTGCCGGATTCAGCGGATTGACCTTCGGGAGAAGGTGAAGAATTCCACGTTGAGCATTGAGCCGACTTCGGGCAGGGTGGCGGCGCCTCCCTTCCATGGTCACTATTCAAATCCGCAACCTGACGAAGCGATTCGGGAACACCGTTGCCCTCGACAACATTTCCCTCCGCATTAATGAGGGTGAAATCTTCTTTCTGCTGGGTCCGAGCGGCTGCGGCAAGACAACGCTCCTCCGCCACATCGCCGGATTCTACACGCCGAATACCGGACAGATTCTCTTTGGCACGAACGAAGTCACCTACACTCCGCCCCACCTGCGGAACACGGCGATGGTTTTCCAAAGCTACGCGCTGTGGCCCCATCTCACCGTCGGGCGCAACGTCGCCTTCGGACTTGAGGAACGGAATGTCCCTCGAGACCAGATCGAAACCAGAGTCAACAAGGCCCTGATCACGGTGGAAATGGCGGACTATGCCAATCGGAAAATCAATCAACTCTCCGGCGGTCAGCAGCAACGGGTGGCCCTTGCCCGCGCGTTGGTCGTTCGACCGAAGTGCCTGTTGCTCGACGAACCGCTTTCGAATCTCGACGCGAAGTTGCGACTCCACATGCGCACCGAAATCCGGAGCATTTGCAAGAAAGCGGGCGTCACCGCGGTTTATGTAACCCACGACCAGGAAGAAGCGCTAAGTGTGGCGGACAGGATGGCAATCATGGCCAACGGTCGTCTGCTCCAAGTCGGCAGTCCCACTGAAATCTACCGCTCGCCGCGCACGCGCAGCGTTGCAGACTTCATCGGGGAAGCCAATTTCATCCCCTGCCGCATCGAACATCCCTCACGAACAGAAGGTTACTGGGTCGTCGATACCGTGCATGGACAATTCCGCGGGCGACTCGCCGACAAGAATTGGGAACCCGCGGAGAATTCGAAGGCCTTCGTCGCCATCCGCCCTGAGGCATTCAAACTCTCGAAAGACGGGACGCTTTCGAATGCCATTCGTGGGAAAATTGTCAGCCACCTCTATCTGGGGAATACAGCGACCTACGATTTCGAAACCGAGGAGGGCACCGTTTTGCACGTCGGCGAGGCTAACCCGAGTCACCTCGGCACCAGCAAGAAGGAAACACTCGTCGCCTCGGCGCAGCCGAAGGACGTCATCATTCTGCGCAACTGATGACCATAAAAAGATCGTGGATCAAACCCGGGCTTGTCGGCGTCGCCATGCTCGCGGTGCTTGCCGGGCCGTTCCTGCTTCGTCCGCCCGAAACCACGAACCCTGCGGACGCCGATGCCACGGTCGTCATCGTCACGCCGCACGCGGAGTCGATCCGCCACGAGTTCGCTCGCGCGTTTGCGAAACACATGAAGGAAACGAAGGGCATTTCCGTACACATCGATTGGCGCACCCCGGGTTCCGGTACTTCGGAGATCGAAAAATATCTGACGTCCAGCTTCCGCGCCTCCTTCCAAACCCATTGGAAGGGCACCCTCAAGCGGAAGTGGTCCGACCACGAGATCGGCGATGCCTTCGATAACCGGAAATTGCTCCTTCCGCCCGATCCGTCCGGAGACACACCCTCCCAGTCGGCGAAGCGGACCTTTCTTGAGTCAGACCTGGGAATCGGCGTCGATCTCTTTTTCGGCGGCGGCGCCTATCCGTTCCAGAAGTTCGCAAGCATGGGATATCTCGTGGACTCCGGGGTCCGAGAACGCCATCCCGATTGGTTTTCCGACGAAGTCATTCCGGAGGTCGTGGGCGGTGAGCCATTTCACGACGCGGAGATGCGATGGGTCGGCGCCGCCCTCTCCTCCTTCGGAATCTGCTACAACGCGGACAAGCTCTTCCAACTCGGGATCACCTCTCCGCCCAAAACCTGGGAGGACCTCGGGGATCCGCAGTTCTCCGGTCACATCGCCCTCGCTGATCCCACGAAGAGCGGATCAGTGACGAAGGCGTTCGAAATGCTCATTCAGGAGGAAATGCACAAGGCGGTGAAAGCGATTAAACCACGGGCGCGCGTGCCCGAGGAGGAACTCCTCGCCGAAGCCCTGAACGAAGGCTGGAAGAACGGGCTGAATCTCATTCAACGCATTTGCGCGAACGCGCGGTACTTCACCGACTCCGCAACCAAGATCCCACTCGACATCGCCCAGGGCAATGCGGCTGCCGGAATGTCGATCGATTTTTACGGGCGCACTTACAACGAAATCCTCCGCGACAAGGACGGGTATTCACGCGTGCGATTCATCACCCCGGTCGGAGGAACATCAGTCGGAGCCGACCCCATTGCCATGCTTCGCGGCGCTCCTAACCCGGAGATGGCCCAAGCCTTTATCGATTTCGTGCTCTCGAAAGACGGGCAACGAATCTGGATTCAGAAACCCGGCACACCCGGCGGCCCGGAGGAAACCGCCCTGCGACGCTCCGCGATCCGTCGAGACCTTTACGTGAGCAGCACCGACACCACGCATTATGCCGACCCGCAGGACAACCCTTTCGAACAGGCCGAATCTTTCCAATACATCCCGGAACGCACGGCCCACCTCTTCGGCGCGATCCGCTTCATCATCCGCGCAATGTGCATCGACAGCCACGAGGAAATGCGTGAGGCATGGAAGACTCTCATTGAAACGGACTTTCCCAAGGACGCGGCGGAGAAGTTCTTCACGGTTTCGATGGTCGGTTATCCGTCCACGAATCTCTCGTTCACCCAGATCGTTGGAGGCGGCAATCCTATCGAAGAAGTCAGAGAATCACGGAACCTCAGCAGCGTCTTCCGCAGTAACTACAAGAAGGCAAAAAACGACGCCCTGCGCGGCGACGAGAATTAGGGATTGTAAGAGATACTTCGGCTGTTGCCGACCATCGACCGCTCGGTCGGCGTGTAAAAAAGAAAACCGTTATTCATCCTCAGATACTTCACGGCTCCCTCCTTTTCCTCCTCCTTCAGCATCTGCGTCTTGAATACAATCTGATTGAATCCGCTGCCGACGGTCACTCCTGACTCCAACCGTGTGGCAACCTCCAGCGGACAATGGCAGCTCGAGAGTTCGGACGCACCAGCGGCGATTGCCGCCGACGCCGTTGTCGCAATCGTCTGCGCATTGCGCTTGTCCCGCACCTCGCTGGAACTGCTCGTCACGTTCGTGAACGCCGAGGCGCCCACCGCGAAGAGAATCCCCACGATCGAAAATACCAAAAGAAGCTCGGCGAACGTAAATCCGCCGCAAGCTTTCTGGGTCTTCGTGGTTTTCAGGCTGTGTTTTCGGGTCTTCACTCGACGATTTGGAGGGATCGAGGTTACAGTAATTATGGAAATTTACCAATTTTATTATTTTTCGCAAATCTTTTTTGAGAAAAATCGCAGGTTAAAAATCTCTTATCCCCCTAGGCAAAAGCCCGAATCATGGCGGATTCGAGGGCCAAATTCTCCTGAACATTCGTCGAAATGAGGTCCCGGAGGCCCTCGACCGCATCCAAGCGTCGCAAAAGCTCAGATTTTCCCATTTCCTGCCCAAGCCTAGCAGTGGTCGGTGCGAATTCGGGAAGGTCCAGTCTTGCGTGCCCGTTCTGCTGCCGCACGGCATCGCCGAACCAACTGATGATCACATCGATCAACCTCGCTCGCTCGCGCAAGTATGCCGACTGCGCGCTCGCCTCTGATTCTTTCTCCCGTCGATCCAGGTAGTCCCCTTCGATCCGATTTTTCAGCTCCTTCGCCTCGGCCTTGACCTCGGTCTCCGCTTCCTTCTCCAATCTCTTTTTGATCTCCTTCAACCGGTCACCGAATGCCCTCGCAAAAGCGAGCGCAGGCGCGATTCCATTTCCTCCGTCACGAAAATGCGAGTCGAGAGCGGTCAACAACTCCTTCGCATCGGGTGACTGCAAGTGCGCGGCCGTTCCGTTGCCCTTCAAGACAACGCGCAGGCAACGCGACCGAATCGTTTCCAACAACTCTTCGGGGGCCGTCGTCAGCAGCAGCAACAAGCAATCCTCCGGAGGTTCCTCGAGCGTCTTCAAGAACGCGTTCTGCGCCTGAGGCATCATCCGCTCCGCATCCGTAATGATGGCGATCTTCCATTGCCCTTTTCGCCGAGCGGTCATGTGGAGTCCATGTTCCAACTCGCGGATCTGATCGATCTTAATCCGCCGGGACTTCGATTCCGGACGCAAGACGCGTACTGCCTCGCTTTGCACATTGTCCAAGTCCCCTTCTTCCTCAGCTTCCGAGGCTCCCAAGAGATGAACCAGCTTCAGGGCAAGTGCCGCTTTCCCTGACTTTTCCGGTCCACTGATCAGATAGGCATGAGCGAGACGCTGCTGGCCGTGCGCGGTTTGCAGAAGATCGAAGGCAGCGTTGAGGTCGTAAGCCATGGCTCAGCGTGTCAGATTTTTCGACAATGCCGGGATTTGCAATATAGCCTTCTCCACCTCATCCGCCGACAAGGCCGCGTCCACGATGGAAATCCGCTGCGGATTTTCGCGAGCCAATGCGAGATACCCTTCCCGCACTTTGCGGAAGAACTCCATCGGCTCTGACTCCATCCGATCCTTCTTTCCGTCGCCGCGGCTCTCCAAACGCTCCATCGCGACTGCCTCATCCATGTCTAACAGAATCGTCAAATCCGGCATCCATTGACCGACGGCAAAGCGGTTGATGAACTCGACACTCTCCCGGTCGAGTGGACGCGCCATTCCCTGGTAAACGGTCGTTGAATCCAAGAATCGATCGGCCAGAACCCACGCCCCTCGCTCGAGCGACGGCGCGATCAATTCCCGGACAATCTGCGCGCGACTGGCCGCAAACAGCAGGATCTCCGTCTCCGGCGTCATTGATTCCCCCTCTGCGGCATGCTGAAGAAGTTCACGGATCTTCTCCCCAATCGCCGTCCCGCCGGGCTCCCGCGTCTCGATCACCTCGGCGCCCGAATCCCGAAGTCGTTGCGCAAGACGGGAAATCTGCGTCGATTTCCCGCATCCTTCGGAGCCTTCAAAGCTAATAAACATCGACTCGCTACTTGCGTCATCGCCGCTCCGCAATCAACTGATAATGACCATGCTCGCACCCCGCCTGAACAAGGAAGTTATCGAAAATGGCCTGAATTTCGCCCCGAAGTTCGACGACAATGGACTTATTCCCTGCGTCACGACGGACGCCGCTTCCGGCGAAGTCCTGATGGTTGCCTACATGAACGAAGAGGCCCTTCTCGCCACTCTTGAGAAGCGCGAAGCAGTTTATTTCAGCCGATCCCGCGCAAAACTCTGGCACAAGGGTGCCACCAGCGGCCACGTGCAAAAGATCATCGAAATCCGCACCGACTGCGATCAAGACGTCCTCCTGCTCAAGGTCGAACAAATCGGACCGGGTTGTTGCCACGCCGGCTACCAGGCTTGTTTCTATCGGAAGCTCGATCTCGAGAAAACCGAGGAAGCAGCAAAAGGCGGGCATCCTTTGCCACTCGTTCAAGCCGAGGCGAGAGCCTACGATCCGGACTCCGTTTACGGTTGAGAACCGGGATATTCCCGATTCGCATCGACGTGCCGGAACTGACGCGGGCACTTGATTCTGCGATATTTCGGATATCTTAACTACATGAATCGATTCGTCCGATTGATCGCCTTACTGAGCATGACCTTCTTCCTGGCTGTGGGATGCTCGACGGTTCCCGAGACGGGACGAAGAGCCTTCAACTTCATTCCTCCAAGTCAGGAAAAGGCGATGGGATTGACCGCCTTTCAAAAATACAAGGAGACACGCCCAGTCTCCAATCACCCCGAATACAATGCTGCGGTAAAACGCGTGGCAACCCGGCTCACCCGCGTTGTCGATATGCCGGAGGCAGAGTGGGAGTTTGTCGTTTTCGAAGACGAGAGTCCCAACGCCTTTGCTTTACCCGGAGGAAAGGTGGGGATCCACACCGGACTGTTCAAAGTCGTGCAAAACGACGCGCAACTGGCGGCGGTTGTTGGACACGAAATTGGCCATGTCATTGCCCACCATGGCGGACAGCGCCTTTCGAGAAGTTTGACCGTGGCCGGGGTCGGCGCCGTCGCCGCCGCCGCCATGAACCGGAGCGAGAATGTCAGCGATTCGCAAAAACTGAAAATCCTCGCCGCCTACGGCGCTGGTTCGACCGTGGGCATCATCCTTCCACACTCTCGCAAACAGGAAATCGAAGCCGATAAACTCGGCGTCATCTACATGGCTCGCGCCGGCTATGATCCGCGCGAAGCGGTGAATCTTTGGGTCAATTTCGCCGAGTACAAGTCCAAGAACGGCAGCCCGAACATTCCGGACTTCCTCAGCACTCACCCCGTTGACGCCACCCGCATCCGCGAGCTGGAAGCCTATATTCCAAGGGTTCAGGACGATTACCGGCGCGCATCCGTCACACGCGTCGCACCCACCCGCTAGGTCCGATTGCGAATGACAAGCGCCCGTCGTGGGTTAAGACTCACGGGATGCAGCGGTTCGTTTTGACTTTGGGAATCCTCGCGATCTCGGCGGTTCAGGGATTGGCGACTGACAAGCCCAACCATGACCCCGGACTCCGTGTGCAGCCGCACGACGCGTTGGAATTGCGACTCGTCCTTGAAGACGGCGATACGAAAGGAAAGCAATTCGAACTCGATGGCCAGAAACTCCGCGTCGAGCCCACCCCCGTCATCAACGCAAAAGATGTAAATTCGGCTTTCCCGGTTCCGGACGTCGGAACCTTTTCCATTTCGGTCAAACTCACCGATGAAGGTGGCCGCAAGATGCGCGCGTTCACGGATGCGAACGTCGGAAAACGCCTCGCCATCTTCACCGATGGGAAAATTCTCTCCGCACCCGTGATTCAAGGACCGTTCGGCAAGGAATTCCAAATCACCGGCAACTTCACACTTGAAGAGGCGGAGGAAATCGCCCAGAAGCTCACCAAAAAATAGAGGCTGGCGAGGGTCACCCTCCGCGCGGATCACCAGTTGATCCGCAATCCAATGCCG
>JBCCWV010000087.1:0-20139 GCA_039192745.1 Verrucomicrobiota bacterium | reverse complement strand
ATTCATGGTTATCCGGACATCTTGAGCCCTGAGATTTCCTTGAGAGGAGAGACTAGCACTGATGGTATTCATTGGGATACCTTGAACTACCTAATGGCACCGGTAAGGAAAATGATCCCTATGAATCCCGGACCTGGAGAAATTCAATACTGGGAACAAGGTAAATTGCTTATCCCTCTTCCCGACCAGAGTTCAGCGATGGGAAGATTGCGAGTTGAGCAACAGTGAGCTTGTAGTGATTCCGGGGTTTCACTTTTTCCAGAAACCCGATAAGTCGATAATGAATGAAGATCTCCAATAGATCAGTTTTATTACCGTTCCCGGTCCTCCTCTTCCTCTTCTTCGTCCTCGTCCTCCTCGGCATAATCATCCTCATCGTGGTCTTCGTCCTCATCCTCATGATCTCCATGAAGCGCGCCTTCGAGTTCTTCGTCAATGAAGGCGTCGCGGTGACTTTTCATTTCGTCGATCAAGCGCTCTGTGTTTTTCACTTCGTTGCTCAGCCATTCCAGTTCCCGTTCGTGAGAGCGGAGTGAATGTTCGTACTGTTCCCCAATCACCCCACGGAGTTGCTCTTCAGTTGCTTGCCGTTCACGGCGACTGTCGTCGATCTCATGATACTTGAAAACGAGCGCCGCGATTTCCATGTCGAGCCGGACGCCCTCGATAAACAACTCTGCCATTTCATCGCCATCGTGTTCTCGGATATCGCGATACTCCGCGATCTGGTGGGCGGCTTCTCTTAGCACGTCGTTATAAGCATCTTCTCCCTCATGGGTACGCACGCGATCAAGGATGGGCATCGCTGACGGGATGTGCGCTTGATAGAACTTGAGGATTTCGTCCTGGGCGGGCACGTCCTCGCGGATCAGAATGCGATCCTCATCTTCCTCCTCGTCGTGGTCATCCGCGAAAAGAAATGGGGCTGGAGCAAAGAGAAGTAAGAAAATCGAAAAGAGGCTGGCTGGTAGTTTCATGGCTTGAGTTAGCTGCTGGTGGATTCCCTCGAGTCACGAATTCGGCGCAGTCTCTCGCGCGAGGGCGATTGGTAACGTTCAGAGGTGGAAAAGCGGGTTTGTGAAGCAAAGAGCGACTTGGAAAGTGTTCGCTTTGGAGTTTCAACGATTTCTTCCTGTGTGGTCACGGATTCCTCCTTGGGCGACTCCACGATCGCTTTGGATTCAGGATTTTCCAATCCGCGAGTCACGAAGAATCCGACGATGACGACGGCGGCTGCAGCTGCGAGCCACGGCATCACGACGCGTCTTGGTTTCGCGGGTTCACTGAATTCGGCAACGGCGCTGGCGGCGACTTTGGTTGGGGTGATCTTCGGAAGTGTTTCGAAGTCCTTCCGCAGGTCCTGCAGTTCCTCAAGATAGGCCAACGCCTCGGGATCGGTCGCGAGTTGATTTTCGATCCGTTTCGCTTCTTCGGGATCCAGTTCTCCGCTCCAGTAGAGGAGCAATTGATCGTTGTTGATTTTTGTTTTCATGACTCGATGGCGAGTTCGGGGGAAAGCATTTTCTTCAGGCGTTTCTTGGCGTTGTGCATGCGGGCGAGGACGGTGCCGATGGGGGAATCCGTGATTCTGGCGATTTCCTTGAAGGGAAGGTCGGATTGAAGACGGAGTAGGATGACTTGGCGTTCGTGATCGGGAAGTTGGCCGACGGCTTTTTGCAAGAGTTCGGCACGCTCCTGCCCGTCGATTTCGTTCGGGGCGTCGACCGGTGAGCTTGTTAGGGATTCCTCAGCTAGTTCGGTGGGCTCGGGATCGACAACGAATCGCTTGCGGCGGCGAATCGTGTTCAATCCCTCGTTGTGCGCGATACGGTAAAGCCAACTTTTAAAGTGGTTTTCCTCGCGGTAGCGCGGAAGGGCGCGCAGGACTTTGCCAAAGCATTCCTGCAGGGCGTCTTCGCTGTCTTGTGTGTGCCGGAGCATTTGCCAGAGGTAGTTAAAGAGCGGGCGCTCGTACCTTTCCAGAAGTTCTCGGGCCGCGTTGCGGTCGCCGTTTTGGCAGAATTTCTGGATGAGGGCGGAGTCGTCCAAGGTTCGTCGTCGGGCACTAACGAAGAAGTTCGCCGTTTATTGTCGAAAATCTGAGAAAAATTTTTCGCCAAAAAACGTTGGAAAGTCGGCAATAAACCTTCGCTCGGCGAGTTAGTGCAGCAGGAACCCCCCGAACCCCATCTAATGATTCCTGACATCGTCTTCTTCCGCGCCGCCCGCCCCACACACTTCCTTGTAGTCTCCACGGTATTCCTCTTTGCCCTCTCTCAGAGTTCCGAGTCCTTCGGGATCGACTTGAACGGCAATGGTTTGAGTGATGCGTGGGAACTTCAGTTCGGCGCTTCAGGATTGTCTGCGACTGGTGATGAGGACGGCGATGGTCGCACCAATCGCGATGAATGCGTCGCCGGAACGAACCCGTTCTCGGCTCAGAGTTACATGAAGGTGGATTCCGTGGATATCTCCCAGACACCAGCCGGGTTGTCGGTGGGATGGAGCACCATCAGTGGGAAGCGCTACCAAGTTCTTGTCAGTTCCGACATGGCAACCTGGACGCCAGCGGGTCCGCCGCTGGAAGGCGTTTCAGGTCCAGTTTCGACTCTCGTTGAGTTCGGAAGCAGTTCCCCGGGACGGCTTTTTTGCCAAGTCACGGTGTCTGACTACGATGCTGACTTCGATGGGCTTAGTGCCTACGAGGAAGGATTGCTTGGGTTCTCTGACACAAATCCAAACAGCAACACCCAAGGGGCAAATGGCGATCCCGTGGCAGGTGGCGACTTCACGGCGGCGCTCACTCTTTTTTCCTCGCCGGGCAGTTTTCAACTTGGCGGCCAAACGGTCTCCGGCACGCCACCGACCCTTGCCGATGCTTCGCGATTCCTTCAGCAAGCGACGATGGGTTCGACTTACGCAACGATCCAGAGTGTCGCGAGCACTGGCTTTTCTGCATGGCTCGAAAACCAATTTGCGATTCCGGCGACGTCACATGTTGCACGGAATAATGCGCTGACCATTCAGGAGCAGGATGAGACGGGCGAAAGTTTCGCGGAGTCTCCGTACATTTGGACATGGTGGGAAGCGGCGCTGCTGGGGAATGATGCCTTCAGGCAACGTGTGGCCTTTGCGCTTTCTGAGATTCTTGTCATCGGACAAACCACCGATGTCCTCGAAGACAGATTCTGGGGCATCGCGACTTACTACGATATCCTCGTCAACAATGCTTTCGGTAACTACCGCGATATCCTCTACCAAGTCGCGACGAATCCAGCGATGGGGCATTACCTCTCGCATGTGAAGAATCGTCCTACGGATCTCACGAATAATATTTTCCCCGACGAAAACTTCGCCCGCGAGATCATGCAGCTGTTTTCGATCGGTCTTTTCGAGCTCAACCAAGACGGTTCTCGCAAAAAAGACCCGCAAGGGAGCGATATTCCGACTTATGACAACGTTGACATCACTAATTTCGCGAAAGTCTTCACCGGACTGACTTACAACCCGCAAAACCCCAACAATGGAACGCCGTGGTTCGGCGAGCCGGATCAGGGACCCACAGAAAGCATTGAAGACTATCTCGGTGCGGATGACAGCTGGATGGGGATCGAAATGGCGCAATATAATCCCATGCATGAACCGGGGATTAAACTCCTTCTTAACGGTTCATCGACCAATGGCAACGTCCAGCAGGACCTCGACGCTGCCATCGACAATCTTTTCAATCACCCGAACACCGGGCCGTTCATCGGTCGATTACTTATCCAACGCCTCGTGACTTCCAATCCGTCACCGGCCTATGTTTCCCGTGTCGCCGCCGCTTTCGCGGATAATGGAACGGGTGTGCGTGGTGACATGAAGGCAGTGCTCCGTGCGATTCTCCTCGATCCCGAAGCTCGCAGTCGCGCGAGTATCAGTAATCCTCAATTCGGGAAACTTCGCGAGCCGGTCCTGCGGCACACTCACATCGCGCGAGCCTTCCAGATGCGTCCCGCGAGCGGGTTGTTGCGGATGGAAGGGACGGACGGAACCGAAGCCTATTCCCAACAGCCCATGAAGGCGCCTTCGGTCTTCAATTTCTATCTCCCCGATCACCAGCCTCTCGGTGCGATCAAGGACGCCGGCCTTGTTGCTCCCGAGTTTCAAATAACCACCGCCACAACCACCATCAAGAATCTCAACTTTTACGCGCTCGCGATTCCCTTCGAGTTTCTGGTCGAAACGGGAGAGGATAATCTCGTCCAGGATTTCACCGCTGAGCAGCAACTTATCCAAAGTAACAACCTATCCGGCCTGCTTGACCGTCTCGATACTCTACTCACGCGCGGCCAGATGACCGCGACGACTCGGGCCACGCTGCTGACCGCCATCACTGACGCCGTCTCTTCTGGTGCAGGGCCTGACGAAGTTGCCCGGTTTGCCGTCTCGCTCGTCGCCTCTTCCCCTGACTTTGCCGTTCTTAAGTAATCATGAATACCCCCGCTTCCAATTCCCGCCGTCGATTCCTCGGACAAGCCTCGTGCGCCTCCATAACCGCAACGCCGGTCCTCTCTACGTTGCTTAACCTCCAAATGACGAACAGCGTCGTCGGTGCACCTAGCGATCCCAACGACTACAAGGCTCTCGTTTGTTTCTTCTTCGCCGGAGGGAACGACTCCTTCAACATGTTAGCGCCGAAAGGGGCGTCGGAGCATGCCGAATATGCAACGACGCGGAGCAACCAGGCGTTACCACAAAGCTCCATCCTCGCCCTGAACGGGACGCACAACGGAAAGACTCTTGGCGTCCATCCCGGGATGCCGGAGGTGCAGTCGCTCTATAACTCGGGAAAACTCGCCTTCGTCTCCAACGTCGGAACGCTCGTCGAGAACGTCACGCTCGAGCGGTTCAACAATGGTTTGGCCAAGCTTCCTGCCGGGCTTTTCTCCCACTCGGACCAGATCATGCATTGGCAAACGAGCGTCCCCGATGCGCCGTCCTCCACGGGGTGGGGCGGTCGCGTCGCGGACATTCTTTCTTCCTGCAACACTAACACACAGATCTCGATGAATATCTCGTTGGCCGGGACGAACACGTTCCAATCTGGCGCTGGCACCGTGAGCTACGAGATAGAACCCACCGGCAACGGCTCCATCGCGCTGATGCCCTACGCTGAGGGCGAAGATCCGACTCTCGCCGCGCTTGGACAGACGGCCATCAACTCCATGATGGACGCGCAGTATTCCAATCTCTTCCAACAAACCTTCGCCGAAAAGAACCGCAGCGCGCTCGATGCGTCGACCGCATTCTCCAGCGCCATCGCAGCCCAGACGGTCAACACCGTATTTTCCGCGAACCGCATTTCGCAGTCCTTCCAGATGATCGCAAAGACGATCGCCGCGCGGAATACCCTCGGGATGAAACGGCAGACTTTCTTCGTTCTCTTCGGCGGCTTCGATCACCACGACGAGTTACTCAATAATCATGCCGCCATGCTACCCGTGATCTCCAAAGCCATGAGTGAATTCGACACCGCCATGACTGAGCTGAACCTTCAAAACAACGTCACTACCTTCACCGCGTCCGACTTCGCCCGCACTTTGACATCCAATGGCAAAGGTACTGATCACGCGTGGGGCAGCAACCAAATGGTCATGGGAGGTGCGGTTCAGGGCGGTCAGATTTATGGAACTTACCCATCACTTGCCTTGGGAAGCGACCTCGATACTGGCCGTGGCCGCTTGATTCCGACTATGTCGACGGATGAGTATTTCGCTGAAATCGCCCGTTGGTTCGGTGTAAGTAATGTGGATCTTACCTCGGTGTTTCCAAACCTGACCCGTTTTTACACGCCGGGAGCGGTCCCACCTGTTGGATTTATGAGTAGCTAGATGGAGGTTCTATGACTGGAGTAAATGAAGCGCTAGTTCAAAATCGGACAAAAAGAAAAGTCTCCGCGGGCATCCTTGCTCTCCTCTTCCTCACTGACGGAGGCTGGTCGCCTCTGTTTGCGCAGCTCGATCTCAATGGAAACGGCATGAACGATCCGTGGGAGGTGCTTTACAACGCTGTGAATCTTTCTCCGACATCCGACGAGGACAGCGATGGATTTACCAACCTTGAGGAAGCCATCGCGGGTACAAACCCTTTCTCCGCCGCCAGTAAGCTGACCCTTGCAGTCTCGAAACAGACGGGTTCACCGCCCACGCTGACTTGGCCCTCGGTTACTGGGAAATCTTACCAACTCTCTGTCAGTTCCGATCTTCGAAGCTGGAATCGTTTCGGGAGTTCTTTGATTGGAACTGGTTCCAATATTGCGGTTCCGGCCTCGAGTAACGCCAGTCGGCAATTTTGGCAACTCTCAGTCACGGACGGGGACGGCGATCGTGATGGACTAACGGCTTACGAAGAGAATCTGCTTGGATATTCCGATCACGACACCCACACCACGAGTTTCACCGGAGGTAACGACTTTGCTGCTGCTGTTCATCTCTTTGGATCTCCGGGAACATTTATTTTTCAAGGTCAAACCGTCACCGGCACGGCGCCCTCTTTGGCTCAGTCTTCCCGCTTTCTTCAACAGGCCACCATGGGCGCTGATTATGAGATGATTCAATCCGTGGCATCCACCGGATATCCAGATTGGTTGGATGCCCAATTTGCGATTCCAGCCACCTCCCATTTCCAGCGGAACACAGCGCTTACTGTGGGTCCGGTTGGTGAAGAGATTTCGGAATATGTTTGGACGTGGTGGGACGTCAACATCACCGCCACGGACCTGCTTCGTCAGCGAGTGGCTTTTGCCTTGAGCGAAATCTTTGTCATCAGTCAGACGACCGAAGTCCTTGAAGATCGGCATGAAGGCGTGGCAACTTACTATGACATACTGGTTAATGGTGCCTTTGGAAACTTTCGCGACCTCCTCATGAACGTGACGCTCAGTCCTGCGATGGGATACTATCTGAGTCACGTCAAAAACCGTCCCACTGATTTGACGAGTAATATCTTTCCCGATGAGAACTTTGCCCGGGAAATTATGCAGTTGTTTTCGATTGGGCTCTTCGAACTGAATATTGATGGAACCCGTAAAAAGGATGCGAACGGGCGAGATATTCCCACTTATGACAATTCCGACATTACCAGCTTCGCCAGAGTTTTCACCGGACTGACCTACAATCCTGAAGATTCAAATGATACCCCACCCGTCATAGCCAGCAATGTCATCATTAGTGAAGAGTCTTATCTCGCTACCGAACCGGAAGGGGCGGGTATCCGTAACGCCATGTTCCCCTACGAGCCAATGCATGAATCTGGCGTGAAAAGCCTTCTCAATGGCGTCGTCACTAACGGCACGCTTCAACAGGATCTTGATGCCGCCATCGATAATCTTTTCAACCATCCAAATACCGGTCCTTTCATCGGTCGCCTTCTTATTCAGCGGCTCGTGAAGTCTACTCCGTCGCCAGAATATGTTGCCCGTGTTGCGACCGCTTTTAACGACAATGGCAGTGGAGTTCGCGGGGACATGAAAGCGGTCATCCGGGCCATTCTTCTCGATCCTGAGGCTCGCAACGCTTCCTCGCTCAATGATCCCCATCACGGAAAACTCCGTGAACCGCTTGTGCGCCACCTGCACCTCGCCCGTGCCTTTAATGTTGCCTCCTCCGATGGGCGCTTTCGGAATTATCCCCTGTCTGCCTTCGAATCCTACAATCAGCAGGCGATGCTTTCCCCCAGCGTTTTCAACTTCTATCTGCCGGACCACCGGCCCAACGGTCTTTTGAACGATAAGAACCTGTTTGCGCCTGAGTTTCAGATCACAACTGCCACGACCACGATCAAGACGATCAATTTCTGGCAGAATAGCCTTCCATTCGACGGCCTCATTTTCGTGACCGAGGAATTCGGTAATCCTTCCACGATTACCATGGATTACAACGACGAGGTCGCGCTTGCTTCGGATACCGACTCCCTCCTCGACAGACTCGATATCCTTCTCACTCGCGGACAAATGACGCCTGCCGCCCGAACTGTGATCCGCAATGCTCTCGTCTCAGCAAATAGTGCCAACGTCCCGCCGGGCGAGGTCGTCCGTTTCGCAGTGACTCTTATCGCTTCGTCGCCGGACTTTGCCATTCTCCGTTAGAAACCGATCTCGAACTTCCATGAATACTCCGTCCCAGTCTCGTCGCACCTTTCTCGGTCAGTCTGCCTGCGCTGCTGTCTCCGCGACGCCACTTCTTTCGACGCTCCTAAATCTTCGCATGGCGAACACGGCAGTCGCGGCGACTTCTGATCCCAACGACTATAAAGCCCTTGTCTGCTTTTTCTTCGGCGGCGGCAACGACTCCTTCAACATGCTGGTTCCCAGCGGAACGGCCGAGTATTCCGAGTATGCCGCCACGCGCAGCGACCAAGCCCTCGCCCAGAACACGCTTCTTGGCCTGAACGGGACCCACAACAACAAATCCTTCGGCGTCCATCCGGGAATGCCCGAAGTCCAATCCCTCTACAATTCCGGCAAGCTGTCCTTTGTCGCCAACGTCGGGACCCTCGTCGATAAAACCGTTACCGTTGCCGACTTCAACGCCGGGGAGAAACTTCCCGCCGGGCTCTTCTCCCATTCAGACCAAATCATGCATTGGCAAACCAGCGTCCCGCAGAATGCAGGTGGCACTGGTTGGGGTGGACGCCTCGCTGATCTCCTTTCGCCATGCAATGTCGGCTCCAATATTTCCATGAACATCTCCCTCGCCGGGACCAATGTCTTTCAATCCGGAGTTAACTCCGTTAGTTATGAAATAGAATCCGGCGGCAACGGTTCGATTGCTCTCCAATCGTATGCGGACGGCCTGAATCCGACCCTCACCGCGCTGGGAAATACGGCGATCAACAGCCTCATGGATCTCCAGTATTCCAATCTCTATCAAAGAGCTTTCGCGCAAAGACACCGGGATGCATTTGATTCCTCAGCGGAATTTAGCAGTGCGATCGAGGCCCAGTCTCTGACGACGACTTTCTCTGAAAATGGCATCTCCCGTTCGTTTCAAATGATCGCGAGGACCATTGCGGCCCGCCAAACTCTCAATATGAAACGCCAGACGTTTTTCGTGTTTTTCGGCGGCTTCGACCATCACGACGAACTCCTCAACTCTCACGCGGCCATGCTTCCCGTCATCTCAAAGGCCCTTTCTGAATTCGATGCCGCTATGACGGAATTGAACGTCCAGAACCAAGTCACTACCTTCACCGCGTCCGACTTTGCCCGCACACTGACATCCAATGGCAAAGGTACTGACCACGCTTGGGGCAGCAACCAAATGGTCATGGGTGGCGCGGTTCAAGGTGGTCAAATCTACGGCACCTACCCAAGCCTCGCCCTAGGCACCAGCCTCGACACCGGTCGAGGTCGCCTCATTCCCACGATGTCGACCGACGAGTATTTCGCTGAAATCGCCCGCTGGTTCGGTGTTTCCAATGCCGATCTTCCGCAGGTCCTTCCCAACCTTACCCGTTTTTACACGCCCAGCTCGACGCCGCCGGTCGGATTCATGACCTGAGCA
The DNA here is from genome assembly GCA_039192745.1 of Verrucomicrobiota bacterium. Classification (GTDB taxonomy): domain Bacteria; phylum Verrucomicrobiota; class Verrucomicrobiia; order Verrucomicrobiales; family DEV007; genus JBCCWV01. The sequence continues at coordinate 10,594 of JBCCWV010000087.1, read as the reverse complement.
ATTTATCTAACACTTTCATCATGACTTGGACCCCGGTTTGTCCCCCATGGGTCCTGATGACCCGTCCGAGGTGGCCCGCCTCGGGCGGGTTAAAAACTCTCGGGTTAGTTCAGCGGAGTTGGGGGCAAAACTAGAAAGTTGAGTCTTCGAGTGAATCGAGTAGTTCGGCGAGTTGCCCGACATCGGCCTTGGGGATGAAAGCGATGGCGCCAGCCTCAAGAGCGGCGCGTTTGATTCTGGGGGAGTTGTGATGGGTCAGGACGACAACCTTCGACTCTGGATGCGAACGGACAATTGCCCGGGTGGCGGTGATGCCGTCCGTGCCCGGCATCTCGATGTCCATGATCACGATCTCCGGAGGTTGCTTCATACAGAAACTCACGGCGTCCGAACCATTGGTGCTTTCCGAGATTTGCTCGAATCGTTCAGTGAGGAGATCGCGCAGAAGTTCGCGCACGCCTTTGTGGTCGTCCACGATGAGGCAGGATTGAATGGCAGAATTGGTCGCTTGCACGGCACCAACTTTCCGTCAAGCCCGTGTCGTGGGAAGACCAGCACCTACGCAATTCTCCTCCGAAACTTCACGGAGGTTTCTCCGTAGAACTACGTAGACGGAAGCTCGGCCTAAAGACGATCCCGATGCTCGAAGGCGAACTTCACCAAGGAGTGGGCGCCGGAAAGACCGAGCTTTCGAGTGATGCGGGCACGGTGACTCTCGACGGTGCGCACGCCGATTCCGAGGTCGCTCGCGATCTGTTTGCTCGTCCGGTCGGACGCCACGAGGCGCAGCACTTTGCGCTCGGCCGGCGTGAGGTCGGTGAGGCCCGGCTCCGAGGATGCGGTTCCCGAATCCTTCTTTACCATGGTTAGAAGCAGCTCTGCGACGGCAGGGCTGAAGTATTTTTCGCCCGCGGCCACGGCTTTCACGGCGCCGATGATTTCTTCCGCTTCGCTATTTTTGTGGAGATAGCCGTCGATGTTGAGCTCGACGGCCTGTTTCAGAATGGCGACACTTTTTTCCATGGTGACGAACATGATGGCGCAGGTCAACGGCGAGTCCCGCAGGGCCTTGGCAACGTCGATGCCGCTGGCATCGGGGAGATTGATGTCGAGCAAGACGACGTCGGGTTTCACGCGGGCCGCCGTTTCAGCCGTCTCGCGGCCGCTTGAGGCCGCTGCCACCACTTCGAGATCCCCGTCACTTTCGAGCATCATGCGCAACCCATCGCGATAGACGGGATGGTCGTCGGTCAGAAGCACGCGCGTTTTTTTCATCAGGAAGACGGGTTCGAGCGCCGGAGTTGAACGGTGATTCGGGTTCCGCGACCGGGGGAAGAATCGCACTTGAATGACCCTCCCATCAGTTGAGCACGTTCTGCCATTCCACTCAAGCCAAGGCTGAAGCCCTTGGCGATGTCCGGTTCGAATCCCTGCCCGTCGTCGTCGATGAAGAGAGTCACGATCCCGTCGCTTTCCCCGAGTTGAAGTCCGAGGCGCGAGGCTTGCGCGTGTTTCAAAACGTTGGAGACGGCTTCCTGGGCGATGCGGAAAAGACCGATCTCCAGGTCCGGGTGAAGACGTGGCTGGAGGTCTTCGATCTTCGAATTCACTTCGAGTTTTGAAGCCTCCTCGATTTCAACGACCTTGGCTTCCAGCGATTCCGAGAGTCCGAGCCGTTCGAGGTGTGGCGGTCGCAAATCGTGGGAAAGGGCGCGGGTTCGTTCGATGGTTCCGGAGAAGTCCGTCGACAGTCCCTTGAGGGCAGGCTTGAGTTCGGGATTCTTCATGGCCGCCATGTCAAGGCGGCCTTTCAGGACGAGCATTTCCTGACCGATGGAATCATGCAGTTCGCCGGCCACGCGTTTGCGCTCACTTTCCTGGGAAGCAATCAATTCCCGGGAAAACTCGGCGAGCAAAGCACTCCGCGCTTTGGCCAAGCGAAGCCTCCATTGCACAAGCCCGAGGACGATGGCGCCGACACAAGCGAACGCGAATAGCCGGAACCACCAGGACTCCCACCATTGTGGAAGTACTGTTAGAGCGAGGGTGGCCGCACTCGGACTCCAGATGCCGTGGCCATTGTCCGCCATCACTTCAAAGTTGTAGGAGCCAGGCGGAAGTTTCTGGTAGCGGACGGAATCGAGCGTTTCTCCTTCGTTCCAATCGTTGTGGAAACCAGCGAGGCGGTATCGGAATCGGACACGGTCAGGATGGGCGAAGTGCAAGGCCTTGAAATCGATTTCCAGCTGCTGGGTTCCGGAATCCAGCACAATCACCTCATTCAGGTCGACGATAGAATCATTCAGGCGAACGCCCGAGATGACGACGGGTGGGGGAGGGAGTTGGCCGTGAAACTCTTTCCATGCCACCGGATCGGTCAATGCGACGCCCGCGCTGGTGGGAATCCAGAGACGCCCCCAGCTATCGAGGCACGTTGCGGTCGGATGCCCGGAGCAGGCGACCGTCGGCAGACCGTCTTTTCGATCAAGTTGCCGCCATTGAACGGCGGTCTTGTTGGTCACCGCTTTTTTCAACCCTTCGCGGTCGCAATGCCAAAGAGCCGAAACGCCGACCACCCAGAATCCGCCTTCGCGGTCTGAGGCGAGACTGCCGCCGGCGTGGATGGAGGAGGGGGCTCCGAGTTGGCGCCACTCCGCAAAGTGCCACTCATTGCGATCGGGATTGAAATAACCGAGACCGCTTGGTTCCTTCGAACTCAGCCAGATGACGTCATCCGGATCGGCCATGAGAGCAATGGGCTGCGTGATAAGCATTCCGCCGGGTGAGTCACTGCGCAATACGGGCGGTTTCTCGCCGTCCCATTGCAGGAGGCCGCGATCCCGCACCGCTATGAATCGATGGCCTCGTTTATCCTCAACCATGAGGTCGATCTGGAGACTTTCTCCTTTTGGCGCGAGGTAGATGTTCTCCGCTTCATCGAAGGGCGAGGTGTGCCGGCGAAGACCGCGCGCGATGGCGAACCAGGCAGATCCCTCAGAAGTTACGCCGAGAAATTTCCCTTCCCATTCCAGCGGTTGGGTGGCTTTTGGAGTAACTTGGAAAAAGACACCCTTGTGATTGGAGGTGTAACACCCTCCCGCCGGCCTTCCTGCCGCGTGCAAGCTCTGGAAGTCGTGATCCGGCGCTTCCTGAAAGTAGGTGTAGCCGGCGTCGAGAAAGTAAACGCCTTCGTCTGTGGTGAACCACATGCGGTTTTTACCATCCTGGGTGACGACATGGACACGGTCGTTCTTCTCACCCGGTGCAATATCCCATTCGGTAAACTCCGAGGGAACGAATTGATAAAGCCCCTGCAAGGTCGGCAACCAAATTGAGCCTTCCCGATCACGCACGGCGTGCCCCATCCCGAGCTCTTCCGCGAAAGGTAACTCTACAAATTTCCGAATCCATCCGTCTCCGTTTGCGAAATACGTGCCCTCCTGGGTAAAGATCCAAAGGTTCTGCTCGAAGTCATAGCACCCCAGTCCGTTCTCTAGTTCATATGGCGAATCCTGAAAACGGAGATCCATTGTCCACGTGCCGTCTCTTCGCACAAACGTTCCAATATCGGTCAACGTCATCGGTTCGCCGTCGGGGTTTCTGAAAACATCGAGATAGTGTTTGGCGTTGGTTCCGTCGGGTGTCTTCAAGGTCACGCGTTTGGCTTTTTCGTCCTGGAGGATTTGCAGAAGGGACGAATCCCGTTTCTCCCTGGAAACTGCCCATAGCGTTTCATCCCAGCGATCTTCCACGATCGCGTCGAGGTCGCCCGGAGCAAGGCCTGAAAAGGTCCCAAAGTCCTGTTCGCCTTCGCGGGCCATCACGCTTTGACCTTGAGACTCATCTATTTGACGTCGGAGATAGGGGGAAGCGGAGCCCGTTCCGCGAATCAAGGTGGCGCCAGCCTTCGGCGGCACTTCCTTTGCTTCTTCGATGATTTGAAAGTGTCCTTCCTCGTAGCGAACGATCAACCCTTCTTCGCGCGAGACGACCCACAGTTGTCCTGTGTCATCGACGTGGACATCCGCTTCCCGAAAAGTGGGTTCGTCGACGTTGTCGGAAGAAGGATTCGGAAACCGAGTGAAACTGCGACCGTCGCCTCGGGCCACCCCGTCTCGGGTTCCCACCCAGAGGTAGCCGTCCGGAGTTTGGGCGACAGAAAAAACTGTTCCCGACGGGAGGCCTTCATCGACACTCCAATGCCGCAGGCGGTAACCCAATTCCTCCAGCTTGACGAATGGAGTGCCCGTGGACGTATGCGCGCAGAAGGTCAGAACAAGGAGAAAAATGGTGGTCACGCGAATACGCATCTCCATGGACCAATGCCGGAGCGCGACGATCCGTCAAACCGCAAAACAAGGCCGCCAAAATCGAAGCGATCGAGAGCGAAATCTCCGCAAAGTCCGGTTGCTGGGGGCCTGCAGCGACAGTGGTGTTCGCGTGGTACCACTTTTCTTCCGTAGTTCTACGGAGACGAATGCGTGGTCCTTCGGAGGTGAATTGCGTAGGCGCTGAACTTCCCCTTGGACACCTCCGAGAGAAGGTGATGGTCATGCATGCGAACGATTTTTTCCTCTCCGGGTTGCCGCTGCGTTTTCGGTTCGCCGCCGTCCTCATCGCCGGTCTCTTTCCCCTTGGCGTTTCCGCCTCCATCGACATCTCCATCTCCGGCGTGCCGGGGGAAGGACAGAGTATCCTCACCATCTCGGGAACTTGGACCGACTTCAGTCAGGAACAGGTTCGAAATGGAGGACTCACTGAGAGGACGGCGATCAACTATCTGGTCAGCAGCGCAAATGACCAGGATCAATCCAGACTGGAAGTCCAAAGCGATATCACCAACCCAGCGATCCCGCCTACCGGTGACTTCGATCTCTACGTTTCCTCTCTCACTCTCACCTCGAAACCATCAACAACTCCACTCTTTCTCCCCTCGGGGCCCGATTTTGACGGGACCAATTTCCTGAGTGCGAACTTGCCGTTCATGTTGAGTGTTCTTGCGGATGATGACGGAGCTGAACCTTTTGGGAGCGATAATGGAGAGTTGACCATCTCCCTTCCGGTCGGAGGCGTTCCGCCCGCTGTGCTCAATATCCCTACCCAGAGCGTCGCTCTTTCCTTGGATATCCCCCGACTCAACACCGGCACCTGGGTCTGGCAGGAAAACGGCGGCTCCCAGACCGTTACCCTCACCATCTCCCAACTCCCTGCGCCTGTTCAAACGCAGATTGCTGATATCGGTGGCGATTGGGTTGGCACCGCAACTCTCCCGGCGAAATGGCAGTATCTTCAATCCGATATGCCAAACGGAGGCATTGAAAGCGCCCTTGCAGGTGGTGGGCAAATCGGCAATGCGGGTAACTCCGGCTTTGGAGGAGGTCAGGACGGCTTTAACTTGGGTGCGGTCACCGGCGTGGGTCCCATCTTTGTCGATGGGACTACAAACAACTTGATCAGCGGGACGGACCTTGCCGTGCATCCGGCAGACGGGACCAAATACGTCATCTTGCGCCGCACCATCACCGCGGGAGACCTCGCGAATGGAACCGGGGCCACCATCACCGGAAGTTTTCGCAATCTCATCAACAATGGCAATTCGATTGACGCCTTGGTCTATCGGAACAATACGCCTCTCTTTACGGTATTTGCCACGGGCCCGACCCTTTCGCAGACTGAAGGCACCTTTGACATTTCGACCACGGTCGGCGAGAACGACGTCATTGATTTCGTCGTGGGTGATCGCATTAGTTTTTCGGGTGATGAAACGGCCATTCGCGGAACCATCACGCTCGCGCCTCCCTCTCGCACTTTCACTTTCAACGGAGCCATCAACAACGACTTACTCAATCCGGGGAATTGGTCCACCCCCAACGGGGACACTGCGACTCCCCACAATATCGCGACTCTCGACACCTACTTGCTTGCTTCCAACGCCACCCTCAGCAGCTCCATGGTTCTTCAGGGAGACCTCATCATCAGCGGTGGGGTGACCTTGACCGTGGCGACAACAGGGGCAATTGCGCAGACGGGCGGATCTGATCTCGGCGGGGCAGGGCTGATTTCCAACTTCGGGACGGTGGTCCTCGACAGTGCCGGAATAGAGACCGACCCCACCACGCTCACGACCGAATTCATCAACCAAGTCGGCGCCCGCTTCACCCGGATCGCAACCTCGTCATCGTCCTCGAGTTCCTACTCAATCATCGGCCAAGGCGGAACTTTTCTGAACCATGGTATTTACACGGATGAGACCGGTTCAAGGAGGGCCAGATGGGAGGTTTCGAACTTCACAAATTCCGCCACGGGGAATGCCACCATAAGGACAGGGAGTGAAGCGACGTCTTGGACGATCGTGAATCAGGGAACGCTGACGTTCCCCACTGGGATTCGAAGCAATTTTGCCACCAATACGACTCTGAATAACGCAGGAACTCTGAATGCGCCATCTGGTATCACCAATGGCAATCGTGAAAGGGTGATCAACTCTGGCATCATCAACCTCGGTTCGGGGATTTTTTCTCTCAACAACACACCTTCAGGAATACTCAACTTAACCAGCGATACCTTTTTTGCCCTAAATAACTCATCAGAAGCGTTTGTGAACGACGGCGTCATCAATCAGGGACCCCATAAAGTATCGATAACTTCTTACTCCATTACCACCAACGGAACATGGAATAGTAACGGGCCCATCGAAATTGGTGAGGCAATTTCGCTCCCGATTGTGTCCGAACTCAAAATCGGTGGCGGCACTTTGACCAATGATGGCAGCTGGAATCTTGTTGGCAATACCGCAAACATCTCGCTCGAGGTTCGTGGAACTCTTGCCGGTAGCGCGCCACTCGATATCCCCGCGGGCGCCCGTTTCGCCCTGGACGGGGGAACCATTGCAAACAGCACAACGACTTCCGCCAACATTATCGTCCTTTCCAGTGCGACACTTTGCACGGTCAGCGGGATCCTGGCCCTCCGCGACGGCGCCGACTTTCCGGGTTCCTATGTCCTCAATGTAACCGGGCTTCTGGCAACCATGGGAACAGGCACAAGCACCTGCTCCGGCGCCATTCAACTCAGCAATCCCAATCAGGATGTCCTCAACATCGAAAATGGCACCACCCTAATTACTTCGGAGGTATTTTACTCTGCCGGCATCGCCACGGTCAACGGAACCTGGGATCACGACACCACGGCGCTCTGTATTGATGAGCAACCCTACCTCGACTCCGTCGTGAAGGGAACGGGGACCATTGACGCCTCCCAGGTAAAAGTCTTCGGCCGTTTCGAGCCGGGACCGGACAATGGAATCGGCGCTTTCAACTTTACCGGTGCGGTCACGCTCGAGGCATCATCAGAAACCGAGATCGAAGTCTTTTCCTCCAGCTCGTTCGATAAAATTTCGGGACTGACCTCTCTGACTTTCAATGGAGGAAAGGTCATCGCCGATTTCACCCGCCGCCCTCTCGCCGATCCTGCCACCTACACTTTCATTACTGGATCACCGCCCTTTACCGTCTCGTCTTCCCCAACGTCACAGTCTCTCGGCCTTCACCCCAATCGGAACTTCAATCTTCAATTTCTGCAGTTTACCATTGATGCAGGAACTGCCACTGCCTACGACGATTGGGCGGTTGAAAGTGGACTTACCCAAGGCTTGAACGCTGGCTTCATGGATGACCCGAACAAAGACGGAAAGACCAACCTCGAACACTTCGGCGACGATACCAATCCTCTGGGTAGTGGGGGTAGTGAAGGGAAGCAAAAAGTCCTGGTTACAAACATCGATGCGGGCAATTTCCTGACGCTCACGCGCCCTATCCGCCGAGGGGCCATCTTCAGTGGTTTTCCCACGCTCACCTCGACGGTTGACGGGATCACCTATCGCTTCTCGGGAGATACCGACCTCTCAAAGCCCTACGATCTCGGTGTCGTTGCTTCCAATGTCACCCTCTTTGCCGGCCTTCCCCCGTTGCGGGACATCGATGGCGACGGCCTTCCCGATTGGGAATACCGGACCCTCCGCCTTGCCGTTTCATCGCCCCCCCTCAATCGGGGATACATCCTTCAAGCGGTCGCTTCTGCACCGTGAAAGCGCTTCTCAGCATCACTTGTATCACTTCAGAAACATCGTCACCACTAATCCGCCGTTATAAAAATCCGCTTTTTGATCGCCGTCTTGGCTACCATTTGCTTTGCAGCTTCAGCAAGTGCTGCGACCATCACCTTTGCAGGAGCAGTCTTGAATGACTCAGGCACTGAAATCACCTTTTGGCGTACCGCTGGCACCCCAAAGTCACTCGATATTGATGGTGACAACCAATACGGCACGTTCGGCCGAATTTTTTGTCTCGTTGGAACAGTCGGGAATGTGACGCTCACGGCGTTTGGGCCAGGCACCCAAGCTGAGGTCGGCCCGTTCCCTGGATACGCGCTTGTCGATAGCCCAACAACTCCAGGTCTAGCCCAGCAGGTCCGAACCACAACGAACAATGCCATAGCCGGTAGCGATGTCGTCTTGGCGACATTCAGGGTAGACCAGACCGTTGCGCCCAACGAGATCTTGCGTGTCGGTATTGCGTTGGATGGCCTCGACGACGCACAATTCACCGGCGGAACGATCGGCTTGCAGGAGGCGGGCGGCAGTTCGGTAGAGGTTGCGACCCCGGCGAACTCTACGATTGACCTCTACTTCTTCGATATTACGGGAGGCGTACCTGCCTCCACCGAATTTGATATCTTCGGCGACACTGGAACAAGCGACTTCATTACCCACTCCTTTGTCACACTGGATGTTGTCGTGATCCCCGAGCCAAGCTCCTTGGCTCTGCTCGGCCTCAGCGGCCTGCTCATCGCCCGTCGCCGTCGACGAGGGTGACGACAGAAAGAAGCCCACGGGAAACAGTCTTTGGTTTCGGCCGAGGCTGTTTCAAACTATGTGGAGGATAAGAACTCACACTGTGAGTTGTTGAACGCGCAATGTGAGCGTTTGAAGATAGCCGGCCTCTGTCTTCGTGTTAAATCTCGAGTAGAGAAAAGGCGGCTTTGCCGTGGTGGTTTGATCATCTCGGCGGAGCGAGATGGCTACTGCTGGATCTCCACGAGGAAGAATGCGCAGGTTGTGGGGGTGTTGAAGCGGTAGGTGATGGATTTGTAGCCAAAAGGCGGAATCGGCCGCAGAAAACCGGATTTTGCAGCTCACGTACAGTGTATGGCAAACCCCGCGAGATTCCCGTGCCCGAATCCCATCCCGTCGCTCCCCAGAGTATTTACGCCGTTCACAAACTCGCCCTCGAACACTATCTCAGTGTTCTCCGCCACACCCGGGGGATGCCGTTCCTGGTCGTGCGGCTGTCGAATGTCTATGGTCCGTTTACCTTTGATCAGGACAAATCCTACGGCGTATTCAGTCCCTACATTCATCAGGCCCAACAAGGGGAAACACTCCGTGTTTTTGGCGACGGCACTCAGGTGCGTGACTTCATTTTTATCCGTGATGCGATTGACTGCTTCCTTCGCCTCGCGACCCACCCCGATGCCGCGAACGAAATCGTCAATCTCGATGGGCCGGAATCGGTGACCTTGGCGAACGCCGTCCAATGCCTGCTCGGCCAATGTCCGGCGGCGAAAGTGGAGCACGAAACATGGCCGAAGGAATACCAGGCGATCGAGACTGGCGACTACAAGACGGATCTCTCCAAGCTGCAGAGTCTTCTTGGCGAACCGCCCGGCACGACGGTTATGCAAGGTATAGAGGAAACGCTGGAGGCTTACCGCGATACCCGTCGTTAGGCACGGGAGTTTCTCAAGTCTACTTGCGCCGTCATTCTTCCTCTGCCGATTCCGTCAGGTTTCGCAGATCGCTGCGGTCGATGTCACGACCGGATGTTTCCTTGGCGGTAATGAGATCGGTTTTTGCCACGAAGGAGACGTTCACTCCTTCGATTTCGTCCTGTACTCTTCTTTCCCAACAGGCATCAAATTCGATTCCGGGCACGGTGGTGAGAAAATCAAAGGCCACCGGGGGGACGCCGATCATGTATTGCGTTCCTTCCTTGGCGAAATCCGATTCCTCGATATCGACTAGCGGTAGTCCGAAGTCCAAGAAAGCTTGAATAAGGAGGGCGGCGTTTTTTGCGGAAGGCCGGACCCAGATGTCGAGATCCTGCGTGAAGCGAGGCCGCGCATGGAAAGCGACCGCATACCCTCCAACGATCAGGTATTCAACTCCCTGGTCGTTTAACGACTTTAACAGTTCTTTGAAATCGGAGTTCATTCGGGTCGCGCTTTTTCAGCTTCCACGCATCGACGACCAATTGCCAGGCGGCGGCGAGGCGTTCACTGGCAGACACGGATTGCCAGTCCACGACCTGCAGGCGTCCCATTTCGTCTAGGGAATCGCATTTGCGAACAGTCCAGTGGGAACGATCGGTTTTTTCTACGCGTGCTGGCACGCGAGGAATATCGTTCGGGCGGTAGCGAGAGCAAACGGATTGAGGCAGTGCTTGGTCTGGCTCGATCCTTTTGGTGTGAACCCGGGGCGGAAACGTCGCCAATTCACGGTGTGAGAGTTTTCTGAACCGGGTCTTGGTGTGTGATT
>JBCCWV010000086.1:0-20423 GCA_039192745.1 Verrucomicrobiota bacterium | reverse complement strand
GTGAACGAGATCGTTTTCAGCATGAATCGCATGGACGGGGAGCAGCTGAAGAAGGCGAAGGAATTCTTTTCGCAACTGCCACAACCGACGCGAATCATTTGGAATGACGGGCCGCGATTTCAAGAGATCTACAAGACACTCGAAGAGCATCACCTGACGACATACGTGCCGGGCAAGGGCTACAACGTCTGGATGGCTTACGGCTACATTCTCGCAAAAGGAAACGCTCGGGTCATTGCCTCGCACGATACCGACATCCTCTCCTACCACCGCGACATGCTCGCGCGTCTTGTCTTCCCGGTGGCTCATCCGACGATGGGCTACGAATACTGCAAGAGTTTCTATGGTCGTGTCTCCGATCGAATGTATGGCCGCGTGACGCGGCTCTTTGTTCTGCCGCTGTTGCGGTCCTTGATGAATACGACCGGGCAGTTGCGGCTTCTGGATTACCTCGAAAGTTTTCGCTACCCGTTGTCCGGGGAGTTTTCCCTGACGACCGAACTTGCGCGCACATTGCGGCTTCCCGGGGACTGGGGGCTGGAAATTGGGATGCTCAATGAGGTTTATCACCACACGACGGTGCGCCGGGTTTGCCAGGTGGACCTGGGTTTGAATTTCGAGCACAAGCATCAGCACCTCGGCGCCGAACGGGAGGAATCGAAGCCAGCCGCCGAGAAAGGCCTGATGAAAATGGCGCGGGATATTGCGCTGACGTTGTTCTCCAGTTTGAGTTCCGAGGGCATCAACCTAAGCAAGAGCATGCTCAAGACGATTAGGCTGACCTACGAAAGGACGGCGCGCGAGACGATCGTCATCTACCACGACGACGCCATTCTCAACCGTTTGAACTACTTCCGTCACGAGGAAGCCGACGCAGTGGAAGCGTTCGCAAAAGCGCTCGGCGTGGCGGCTGATCAATTCCTCGAGGAAGATTACGTGAGCCCGCAGATTCCAAACTGGAACCGGACATTCTCCGCGGTCCCCGAAATCGCCGACATGATGGTCGAGGCGGTGGAGGCGGATAACGAGTGAATTACGCAAGTTCTGATTTTTTATAACAGTATCGGAGGAACTCAGTGTGACAATGATCTTGCGATATCTCGCGCATACTCAGATAACAAGTCACCACTCCTGAGTCGTCTTAGTGTTACCTTCTGGGAAATTGTATCAAAATTCTGAGGCAGCTCTTCCCCGAGCAATTCAATGTCTCTGTCTGAAAGTCCGAGTGCAGAGCCTAAGATCGTGATTACTCCGCCTGATCCGCTTCGTTTTGCGGAAAGTAATTTCAAATTTATATCGTGAAATGCAAACCCGAGGAACACCATTTTTTCCCCGAGGCCTATGCATTCTCGAAGAGCCTCGATATTGCTTTTTGACGAGTCCGTCCCCTCGGTAAAAGTGCGGATCCCTTCAGAGGCATTGGCTAATTCTTCGCTAGTTACATGTTCGCCAAACCCAATCCCATTAGTATTATCTTGGAAATCCAGTGAACCACAACTGCCGTAAGGATGATAGATTTCTATCTTACTGACCAATTCCGCCGCATCGCTTTCCGAAATAGTGTAATAATTCTGGAAAGCCAGATGAAGGTAGTGCTCAACGCATCGGTCATAGTTGAAGATTATCATTGCGATCGAGGAAAGCCTAGGTTCGAGATCCTGGTGTCGGCAATCCGAAGTGATCAAGTCAAAAAAGCGTGCAAACCACGTATCCTTAATTCTTCTGTAGTTGATTTGGTCTTTTTGGGGGAAAGTTTCGCACCATAACGTGCTTTCGCGTTCTGCTCTTAAGATGGTGGTAACTATAGCTAATTTTGCGCAGAGTTTTACATAGGCATCGTCTGCATGAGCATTCACGAAGTTGTCGATCGAGGGCGCTTGCGCCATAGCTTTTGCTATCTTTTGTGACGCGGCATAGGCCTTGTTTTGGAAAGAGGAGTCGCTGCTCTTGTGAGCTTCTCTAAGTAAAGCTGAATTGATCTCCGAGGATCTCTCATTCTTGAGGTGATTGGCGATTATACCTTTTAGCTGGTTTCCAAGCGGTAGACCGACTTCGCTACTGGCTCCTGCCCCAACGACAAAGATGACACGTTTGTGCTCCATTTAGCAAACGCTCTCGAAATCCCCCGTACTCCGCAAGTGAAGAATTAGTGGCCCTAGATCGAACGTCGCCGCCGCTTCACCTTGAGTTGGGCGAGCGACTTTTGGATTGTGGCTTGGAGGGCGGCGAGTTGTTCGGCGGATTCGCCGTCGCCACCTTCTTCGAGAGCTTGTTCGGCGCGCTTGAGGGCTTCTTCGACGGCGGACTCGTCGATGGAATCCTCTTCGAGTGCCATGTCGGTCATGACCGAAACTTGATTGCCGAGGACCTCGACGAATCCTTCGCCGACGGCGAGGGCGTGTTCCTCGTTGCCTTTTTTGACGATGACTTCACCGGGATTGATGACGGTGACCAGCGGGGCGTGGCTGGAGAGGACGCCCATTTCACCCTGGACAGCAGGAATCGTCACCGAATCCACCTCGTCGGAGTAGGCTTCGCGTTCTGGTGTGACGATTTCGAGTTGGAACATGGGTGGTTGGGTGAGTGGAGATTGGAGATTAGATAATTGGGATGATTAGACGATTAGTAGTTTTTGGGGCGGCTTCGCCGCGATGGGGTTACGAATTATCTCAATATCTAATCAACGAATTAACTTTTCTCGACGGAGTCGATTCCCGCCTTCATGTAGAAGTTTTGCTCGGGAACGTCGTCGTGTTTGCCTTCGAGGACTTCCTTGAAGCCGCGGACGGTTTCTTCGACGGGGACGTAGACGCCCGGTGTGCCGGTGAAGATTTCCGCGACGCTGAATGGTTGCGAGAGGAAGCGCTGAATCTTCCGGGCGCGGAAGACGGTGAGTTTGTCCTCGGGGGAAAGTTCGTCCATGCCGAGAATGGCGATGATGTCCTGAAGGTCTTTGTAGCGTTGAAGGACGGTTTGGACGCCACGGGCGACTTCGTAGTGTTCATCACCGACGACGTCGGGCGCAAGGGCCTTCGAGACCGAGGCGAGGGGATCGACTGCGGGGTAAATCCCGAGTTCCGCGAGGGAACGCTCGAGAACTACAGTTGAGTCGAGGTGGGCGAAGGTGTTCGCCGGGGCGGGGTCGGTAAGGTCGTCCGCCGGGACGTAAACGGCCTGGAAGGAAGTGATGGATCCTTTGGTTGTGGAGGTAATCCGCTCCTGAAGTTGGGCCATCTCCGCGGCGAGCGTGGGTTGGTAACCCACCGCCGAAGGCGTCCGGCCAAGAAGGGCGGAGACTTCGGACCCAGCTTGTGAGAATCGGAAGACGTTGTCGACAAAGAGAAGAACGTCCTGGTTTTCCTCGTCCCGGAAATACTCGGCCATGGCGAGAGCGGAAAGGGCAACGCGGAGACGGGCTCCGGGAGGCTCGTTCATCTGGCCGTAAACGAGGGCCACTTTGGACTCTTCAAGTTTCTCCTGGTTGATGACGCCGGCTTCGCTCATTTCCCAGTAAAGGTCGTTACCCTCACGGGTCCGTTCACCCACACCTGCGAACATCGAGTAACCACCGTGGTTTTTCGCGATGTTATTGATAAGCTCCATGATGACGACTGTCTTGCCGACACCCGCACCCCCGAAGGCGCCGACTTTACCACCCTTCGTAAACGGGCAGATGAGGTCGATGACCTTGATGCCTGTTTCGAGAATGGAAGCTGACGTTTCCTGCTCGGTGAGCGGAGGAGCGGCGCGGTGGATGGGGTAAGTCTTGTCGTGTTTGACAGGTCCACGTTCGTCGACGGGCTCGCCGGTGACGTTGAAAATGCGGCCGAGAACGCCGTCGCCGACGGGGACTGAAATGGGAACGCCATTGTCCTTGATCTTCATGCCGCGCTTGAGGCCTTCGGTCGTGGACATCGCAACGGCGCGAACCCAGCCGTCACCAAGGTGTTGCTGCACTTCGAGGGTCAATTTCGTGTTGTTGCCGTAGAGCTCGTATTCGACTTCCAGCGCGTTGTAAATGGCTGGGAGCTTCTCGGCGTCCGAGAAGTCCGCGTCGATGACGGGCCCGATGATCTGGGCAATTTGTCCGATGTTTCCGGTGTCACTCATAGCAATTATCAGGGATGAAGTATCAAGTAAGAAGGATCAGGTAAGGAGCCGAGGTTATCACTCGAGCGCCTTCATGGCGGTCGTGATTTCGAGGAGTTCCGCCGTGATGGCCGCCTGGCGGACTTTGTTGTATTCGAGAGTAAGGTCTTTGACGAGTCCGTCGGCGTTGTCGGTCGCACTCTTCATTGCGACCATGCGGGCGCTGTGTTCGGAGGCGCGCGCTTCGAGGACCATTTGGTAAAGCTGGTAGTTGATGTAGTGCGGCAGCATCCGGTCAAGGACGGCGCGGGCGTCGGGTTCGAAGAGATAGCCGGCAGGTGCGGGGTCTTCGTAAACTTCGTCGAGGTCGTCGTCTTCGGAGACCCCTTCGTAGCCGCGTTTCTGCGTAAGCTTCATACCGGAAACCGGAAGAAGCGTGGCGATGTAGGGCGTCTGGCTGAGGGTGTTGACGAAGTTGGTAAAGGCGAGTTTCACCGTGGCGACCTTGCCTTCGGAAAACTCGGAGGTGGCGAACTTGGCGACCTGGCGGACATCGATGAAGCGCGCGGGGTCGGCGACCTGGAAGTCGGCGACGAGGTCTTTCTTCAAGCGGGAGAGTGCTTGTTTCCCCTTGTTGCCGATGGAGACGTAGCTGGTGTCCTCCCCGCCATCATCGAGAACGGCGCGGGTGAGGTTCGTGTTCAATCCTCCGCAGAGCCCCTTGTCGGTGCTGATGACGATGGTCAATTCCTTGTCGCCTTCACCTGCAGTCATTAGCGGGTGCTCTTCGTCCTCGGTGTGGTGCTTCAAGTGCACGAGAACGCGGTTCATGACCTCGGCGTAGCGACGACCGGCAAGCGCCTGATCCTGCGCCTTCTTCATCTTCGACGCGGCGACGAGCTGCATCGCCCGGGTGATCTGGGCGGTGCTTTTGACCGATTTAATTCGGCGCCGGATGTCGCGGAGGTTGGCCATTGGTCAGTAGTCGGAAGTCAAAGGTCGGTGTGTTAGCTCCAAACGGATTTGAAGTCCTCGATGGCGGCTTTGACCTTGTCGATCATTTCCGGATCCTTCTTTTTGAGGTCCGGTTGGTTGTTCATGATTTCCTGGAGGAGGTCGGCTTTGCGCGTATTGAAGAATTCACCCATCGCGGTTTGGCATTCCTTCACGCGATCCACATCGACGTCATCGAAGTAGCCGTTTTGCATCGCGAAGAGGTAGATCGATTCCTCGGCCATGGAAATTGGCGAGTATTGATTCTGCTTGAAGAGCTCGACGATGCGCTGGCCGCGTTCGATCGTTGCTTTCGTCTTTTCGTCGAGGTCGGAACCAAACTGGGCGAAGGCCTGCAGTTCGCGGAACTGAGCGAGGTCGAGTTTGGTCGTGCCGGCGACGGACTTGATCGTCTTCGTTTGGGCGGCGGAACCGACCCGCGAGACGGAGAGACCGACGGAAATGGCCGGACGGATGCCCTGATAGAAGAGGTCGGTTTCGAGGAAGATCTGGCCGTCGGTGATGGAGATGACGTTCGTCGGAATGTAAGCGGAGACGTCACCGGCCTGCGTTTCAATGATCGGCAGAGCGGTCAATGATCCGCCGCCGTTCTTTTCGTTGAGACGAGCCGAACGTTCGAGGAGGCGGCTGTGGAGATAGAAGACATCACCGGGATAAGCTTCACGACCGGAGGGGCGGCGAAGGACAAGCGAAACCTGGCGGTAGGCGACGGCGTGCTTGGAAAGGTCATCATAAACGATGAGGGCGTCCATGCCGTTATCCATGAACCATTCTCCCATCGCGGCGCCGGCGTAGGCGGCGAGGTATTGGTTCGTCGCGGTGTCGGAAGCGTCGGCGCAGACGATGATCGTGTAGTCCATCGCGCCGGCCTTTTCGAGCGTGGCGACGGTGCGAGCGATGTTCGCGCGCTTTTGGCCGATGGCGACGTAGATCGAGTAGAGCGGTTTGTGGTCCTTGAGTTGACCTTCCTCGGCGGCTTTGTTCTGCTGCGCCTGGGAAATGATGGTGTCGATGGCGATGGTCGTCTTGCCGGTCGAGCGGTCACCGATGATCAATTCACGCTGACCGCGGCCGATGGGGATCATAGCGTCGATCGACATGATGCCGGTTTGCACGGGAACGCCGACGGATTCGCGAGGAATGATGCCGGGAGCGATTTTCTCGACGGGGTAGCTGTCGGAAGATTTGATGTCGCCCTTGCCGTCGAGAGGCTGGCCGAGGGCGTTGACGACGCGGCCGAGAAGTTCTTTTCCGACGGGGACTTGGAGGAGCTTGCCGGTGGTTTTGACTTCGTCGCCTTCCTTGACCTCGGTATCGCCGCTGAGAAGGATGCAGCCGACTTCGGATTCCTCGAGGTTGAGGGCGAGGCCGTAGTGACCGCCGGGGAATTCGATCATCTCGTTGAGCATGACGTCGCTCAAGCCTTCGACTTTCGCCACACCGTCACCGGTTTCGCGGATGGTGCCGACGTTCGACTTGGAGACCTCGGTTTTGAGGCCGGCGATTTCGTTTTCAAGTTCCTGGAGGATAGTGCTCATGGCTGAGTTTTCAGAGATTCAGATTTCAGTTTTCAGGAGAGGGCGGTGGAGAGGCGGTCGAGACGGGCTTTGACGGAGCCATCCCAGACGTCGCTTCCGACCTTCACGCGCATGCCGCCGAGGAGGTCGGGGTTGGTTTTGTATTCGAAGGTGAGTTGGTCGCCGTATTTGTTCTTCAGGTCGGACTCGACTTGCTTTTTGATGCCGGCATCCAGTTCGACGGCGGTCTCGACGACGGCCTGCGATTTTTCGGCTTCGAGTCGGACGAGGCGGTAGAATTGCTTGAGGATGCCGAGGTAGCCGCGCGGTTTGGAAGCGGCGAGCTTTTTAACCACTTGTTCAACGCGCGCGAAGTCGAGCTTGCCATCGGCGGTGAGGCAGAGCTTGAAGAGTTGGCGGGCGATACGGAGGGCGGCTTTCAAGGTATCAAGTAAGAAGGATCAGATATCAGTTGGAGACTTGGGCAGCGGCTTCGCTGTTGATCTTTTGCTGATCTTCGTTGGTGAGGACTTTGCCCGTGACCTTGCTCGTGGTGTTGACGACGAGGCGGGAGAAGTCGCGTTTGAGTTCGGCAAGGGCTTGATCGCGTTCGAGTTGGGCCGCTTCGCGAGCCTTTTCGACGATAGACTTGGCTTCGTTGACAGCCTCCTGCGTTTTCTTCGCGCTGATGGCTTCGGCGCTTTCGCGGGCTTCGGTGATGAGCGCCTCAGCCTTGCTGTTGGCCTCGGCGATGATTTCAGAGGAGCGCTCTTCGGCGTCGGTCAGATCCTTGCTGATCTTTTCCAGATTCGCTTCTCCTTCTTCGATGCGTTGACGGCGGTCCTGAAGGACACTCAAGATGGGGCCAAAGGCGTAGCGCTTCAGGATCAGATAAACCGTGCAAAAGACGATTACCTGGGCGAGAAACTTGGGCCAATCCAATCCAAATTTGGTCAGAACTTCCGTCATGGTTGATGTGGTTGGTTAGAAAAAGAAAGGGTGGTTCCGCGCCCGTGCGGACGCGGAACCAGGAATTGGATTAGAGGAAGAGGGAGATCAATGCGTAAATCGCGATCGCCTCGGCCAGGGCCATTCCAATAATGGCAAGAGGTTGGATTTTGTCGGTAGCGCC
Source organism: Verrucomicrobiota bacterium (assembly GCA_039192745.1). Lineage (GTDB taxonomy): Bacteria > Verrucomicrobiota > Verrucomicrobiia > Verrucomicrobiales > DEV007 > JBCCWV01. Next base: position 12,671 of record JBCCWV010000086.1, on the reverse strand, counting down.
GGGGTTGCGCCCCACGGCTTCGACAGCCTTGGATCCGATGAGTCCCACTCCGAGAGCGGAACCCGCACCCGCGATACCGAGGGCGATGGAACCGGTGACTCCTCCGGCTGCGGCTCCGGCATCAGGGGCTGCGGCGGCAAGCATCTGAAATGTTTCGATGATCATTTTAGTATTTGGTTTGGTGTTTTGTTTCTCCGCCGCCCACACTCAATGGCAAATGGTCCCGACGGTGAAAGTATTAGTGGCCGTGTTCTTCGTCGTGTCCGGCGGTTGCGAGCTGGATGTAAACGGCACAAAGAAGGGTAAAGACCGTGGCCTGCAGGAGACCGATGAGAAGTTCGAGAAAGTAGAAGGGAAGGGGGAAAAGGACGCTCGTAATGAATCCGACGATCGCTCCAAGCGGGTCGCCGAGCTTCGCCATCGTGGCGAGGAGTGTCTCCCCGGCAAAGACGTTTCCGTAGAGCCGCAGGGAAAGGGTGAATGGCCGGAAGGCGATGGAAACGACTTCGATAAGTCCCACGAAAAGGAAAATCACTCCGATGAAGACCCCGAGAACCCCGGTTCCGCTCCCTTTTGGAGCAATGAACATGTGTTTAAAGAAGGCACCGATACCGGTTTCGCGGATGACGAACCACGTCCATGTCAGCATGAAAATAGCCGCGATGGCCAGGTTCATGTTCAGGTCGGCGGTCGCCGGGCGGAAGAGCGGTGTGTATTTCTCCTTCGGATCGATGGTGATCGTGGCCGGCATCGCCTCTTTGGATTCCTGGAAACCGATGGTGCCGACACCTGGAACGAGTCCGAACCAGTTGGAGACGAGAATGAAAATAAAGGTCGTTGCAAGAAGAGGGAATGCCCGAGGCGCTAGCTTCTTTCCGACGAGGTTCTCAACCTGCCCGTAGAGGCCCCCGATGACCATCTCCATGAAGTTCTGCATGGGACCCGGAACCTTCTTGATCTTGCGAGTCGCCCGATTGACGAGGAACACGATGATTCCGACCACGATCACTCCGACCACGACAGAGTTCGTGATGTATTCGGGTACGCCGGGAAACGGCTCAGCAGCGGTGCCGCCAGCCGCCAGAATAGGAATTCCAAGAAGACCTTGGATGGTGTTTTGAATAGGGATCAAGGACCAAATCCGATAGCTTTCCTTGCCCTAAAGGTTGTGTTTAATCACCGCAAGTGAATTTGTGAAATATTTCACAATCTCTTTCAGGTGCGGTGGAATCGTAGCTGGCCAAAGCATCCGTAACCTGTCTTTGCCAGTAACCTCCAACTCGAGCGCAATGAGGGCTGTTTAAAATTTTCGGAGTTGCACGAGCGGCTTCCCTCAAATGTAGCACATCCAATTAGACCGAATTCCCATGGGCTGCGCTTCCTACGCGAGTTGTTATCGCGAAATTTTTGTGAAGGGACATGCGCGGGGACGGGATCGAACCGCCGACCAACTCGGTGTAAACGAGCCGCTCTACCGCTGAGCTACCCGCGCTGAATAATTGGAAGACTATGCTGCTTGAATGCGGGACAGGCAAGTCGCGTGCGAAGGGGGAGCTAGAAAGAGGCGGCAAGCGACTGCCTGAGATCGCTGAGGATCTCCGGTATGTTCTCAAACGGTGATTCTTCCTCGTATTCCAAAACGACAAATCCCTGGTAGTTCCCGGCCCGCAGGATTTGTCCGATGCGGTCGAAGTCGGCGGGGTATTTGGTTTTGTCAGGACGGCGCATCATGACCTTGGCCTGGACATTGACGGCGTAGGGCACGCAGGCTTCGAGATCGCCGTAGGGGTCTTCGGAAAAGAAGTTCCCGGTGTCGAGGTTGATGCCGATCCATGGGCTATCGACGCCCTCCATCAGGGTGAGCATTTGCTCAGCGCTGAGGTTACCGTGGTTTTCAACGCCGATAACGATTCCATGGTCACCTGCGAATGCAGCGCATTCGGCCAGGGCGGCGATGGAGTGATCGATGTTTTCAGGAGCCTTGGCGAAGCCTTTGGCGGTGCCTGCGAAAACGCGAAGATGTGGTGCTCCCAGTTGGGCCGCTTTTTTGATCCACTCTTTCGTTTCTTCGATTTGCGCTTTCAGCGCTTCTCCCGGCCCCATGGAAAAGTCGTTTCCGATCGCGGTTCCGGAAATGGTCACTCCTCGAAAATGAGCGTGGCGCTTCAACTCTCTGAAGTATCCAGCGTCGGCGTCTGGAGGAAAAAAGTAGGCGGTGAGTTCCGCGCCTTCGACGTCTTGTTTCGCGCAGTAGTCAATGAATTGAAAGAGATCAAACGGGCGTGCCCCAGCCTCTAGTTTCTGCGGTTTCCCCTTCATGAAAGCGAAATGCCGCCGAAATGAATAGGCGGCAAGGGCAAGGCGAAGCCGGGGTGGTCCCGTGCGCTCAATGGGCATCCGCGCCCATACGGTGTGCCCCAACAAAACCGCCGCCGTCCCGACGGTGGCGTCGAGAAAACGGCGGCGATTCATGAATGATGATCGGGGTAACTTCGCGATGCGATTACTCCCAGGACTTGATCCATTTGTCAGGTTGCGCACGCTGCCCGTTTCTCTTGGGCTTGCCGTAAGACCAGGCGATGGCGTCGGCGCGGATTTCTCCTCGCGTACCGGATGGGCCATTGACGACGCCGTTGTAGTCGGCGTCGATTTCTATTTCATACTTTTCGCCCCAGGGATCCCACAGGTTTCCTTGCTGATCGACGCCTCCACGATCCTGCTTGGCGGTCTTCACGTTCAAGAAACGCTTTTCCCGTCGATTCATGTCGTCGTCTTCACCGAGGAGAATGCGAATGAAGGAAGAATCGGACTGGGTTTGTTGCGATTCGCTGCCACCTCCTCCTTCGATGGGCATGATGTTGTACTCGTTCTTGTAGGCTGCGATCGCATTCACGATGCTCACACAGGTGTTCAGTGCCTCGGCGCGCCGTGCTTGATTCGTAACAGCGCCCATAACGGGGAAGCTCACGGCCGCGAGAACGGCGATGATGGAGATGACGATCAGTAGTTCGATAAGCGTGAAGCCTTTGCGGCTTCCGGGATTATGCATGGATGGGCTTTTCATGATGGAAAGGGGTTGTGGATTCGGAGGGATCATAGATCAGTATTCCCAGGATTTCACCCATTTGTCTGAATGGGCGCGTTGGCCATTTCGGGCGGGCTTGCCGTAGGACCAGGCAATCGCCTCCTCGCGAAGGGTGCCAGATTCCGAAGCGGGATTTCTCACGACGCCGTTGGCGTTCGAGTCGATGCCGACTCCGTATCTCTCGCCCCAGGGGTCGAGGTAGTTCCCGCTCTGGTCGAGGCCCTTCCGGTCATTTTTGGCGAGCTTCACATTCATGAAACGGTGTCCGCGGGGATTCAGGTCGGGATCGGCGCCGACGAGGATGCGCATGATCTCGGCATCGGATTCCGTTTGCACCGACTCGCCTCGGCCGGCGTTTTCGAGCGGCATGACGTGGTATTCAAGTTTGTAAGCAGTGATGGCATTCGTCAGCGAAGCCGTATCGCTTTTTGCAATGACTCGATTGGTGCTGTTGATGGCACTGCTCATTGCCGTGTAAGAGATGGCGGCAAGGATCGCGATCACCGTCATCACGATGAGGAGTTCAAGGAGCGTAAACGCCGCCCCTCCTGTCCTCGGTTCTTCATTCCGGAGGTTCATGGGGTTCCTTCCTTTTTGGGGTTAACATTGGGGCCGGAAGAACGCTTCGGAAACGCTCGTTCCGATTCTCAACGTAGAGGACACTTCGAGTGTTTACAATCAAATTCCGGGTTGCGAAAGCGCTTGCAACGTCGAGGGATGGCGGTGAGTCCGGGCTAAACGGGCGGTTTTTTTATGAGCGATGAAGAGCAAATTCGCGAAGGCATCCTGAAGCTTTTGCAAAAGGCCGGGCAACGGCCTCCGACAAAGTCCGAAATAGCGCGCGCCTTGGAAGTGGATCCGAAGAGGAGGAAGACGTTGCGGAAGGTACTCACTCAATTGGAATCGGCGGGCAAAGTGCGGCTGGCGGGAGGAGGTCGATATGTCATCGAGTCCGCGGTGCGGAAAGGGGAACTGCAGGGCGTGATTCGATTTGATCGGAAGGGCTTTGCCACGGTCGAGGTACGCAATGGGAAGGATGCATTTGAAGTGCATGTGCCCGCATCGCGCACGGCGACGGCGCTTGATCGGGATCTCGTGGCCGTGAAGTTGATGAAGGCGCCGGACGCGAAGTTTCTTCGTCACATTCGGAATCCTCGGGCTCGGGCGCGCGCTCAGGAACGACTGGAAGATCGCAAGGAAGGAAAAGTACTCCGGGTCGTCGAGCGTCGATGCACGGAAATTGTTGGCACCTTTAAAGAGGTGAAGGGGAAGTTCCTCTACGTCCGGCCGGATAATCCGATCTTCCCGCGGACGATTGAAGTTAATCCGCGGATCGATCCCTTGCCCGAACCGCCGCCGCGACATGAGGACAAGGTCATCGTCGAGGTGACAAAATGGGATGGGAAATACGCGACGCCGAATGGGCGAGTGGTGGAAGTGTTAGGACATTCCGGCGCGCCGGGAGTGGACATCGTTTCCATCATCGCGAAACATCGACTGCCGAGGAATTTTCCTCCGTTGGTGATTGAGGAGGCCAAGGCATTTCCAGAGCAGGTGAATGAAGCGGACATTGCGGGTCGCGACGATTGGCGGGATAAGCCTGTTTTCACGATTGATCCGGCGGATGCGCGCGACTTTGATGACGCGATTCTTGTGACCGAGCGGGAAGAAGGTGGATTCGAATTGGCCGTGCACATTGCGGACGTTTCCCATTACGTGAAGCCGGGAACGACTCTCGACGAAGAGGCTATCAAGCGGGGGAACAGCACCTACTTGGCCGACCGCGTCCTCCCGATGTTGCCGGAAGAATTGAGCAACGGGCTTTGTTCCCTGAATCCCCACGTCGACCGTCTCACCCGTTGCGTGGTTCTCGAGTTCGACAAAGATGGCCGTCCAGGGGCGGTGCGGTTCGCGGCGGCGGTGATTCGGAGCGCGCGGCGGTTCACTTACGAAGAAGCCTTTGCTTTGATGTCGGGCGACGGGGAGCCGCCGGAAGAGGAAGATCGCGAGTGGAAGGCGAGGCTTCGTGTGGCGTGGAAGTTGGCCTCGAGACTTCGAAAGCGCCGCTTGGAGGCGGGGTCACTGGATATGGAATTCCCGGAAGTGCGTGCGGTCGTCGATCGTGAAACCGGTCGAGCGGTGGGGTTGGTTCGCAGTGAGTACGACGAGAGTCACCAATTGATCGAGGAGTTCATGCTCGCCGCGAACGAAGCCGTGGCTCGCGAGATCAAGAATGCGATGAAGCCCTGCATTTATCGCGTTCACGAAGATCCCGATGCGGGGAAGTTGTTCGAGTTTCGTGAGTTTGTTCTTGGCTTTGGTCTCCAGATTGGCGATCCCAGTGAGCGCCGGGAAGTGCAGGCCTTGTTGAAAAAAATCAAGGGGACTCGTGAGGAACACTCGATCAAAATTGCTCTTCTCAAGAGTCTCAAACGCGCTGACTACCGCGCGACTCCGGATGGTCACTACGGATTGGCCAAAGTGAACTACACCCACTTCACAAGCCCCATCCGCCGTTATGCTGACCTCGTTGTGCATCGTGTTCTCGACGTCGTGACCCGTCAGTCCAAGACAGACACGCCGACGCTGGGGAAACTCGCCGAAATCGCCGAGCACATTTCCAAGACGGAACGGACGAGCGCCGACGCGGAGAATGAATCCCAGCGGCTCAAGCAGCTGGAGTATCTTGCCTCGCTTTCGAACGCAAAGGGGCAAGCTGAGACTTTTGACGCCGTGGTTTTCGATGTGCGACGCATCGGTGTCTTCGTCGAACTCGTCGAATACCAGATAAAAGGACTTGTCCGTGAGGAGGACCTACCCGCAACCCGGCACGGGTATCGCTACAATGGGGCGCGCCGGGAGTTCGTCGATTCACGAGGGCGCGAAGGGATTGCCATTGCGGACGAATTGCGGGTCAAAGTGAAGCGCGTCGATCTGGTGAAGATGCGCGTGGACTTCGTGGCCGAGGCTTTCAGTCATCGGAGTTGAGGAAACTGCGAAAGGACGCGAAAAGGTGCGAAAACGATCTGGGGATTGCCCGCCTCTTGACGGGGCGTGTCGGATTTTGATAGGCTGTCCGAAGTACGATGAAGAGAGTTCTTCTTTTTCCAATTGTGATGGCCCGGGTGTGCTCTCCGTTGATCGCATGGTCGTGCCCGAGGAACCGCGGCATTGCGCGGTAAGTGATTCAAAGTGCCTCCCACTCTTCGCGGGTCATTCCGGCTTGTTTCAGGATGCGTGAGAGCAGCTCACGACCGATGTCGCCACGATGAGGGTTGGGAATAGTGAGTATGAAGTCGCCCCTTATCATGAATGGATGTTTTCCGCCTGAAATGGGTCCTTCGAAGCCTGCTTTCCGGAGTTCTTTAATAAGCTCGCGTTGTTTGATCGGACCGAAAGCAGGCATCAGCTTGCGGTCAGAACTTCGAGTTTCGTTCCGCTGATTGGCGGGATGTCGAGATGGCGGTGAATGCGCAACAATAGCCATTCTTCTAAAACCTCCTCTAGTTTCTCGCGGCAACCTTCGAGGGTTTCGCAGTTTGCCATGACGCCGGGGCAAAGCGGTATTTCGCCATAGAAGCTGTTGTCATCTTTGAGGATTTCAAAGCGAGCTTCTCCCATCGCGGCTCGAATATATTCACGGATCATTGAATAAAAAACTAGGCCCCGTGGAGACGGTTGGCAAGAGGGCGGAAAGCGACTACGGACTGCGCCAAAACCGCCCCTCACCATTCATTGACAGGGGAACGAAACCCCTTAGATTCCCCGTCCTTCCGCCGGGGGACCAGATTTTTCCGGCGCATCTACAAACTGAAGCACCCAACATCTCACTACTACCACCTGATCGATCATGGCCACGAAAAAGTCCGCCCGTAAGAAAGCCGCGCCGAAGCGCAAGTCCGTCTCCCGTAAAAAGCAGAACGTTTACTTCTTCGGAGGCAAGAAGTCCGATGGTGATGGATCGCAAAAAGCACTACTCGGTGGTAAAGGCGCGAACCTCGCGGAGATGTGCAACATCGGCATTCCCGTTCCCGCGGGCTTCACCATCACGACGGAGGTCTGCACCTACTACTATGCCAACAAGCTGACTTACCCGAAGACGCTCGACGCCGAGATCAAGGCCAACATCGCGAAGATCGAAAAGGCGATGGACAAGAAGTTCGGCGACCTCAAAAACCCACTTCTCCTTTCCGTCCGTTCAGGCGCGCGTGAGTCGATGCCCGGGATGATGGACACCATTTTGAACCTCGGTATCAACGACACTGTCGTCGAGGCGTTGTCCGCGAAGACCGGGAATCCCAAATTTGCATGGGACAGTTATCGCCGCTTCCTGCAGATGTATGGCTCCGTCGTCATGGGTGTCGAGGAAGAAGAAGGCGAGCACCACGATCCTTACGAGGTCATTCTCGACAAGGCCAAGGCGAAGGCCAAGGTCGCCGACGATTCAGGACTTGAGGAGTCCGATCTCCGCTGGGTGGTCGCCGAGTTCAAGAAGCTCATTAAGAAGCGCTCGGGCAAAAATTTCCCCGAGAACCCAATGGACCAGCTCTACGGTGCGGTGAACGCGGTCTTCAACTCCTGGGAGAACGACCGCGCCAAGGTTTACCGCGCGAAATACGGCATCCCCGCCGAGTGGGGCACCGCCGTCAACGTCCAGGCCATGGTCTTCGGCAACACCGGCAAGACCTCCGGCACCGGCGTCGCCTTCACCCGCGACCCTGCCACTGGCGAAAATGTCTTTTACGGTGAATACCTCATCGACGCCCAAGGAGAAGACGTTGTCGCCGGCGTGCGCACGCCGAAGCAAATCGCCAAGATGGCGAAAGACCTCCCCAAATCGCACGCGGAACTACTCAAAGTCCGCAAGATTCTCGAGAAGCATTTCCGCGACGTTCAGGACGTTGAATTCACCATTGAAGAAGGAAAGCTTTGGATGCTGCAAACCCGTAATGGGAAGCGCACCGGATTTGCCGCCGTGAACATCGCTCTCGACATGGTCAAGGAGCGCCTCATCAGCAAAGACGAAGCTATTCTTCGCATTCCCGCTGACGACCTCAGTCATCTGCTTTCGCCGATCTTCGACGCCGCGGATGAAAAGAAGGCCAAGAAAATGGGCAGCGGTCTTCCGGCCGGTCCCGGTGCCGCATCCGGTCACATCTACTTCACTGCAGAGTCTGCCGTGGCAGCCGCTGCCAAAGGCAAGAATGTTATCCTTGTCCGCCAGGCTACTTCACCGGAAGACCTTCGTGGCATGATCGCCGCTGAAGGCATTCTCACGACCGAAGGTGGCGCCAGCTCGCACGCCGCTCTCGTTGCCCGGCAAATGGGTAAAGTCTGCGTCTGCGGTGCCCACGGGATGAAGATCGATTACTCGAAGAAAACTCTCACCGGTGAGGGCGTCACCTTGAAGGAAGGGGATCTCCTTTCGATCAATGGTTTCGTCGGCAACGTCTACAAGGGCGGCTTGAAAGCATCTCCGTCGCAGGTCATCCAGGGTCTCCTTGAGAACAAGGCTGCCGCCAAGCGCAGCGCCACCTACAAGAAGTTCGTCGAGCTCATGAAATGGGCGGACGGCCATCGCAAACTCGGTGTCCGCACGAATTCCGATACTCCGGAGCAAGTCCGCAATGCCATCAAGTTCGGCGCCGAAGGTATCGGCCTTACTCGTTCAGAGCACATGTTCTTTGAAGGCAACCGCATCGATGCCGTGCGCGAGATGATCCTCGCGGACGACGATGCCGGACGTGCGAAGGCCTTGAAGAAGATCAAGGCTTTCCAGAAAAAGGACTTCATCGGTATTTTCAAAGCACTTGAAGGTCGCCCGGCGACGATCCGTCTTCTCGATCCGCCGCTTCACGAGTTCATCGGCACGATGGACAGCAAGCAGATCAAGGACTTGTCCCAGAAGATCAAGATGAGCCCTGCGGCCATCAGCAAGCGCATTCATTCCCTTCACGAGGAAAACCCGATGCTCGGTCACCGTGGCTGCCGTCTCGGCATCAGCTACCCCGCCGTCACCGCCGCGCAGGTCGAGGCCATTCTCGAAGCCGCCGCCGAGGTGCAGAAGAAGGGCACCAAAGTCCTTCCCGAAATCATGGTTCCGCTCGTCGCCTACGACAAGGAACTCGAACTGCAGAAGGCAGTCATCGACGAAGCCGCTGCTGGAGTGCGCAAGAAGTATGGCCTCAAAGCCAGCCAATTGAAGTACACCGTTGGCACAATGATCGAGATTCCTCGTGCCGCGTTGACTGCTGATCAAGTCGCGCAACACGCGGAGTTCTTCAGCTTCGGAACCAACGACCTTACTCAGACCTGCCTCGGATTGAGCCGCGACGACAGCTCAAGCTTCCTGCCCGATTACCAGGACGCTGAAATTGTTGCGAATAACCCCTTCGCCAGCCTCGACCAGACCGGCGTTGGCCAACTCGTCGAAGCGGGTGTTAAAGGCGGACGCTCGACCAAGAAGTCGCTCAAGATCGGTATTTGCGGCGAACACGGTGGAGACCCGGATTCGGTGAAATTCTTTCACCGCACCGGCCTCAACTACGTCAGCTGCAGCCCCTTCCGCATCCCGGTCGCAAAACTCGCCGCCGCTCAAGCCGCCCTTGAAGCCAAGGGTAAGGCGCGCGGCGAGATCAGCTAGCCGCGCCGCGCGCGGAAATTCGAATTTCGAATTCCGAAGTTCGAAACAAATCAGGAACTCAAATTTCGAATCAAGAAAACCCTGTCACGAGAGTGGCAGGGTTTTTTCGTAGCGTAGCGTAGAGTGGCGCGGCAGGGCGAGTTGGCATCGCCGTTTTGGAAAAATCACGAGAGTTGAAGCCGGAGCGCGAGCGGCCTCGCTCGCTTTGAAATCGTGGGCGCTTTGCGCCGACATTATTTGGGCGAGCGAGGCCGCGCGCGCTCCGGCGTAAAAAAATCCCCGCCACTTTCGTGACGGGGATATTCGATCATTCGGCAATTCGAAATTCCAATTTGTTTCGGATTTCGAAATTCGGATTTTGTCAATCCACGCCACAGTCGCGGCGTCAGATTCGGATCGTGTTGCCTTTGAATCCGGTGAACGTGTAGGTGTCGAAGCGTTCGTTGTATGTCTTCTTGATGTCCTTCAACATCTTCACTGCGACTTTCTCGCCGAGAAGGACGCCTTCGGTGCCGTCTGTTCGCCAATGGACACCCGCGAGATCGCGGCCGATGGCGATGTTGTTGGCGAGCTTGTCCAACTCGTTGCCGACGGTGAGCGTCGGACCCGTGTAGGATTGCAACGCGGTGCCATTCGAACTTGGATCGACCTGCATCGGGAATGGAATTTCCCAACTCTCGTCAAAGAAGGCCTTGAGCACGGTGACGCAAGCGCCGGCGATGACGGCGTGTCCCGCAGGATAGGCCGGGTGGGTGGGTGATCCCTCGGGATAGGCCATGGGAAGCAAGTAGTTCCCGTTGGCGGAGAATATTTGGTTCAGGATGTCTGAATTGAGAAGCTCTCCGTTGATCGGATAATTCGCGGCACCGGTGACGTGGTTGTGGACGCGGCCGCCGAAGACTTCCGGGCGAAGCCGGCGATGGACACGCCATTTCTGATACCATGCGGCTTTCAATCCATGGAGGGCGACTTCGGCGATCTGCGAAAGGACTTCCGCGCCGCCGAATGTGATGAACGCCCCTTGGCGGGTGCTTGAATTGTAGGGGTTCGAAGGATTCAGTGGAGCGCCGAGCGAGAGAAGAATGCGCGCGGCGTTGAGGTAGGCTTCGTAGCTGAAATCGAAGTGAACGTAATCACCAAGGTCTCGCGGAGTGGCGATGTAGCGCGGGGTGGTGTCGAACTGGTTGGACGTGGTGGGCGCTCCGCCATTTAGGATATTCAACCAGTCGGCGTAAGTGATCATGTGATCATCGCCTTGCACGGTCACGCGATTGCGCTGTTCCTGAATTTGGTTGAGCGTGACGTAGGGAAGGAGAAGAAACTGCGATACGTAGTTTCCAATCAAGTCGCCCGCGCTTTCGCCTCGGAAGAGCGTGTCCGTCGTCACCTGTCCGCCGACCTTGGGGCCACGGAAGTCGGTGAACTTGTTCATTTCCGTCACCGCATAGTCGGCGAGCGAATTGGAACCAAACTGATCAAAAGGGACGTCACGAAGAAGCGCGTGAAGATAAACTTCACCCATCTCGGAAGCTTCCCAACGGCTCGAGAATCTCGGCGCGGCGGGGAAGGGGAAGACGTGGGAGTCTCCGCCGACCAGCGAGTACGCGATGGCGGCCTGCGGGTTGGCGAGCCGTGCCGTGCCTCCGGCAGGAATAGTCTCAAAATCGCCGGGCCGTTCGGTTTCAAAGGCGCGGATCAAGGCGCGGTAGGCGGCGGGATTGACCTCGCCCAAGTTGTTGTGGGGAAGGGTCTTGGTGAAGTTTCCGATAAACCCCTGAAGCCTGCGCTCGTCACTGTTGCAATCAGGGCTTGCGGGTGTCTCGCGGAAATTCACGTAAGCGGCTCTTCGGCGAATCGAGTAGGCGTCGAGTCGTCGTCGATACGGATTCGGCGTCCCGGGACAGTGATTGGAGGTTGTGTTAGGGCGGCTCGATGAGCCACGGCTTGACTTGGCGTTAGCGACGAGTGGCGCCGCAGCGCCAAGGCCGACGAGACCGCGCAGCAATTTGCGGCGGGACGACAGTGCGGGGGTAGTGGGGTTTAACCGGGATTCAGTCTTCATATTAGAGATATTGAACACTGGGAAATTCCCGGTTTTACGCGTTGAGTCAAAAGCCCTTGCCAACTTTTACCCTCCCTTTACCGGACATTAACAAAGCGTGGATACTGTCGTTATCGTGGCTTTACAAAAGCTTCGATTTCGCGAGTGAAGGGCTTAATCCGTGACGATGTTTCTTGGAACATCCTCTTCTTTGCCCGTTTGCCAACGCCAATACCGTGAAGCGAGCTTTCTCAAATCCTCGAGCATCATGTAATTCACAGGTACAAGCAAAAGCGTAACGAAAGTGGCAAAGAGAATGCCGAACCCTAACGAAATCGCCATCGGAATGAGAAATTGTGCCTGCGTGCTTTTTTCCAAAAGCAGCGGGATTAACCCGAAGAACGTGGTCAAGGAAGTGAGGATAATCGCCCGGAAACGCGCGGCACCAGCTGTGCGAGCAGCCTCAAAGACGGACATCCCTTCCTTGCGCTTGCGGTTCACGTAGTCGACCAAAACGAGACTGTCATTCACGATGACGCCGCCGAGGGCCAGCATTCCAAACGTGCTGAAGGTGCTCAAGGCCTTCCCCATCAACATGTGCCCGAGAACAGCACCGATGAGACCGAAAGGGATGACCGACATCACAATGAGCGGCTGCACATAGCTTCGGAAAGGAATGGCAAGGAGGGCATAGATGGCGAGGACAGCGAAAATGATCCCCACCAACAGACTTTGATTCGCTTCCTGACGGTCGCGGATCTCACCTTCGTAGGTGTAGGACAGTCCAGGATAAACCTTTTGAACTGCAGGCCTCGTTTCGGACGGCGGGACTAGCCCACGTGATGGCCGCGTCGGGGTTTCACGTCGTCGTGTTGATGGATATCTCAAGCCGACTGACGAGC